>DASZNG010000019.1:0-17638 GCA_035551535.1 Acidimicrobiales bacterium | reverse complement strand
TGGCGGCTCCCATGCCAACCTTGATCATCTGGGGAGACCGGGATGACATCATCCCGGTAAGCCACGCGCACGCCGCCCACCAGGCCATACCCGGGAGCCGATTGGTGATCATCGAGGGCGTCGGCCACTTCCCTCAGATTGAAGCGCCCGAGCAGTTCATTGATGCGCTCCTCGATTTCATCGAATCGACCGAGCCCGCGCATCTCGGCGCTGACGATCGCCAGCGGATGCTCTGGGATCGAGCTCAGATACCCGAGTCATAGCAAACGACCCGACGTACAGTTTGGGGGTGGACAGCACCGAGAAGGTGGCCTCCCTGGAGTGTGCCTACCGTCTCTTCAACGACCGAAAGATCGACGACCTGCTCGCCATGATGGTCGACGACGTCCGGTGGCCCGACGTAGCTCACGGGATCGTGCTCGAAGGTAAGCCGGCCATCCGGCAGTACTGGGAGGCCCAGTTTGCCGTTGTTGCTCCCCATGTCGTCCCGACGGGTTTCTTGGCGGTCGACGACGACCTGGTTGCGCTCGTCGACCAGCGCATCCTCGACCTCCTTGGCAACCCGCTCATGGCGCCTGCAGTCGTCTACCATCGGTACCAATTCAATGGCAGTCTGATCAGCCGAATGACCGTCTTCGAGAGACGCGAGGAGGCAGTGACGATCTGACCGTCATCCGGCAGAGTGGGACCGTGGCGTTGCTCGGCTACAGATGCCTGATGACAGCCGCGGGCACGCCCCCCACCAGGGTCGCCGGAGGGACGTCGTGGGTCACGACGGCCCCGGCTCCGACGACGGAATCCGCGCCGATGGTCACTCCGGGCAGGACCGTGGCCGCGGTCCCGATCCACACGTTCCTCTCAATCGTGATCGGTTCCACGGTGATGTAGGCCCGTCGCTTGTCCGGCTCTACCGGGTGACCGACGGTAACCAGGTTGACCTTGTTGGCGATCATGACCTCGTCCGCGATGTCGATGGCTCCGTGTCCGGTGAACATGCACTCGTAGCCGATGAAGACGGCCCGACCGATGGTGATGTTCAGCCCGTAGTCCGCATAGAAGGGAGGGATGAGGTGGAATGTGTCGTCAACGGGCTTGCCGATCAGCTCCTCGAAGACTTCGCGGATCTGCTCCGGCTCGTCCCAGCAGTATCGGCTCAGCTTGGAGGAGAGTCGGGTCGCCACCTTGATCCGCTCGGAAATGGCGCGGAACTCCGGCGATCTCACGCCGATCCACTGGCTTTCATCCATCCGGACCCTCATTTCCCGGTGCCGTGGGTGCCTACGACGCTAGAGGTCGCCAGAGTTGGATGGCACGAACGACCGACGTTGTGGGGTCAGCGGCCCCGGCGGCCGCCGGCGCCGGCAACCTGCTTGCCGGCCCCGTTCTGTCCACCATGGCCGTGGGAGCGGGACCCACCACCGGTCTTGGCTCCACCGGTTTTGCCGTTTCCCGCATAGCCACGCCCGGCCGAAGGCTTGGAACCGGGTTTGCCGGACTTGCTCCAGCTGGTGGTAGCCCCGAGTTTCTTCTTGTGGCCACCACCGTTCCCGTTCCCCGAACCTGATTCAGACCCGTGGACCCGCGGTCCCTTGCCCGGGCCTCGGCTCGAGCCCGGGCGCGGCTTCCACGGCTTCCCGGTGCGCGCCGAGCCATTCGACCGTCCCGGTCGGTCCGACCCGCTGGACGACCCGTTGGATGACACGGACGCCGTAGAGGTCCGACGGGGCGGTGCCTCGCCGATCACCTCGGAGATCTTGGCCATATCCGGGTGGTCGATTCCCGTCCGGATGCCCAGGTCCCGTTGGATCCGCTTGACCGCGCCGGTCTTGTCCGGCGTCACGAAGCTGATGACCACCCCGGTGGCGCCGGCCCGGGCCGTGCGCCCCGAGCGGTGGACGTAGTCCTTGGCGTCGGTCGGAGGGTCGAAGTGGACGACCGCGTTCACCCCGTCGACGTGGATGCCGCGGGCGGCAACGTCGGTGGCGATCAAGGCATCCACCGAACCCCGGACGAACGACTCGAGGGCCCGCTCCCTCTGCTTCTGGCTCCGGTCGCCGTGGATGGCCGCCGCCCGAACCCCGCGCTGCTCGAGCTGGCGGGCGATCCGGTCGGTGCTGTGCTTGGTGCGGCAGAACACGATGGTCGGGCCCGAGGCGGCGGCGATCGATGCCGTGGTCTCCACCCGGTCGCCCGACGACAGCTTCCAGAACAGATGCACCGCCTCGCTGGCATCTTTCTCGGCTTCGAGCTCGTGCCGGACGGGATCTTTCTGGTAGCGCTTCACCAGCACGTCGATGTCGCCGTCCAGGGTGGCTGAGAACAGCAGGGTCTGTCGGGAGCTCGGAGTCTGGTCGAGCAACCGGCGGACATCGGGGAGGAATCCCATGTCGGCCATCCGGTCGGCCTCGTCGATGACCACGATCTCGACGGCATCCAGGCGGATGCTGCCCCGCTCGATCAGGTCGCCGAGCCGGCCCGGGCACGCCACCGCGATGTCCACCCCGCGGGACAGGGACTTGAGCTGCGGCCCGTAGCCGACGCCTCCGTAGAAGGTCTCCACCCGCAGGTTCCGGGAGGAACACAGGGTGGCCAACTCGGAGGCGACCTGGGCGCAGAGCTCGCGGGTGGGGGTCAGCACCAGCATCCGGGGATGCTTGGGCCGGGATGGCTTGCCGGTGAGCCGGGCCACCGCACCGATCCCGAAGGCCAGGGTCTTGCCCGATCCGGTCGGGGCCTTGCCGCACACGTCGCGGCCGGCCATGGCGTCGATGACGGTGGCGGATTGAATGGGAAACGGGGTGATGATCGATCGCGCCTTGAGGGCGGCGACGATGTCAGAGGGCACGCCGAGATCGGCGAACGAAGGTTGGGGCAGGGGCATGGAAGCGCTTTCGTGCGACAGTGGGGGACGACGGGGGGAGGCCCCGACCGTGGCCTGTCGCGAAATTGATGCGCACCAGGACTTCACCAGTGTAGTACCTGGGGCCTCGGTCCGAGCGCACCGGCGGGATGCGGGCCGATCTGGTCGCCGATCTGCCTCCGCAGTAGCGTTTGTTTGTGGAGCCGATCCTGCATCTGTCGCTTCCGGTGCTCGACCTGGCCGAGGCGCGACGCTTCTACATCGAGGCGCTGGGCTGCGCGCCGGGACGGGAACTTCCCGGCTGCAGCGACGTCTGGTTCTACGGAATGCAGCTGACCTTGCAGGAGCGCCCGGATCAGGTGCTGGACGACGAGCAACGGGGGGTACGCCATTTCGGAGTCACCCTCACCGGCGACGAGCTCGACGAACTCCTCCAACGGGTGGGTGGGCACCCGGTGCGGTGGCTGGCTCCGGTGACCATCGACTACCCGGGTACGCCCCGTGAACAGCGCAAAGCGAAGATCCTGGATCCGAGCGGCAACGCCATCGAGATCAAGGCCTACGTCGACCGGGAGGCCGCCTTCGCCGCCGTCAGCCGTCCCCTCTGAGGGCGCCCCGACCACGGACGGTCAGTCGGCGGTGGCGCCGATCTGTTGGCGGACGAAGTCGAGGACCGCAGCTACCCCGGTTCCGAGCGAGGTCCAGGGTTTCCATCCGAGGTGGATGCCGGCCCGGCCGGGGTCGAGGCTGTTCCGCAGCAGCTCGCCGGGGCGCACCGGGGCGTGCTCGACCGGGACCCGGACACCGGCCTGGGCAGTGAGCTCGCCGAAGAGGTCGTTGACCGAGGTCTCCTGACCGGTCCCGATGTTGCACACCAGTCCCCCGCCTTTGGTCGCCGCCCGCACGAAAGCGTCGACGGCGTCGTCGACAAAGACGAAATCACGGGTCTGCTCCCCGTCGCCGTAGATGGTGATCGTCTGGCCCCGGAGGAGGCGCTCGGCGAAGATGGACACCACCCCCGCCTCGCCGTGGGGATCCTGGCGCGGCCCGTAGACGTTGGCCAGGGCCAACGCCGCGAACTCCAGGTTGTGCAGTTCCCGGTAGGCGACCAGGTAGTCGATGGCCGCCTTCTTCGACACCCCGTAGGGCGACAGCGGGCCGTGGGGAAGCGACTCCTTGATGGGCAGGTCGGCCGGGTCCGGGTCGCCGTAGAGCGTCCCGCCGCTGGCGGCGAACACCACCCGGCTGACGTCGGAGGCCCGGGCCCCCTCGAGGATGCGGAGCGTCCCGAGCAGGTTGACGTCGGCATCGAAGATCGGCTGCTCCACCGACAGCCGGACATCGACCTGGGCGGCGAGATGGAACACCACCTCGGGATGCCGCCGGATCATCAGGTCCACCACCTCGGCCGAACGGACATCGAGGTTGTTCACCGTCAGGCGGTGGCCGGCGGTCGCCCGTGATTCGGCCAGATTGGCCAGCGAGCCGGTCGACAGGTCATCGACGACATCCACCGAGTGGCCTTCGGCCAGCAGCCGGTCCACCAGGGTCGAGCCGATGAAGCCGGCACCTCCGGTGACCAGGGTGCGCACCCGACTAGACCTCGGCCGGCACGCGACCACCGTCGACGACGGTGCCGGAGGCGGTCACCGCGTCAGCACCGATGACCGACAGCGGTTGGATCACGCAGCGCTGGCCGATGGTGGCATCCGGGCCGATGATCGACCCCTCCACCGACGCGCTGGCCGCGATGCGAGCCCCGGGGAGCAGCACCGAGCCCTTGACTGAGGCGCCCTCTTCGATGACCGACCCATGGCCGATGACCGATTCGTCGATGGTGGCACCGGCATCGACCTGGGCGCCGTGGCCGAGCAGCGAACGGGTCAACGCATCGCTGTGCACGTCGACCTGCCCGATCCGCCAGACTCCGATGCCCAGCGAGCCGTCCTCCACCGCGTCGGGCGCGGGGGCGACCCCGCGCCGGCCGAGCAGCAGGTCGGCATGGGCCCGAAGGTAGGCGTCCGGGGTACCGGTGTCGATCCAGTAGACATCCGAGCCCTGGGCGTAGAGGGAGCCGTCCTCGACCAGTTGCGGGAACGTCTCCCGCTCGATTGACACCCGGCGTCCCTCGGGGATGCGGGCCAGGACCGAAGGCTCGAGTATGTAGGTGCCGGCGTTGATCAGGTTGGTCGGGATCTCGTCGCGGGGCGGCTTCTCGATGAACGCCTCGACCTTTCCGTCGGCATCGGTGGGTACCACCCCGAAGGCCGACGGATCGTCGACCGGGGTCAGGCTGATGGTGGCCTCCGATCCGTGCTCCCGGTGAAAAGCGATCAGCCCGCTGATGTCGAGGTCGGTGAGCACATCGCCGTTCACCACCACGAAGGGTTCGCCGATGCCGGCATGGTCGGCGGCGAACCGAATGGCGCCGGCGGTGTCCAACGGGGTGGGCTCCACCGCGTAGGAGATCCGGATGCCGGCCACCGTCCCGTCCGGGTAGGCGTTGATGAAGGCGTCAGGTCGGTACCCGAGCGAGAGGACGGCGTCGTCGATGCCGTGGCGGGCCAGGTGGCCGAGCACCCGTTCGATCATCGGATGCTCCACGATGGGAAGCATCTGTTTGGGCGTGGTCAACGTCAGGGGACGGAGCCGGGTCCCCTCGCCGCCCACCAGGACGACCGCTCTCACCGGCCAGGTCCGCCAGAGCTTTTCACGGGGTCGGTGCCGCAGTCGTCGCCGTTGGGGTGGTGGTGGCGGTGGCCGGCGCGGTGGTGGCGGTGGCGGGCGCGGTCGTCGCGGTGGCCGGCGCGGTGGTGGCGGTGCCGGGCACGGTCGTCGTCGTGGTGGTGGCGGTGGCGCCGGTCTGGACCGCGGTGATGAGGGCCTGGACGACGGTTCCCGGGGGCTTGGGCACCTTGGCGGTGGCCGGCAGGAAGGCCATGGTGATCATCTGGCCGTCGCCGAACTTGAGCGAGGTGGGGTTCCCCTGCACGCTGGTCGACGTCTTGGACAGGTAGTTGGTCCAGTCCACCACGTTGACGAACCCCTGCTTGCCGGCGTCGGGGGTGCCCTTCGGGCAGGTGGCCCCGTTGCTCATCACCTTCTTCCCCGGATAGCCCAGGGTGGTGGAGGAGAGCGTGAGGCCCTTGTAGCCGGACACGAACTTGCCCAGGGTGGCGTTGGCCCCGGATTCGGAGCTGTTCTTCGGGGTGATGATGACCAGGCCGGTGCCGTCGGCGGTCAACCCGGTCTTGGCAGTGTTGGTGCTGGCCGGGAGGTTGGGCTCGATGGTGCCGCAGATGTCGATGCCCAGCGCGGTGTGCCAGGTCTGGGTGGTGGTCGGCGGCCCGGTCGAGTTGTTGACCTTGTGAGTCCGCTGGTAGCGGCTGTAGCCGACCAGCAGGAGACCGACGATGACGATGATCACCAGACTCGCGTACCAGTTGATCGGCATCTGGCCGCGGTAGGTCTTCCCGCCTCCGGTGGACGCCGCCCGCGCCACCCACTTCCCTGTCGAATTGCTGGGCATGATCGGACGACACCCTACAGGGTGGCGCCCCACCCCTCGGTGCGCCCCGGACCCCGCCCGGCTAGGAGCTGACCGCCTTCCGGATCCCGGCCAGCACCGCCCGGACCCCGATTCCCACCACCACCAGCGGAAGCAGGGCCCGCCGCCATCCGGACGTCGACTGCCCGGCGAACCGCAGCAGCGATCGATGGTGCTCGATGATCATCCGGTACGGATGCCGGTCGGTGGAGACCCCCTGCTGGTGGGTCACCACCGCCGCCGGGGCGTACCCCACCCGCCAGCCGGCCTGGCCCAGACGCCAGCACAGATCGACCTCTTCGAGGTACATGAAGTACCGCTCGTCGAACCCGCCGATCTGCTCGAAGGCGGACCGGCGAACCAGAAAGCAGGCGCCCGACACCCAGTCGACCGGCCACACGGTGTCGACCCCCCGGTCCAGGTCGGCCTGTTGGTAGGCGCGGGTAAACCGGTTCCGGGGGACGAACTGCCCGAGCATCGCGTGCCCGGCGGCGTCGATCATCGAGGGGAACTGCCGGGCGGACGGGTAGCGCTCGCCTTCCGGGGTCCGGATCAACGGCCCGACCACCGCGATGGCCGGGTCCGAGTCCAGCGCGGTGGCCATCTCGCCCAGCGCCCCGGACCTGACCGACAGGTCGGGGTTGCAGACCAGGATCAGCTCGGAACGGGTGGCGGCCGCCCCCCGGTTGGCAGCGGCGCCGTAGCCCAGGTTCCGGCCGGGGTCGACCACCGCGATGCCCGGGCACCGCCGGCGCAGCTCGCCCACCGAGCCGTCTGTCGAGCCGTTGTCCACCACCACCAGCTCGGCGGGGGCTTCCGCCTCCAGGCTGGCCACGCAGCTGGCCAGGACCGGCCCCGACTCGTAGTTCACCACCACCACCGCGACCCGCTCCCCGCCACCGCCGACGGGGCCCTCGCTCACGGGTCGAGCCGGGAGAACCGGAACTTGATCAGGGCCTTCAGCGCCCCGAACCCGTCACGCCAGGTGATCTTCTTGCCCTCATCGATCTCCCGTCCGGCGTAGGAGATCGGCACCTCGTAGATGCGATGGCCCTTCCGCAGCACCTTGGCGGTGATTTCCGGTTCGAAGTCGAACCGGTTGGACTCGATGGTGATCCCGGAGATGACCTGGCGATCGAAGAGCTTGTAGCAGGTCTCCATGTCCGACAGGGTCGACGAGTACAGCACGTTGGTCACCAGCGACAGGATCCGGTTGCCGACCCAGTGGGACGGGAGCATGTTCATCCGCTCCCCGGTGAACCGGCTGCCGTAGACGACCCGGGCCTTGCCCTTGAGGATGGGGTCGAGCAGCTTGGGCCAGTCGTCGGGGTCGTATTCGAGGTCGGCATCCTGGATGAGGACCAGGTCGCCGCGGACCTCGGCCAACCCGGTCCGGATGGCCGCCCCTTTCCCCTGGTTCCGCGGGTGGACCAACACCCGCACCGTCGAGTCCTCGAGGGCGGCCAGCACCTTGTCGGTTCCGTCGGACGAGCCGTCGTCGACCACCACCACGTCGACGGTCAGCGGGAGGTCGACGGCCCGGATCCTCCGGATCACCTCGGCCACCGTGTTGCGCTCGTTGTAGACCGGAACGATGACCGACAGGGTGGCGTACACCGGGTGGGCGCCGGCGCCGTCCCAGTCCTCGAGGCGACCCGTCTCCTCGGCTTCAGTCACGACTGTTCTCCCTTTCCCTCGGTCGGTTCCCGCCGGCTGCACCCTCGAAAGATGCCGCCGTCCGGGCCAGGCCGTCTTTGAGGTCAGTGGTCGGCTCCCACCCGAGGGCCCGCCGGGCCAGCGAGATGTCGGGCCGCCGCCGGGTCGGGTCGTCCAACGGTAGCGGCCGGTGGACGATGGTCGAGCCCGAGCCGGTCAGCTCGATCACCGTCCGGGCCAGTTCGAGGACGGTGTACTCGTCGGGGTTGCCGATGTTGACCGGGCCGGTGAGATCGGCGTCGAGGAGGGCGACCAGGCCGGCCACCTGGTCGGCCACGTAACACAGGCTCCGGGTCTGGCTCCCGTCGCCGTAGACGGTCAGCGGCTCGTCACGGAGGGCCTGGACGAGGAAATTGGAGACGACCCGGCCGTCGTCGGGGCGGAGCCGGGGCCCGTAGGTGTTGAAGATCCGGGCGATGCCGACGTCGGTCCCCCGTTCCCGGTGATGGGCCATGGTCAGCGCCTCGGCGAACCGTTTGGCCTCGTCGTAGACGCTGCGGGGCCCGACCGGGTTCACGTTGCCCCAGTACTCCTCGGTCTGGGGATGGACCTCGGGGTCGCCGTAGACCTCGCTGGTCGAGGCGAGCAGGAACCGGGCGCCGTGGCCCTCGGCCAGCTCCAGGCCCCGGCCGGTCCCCTCGCTCCCGGCGGCCAGGGTGGCCAGCGGCCGGGCCAGGTAGTCGGGCGGCGAGGCCGGGCTGGCCAGATGGAGGACGCCGGTCACCGGGCCGTCGACCGGCAGGGATTCGCAGACGTCGGCCTCGATCAGGGCGAACCCCGGGTGCCCGGCGAGATGGGCCACATTGGCGGGCCGTCCGGTGGAGAAGTCATCCACGCAGACCACCTGGTCGCCGCGGTCGAGCAGCCGGTCGCAGAGGTGGGAGCCGAGGAACCCGCCTCCCCCCAGCACCACGTAGCGACCGCTCACCGCCTACCGATCCCGGTGTAGTCGAAGCCGAACCGGCGCATCTGGGCCGGGTCGAGCAGGTTGCGGGCGTCGACCACCACCGGTGCCACCAGGAACTTCAGCACCTGGGAAAAGTCGAGCCAGCGGAACTCGTCCCACTCGGTCAGCACCACCACCGCGGTGGCTCCCTCACAGGCGGCATAGGCGTCGGGGAAGGCCCGGACCGAGTCGTCCAGGGTGGCGACGGTGCCCATGGTGTCGGTGTGGCTCAGCTCCGCCACCCGGGTGGAGAGGTTGCCGTCGGGCACCTTGACGGTGGGATCGAAGGCCTGCACGGTGGCCCCCTCGGCCACCAGCCGCTTCACGATCTCGACGGCCGGCGAGTTCCTCAGGTCGTCGGTGCCAGCCTTGAAGGTGAGCCCCCAGACGGCGATGACGGTGCCGGCCAGGTTGCCCCCGGTCGGGGTCATCAGGTCGACCGAGGTGGCGGTGGCCCGGGCCACCGCCTGTTTCACCTTGTCGACCACCCGGGCGAACTGCTCCTCGTTGGTGGCGATGGCCCCCCGCAGGAAGGAGAAGTCGTAGCCCGCGGCTTCGGCGATGTGGACGAGGGCCCGGGTGTCCTTGGGCAGGCAACTCCCGCCCCAGCCGGGTCCGGGCCGGAGGAACTCGAAGCCGATCCGTTTGTCGTAGCCGAGCCCGAGGATCACGTCCCGCACGTCGGCTCCGACCGCCTCGCAGAGCCCGGCCACCGCGTTGACGAAGCTGAGCTTGGTGGCCAGGAAGGCGTTGGAGGCGTACTTGATGGTCTCGGCGGTGGCGGCGTCGGTGATGAGCAGGGGGGCGTGGGTGCCGGAGAACAGCTTCCCGACCTTGGCCGCCGCCGCCTGGTCGGCGGCGCCGACCACGATGCGCTCCGGGTGGAGGCTGTCGCTCACCGCCGTCCCTTCCCGCAGGAATTCGGGGTTCGACACCACGGTGATGTCCCGGCGGCCGAGCACCCGCTCGACCACCAGGGTCGACCCGACCGGAACCGTCGACTTGTTGACGATGATGGTGCCGGGCGTCAGGTGGGGGCCGATCTCGGTGGCCACCGACTCCACATAGGAGAGATCGACCGAGCCGTCGACGCCCTCCGGGGTGGGAAGGCAGATGAAGACGAACTCGGCACCGGCCACCGCCTCCTCGGATCCGGGCACGAACCGCAGACGGCCGGCCGCCTGGCCCTCGCGCACCAGGTCCTGGAGGTCGGCCTCGACGATGGGCACCGTGCCCGCCGACAGCAGGGCGATCTTGTCGGGATCGGAGTCGACGCAGATCACCCGGTGGCCGAGATGGGCCAGGGTGGCCGCCGTCGGCAGCCCGACATAGCCCATGCCGATCACCGTGATGGCGTGGCCGTGGGCATTGGGCAGCACCCGGACGGCGGCGCCGCGGTGGCCGAAGTAGGCACCCGGGCCACCCGGATCGGAGTCGTCGCGGGGCCGGTTGCCCGACCCCCCGAACCCACCGCTGGAACCTGTCTCCCTCATGGCTGTCCCATCGTCATCGGCGCCCGTCAGAGGGCGGTCCACCGGCTGACATCGGCCCGCACGGTCCCAACATCGTACGTAACCCGGTTCAGGCCCGTTCCGCCACCGCCGGCAGCGCCTCGACCAGGCGTCCGAGCGAGGCCGTCCACTCCGGCAGCAGGTCGAGCCCGGACAGGCGGAGGGCGGTGTTTTCCAGCCTGGAATTGGCCGGGCGGGGGGCGGGGCGGGGCGGATCCAGGTCGGCGGTGGCGATCGGCTCCACCCGCGCCGGGTCGAGGCCGGCGGCGGCCAGCGTGGCCCGGGCGAACCCGAACCAGGTGGTCTCGCCCTGGTTGGTGACGTGGAAGGTTCCGGGCCGGCGGGCCAGGGCCAGCCCGACGACGGCGGTGGCCAGATCGGCGGTGAAGGTGGGCGTCCCCTGCTGGTCGTCGACGAACCGGAGCGGCCCGTCCCCCGCCCCCGCCAGCCGGAGCACCGTCTTGACCATGTTCGCCCCGTGGGCCCCGCTCACCCAGGCGGTGCGGACCACGGTGGCGTCACCCCCGCTGACCGCCGCCACCTCCTGCTCGCCGCCCAGCTTGGATCGCCCGTAGACCGACCGGGGGTTGGTGGCGTCCCACTCGACGTAGGGCCGGTCGAGGGTCCCGTCGAAGACATAGTCGGTGGAGACATAGAGGAGGTGGGCGCCGACCCGGCGGGACGCCTCGGCCACGTGGCGGGTGCCCATGGCGTTGACGGCGAAGGCGGTGTCCGGGTCCGACTCGCAGGCGTCCACCGCGGTGAACGCCCCCCCGTGGATCACGACCTGGGGCCGGTACGACTCGAAGGCTTCCCCCACCGCCGTCCGGTCGACCACGTCGAGATTGTCGATGTCGGTGGACAGCACCTCGATGTCGCCCGGGTCCCGTTCGACCGGCAGCACCCCGCCGTCGGGCACCTTCCCGGCCAGGACGTCGCGGACGTCTCGGCCCAGCTGGCCGTTGCCACCGGTCACCAGTACCCGGAGGGGTGGGGTCACGGACCGGGGACGGGTCCGCCGGTGCTCGGGCCCATCCAGCCGCCCTCGACCACCGGGGCCCGGTCGACCAGCGGCTCCCACCACGCCCGGTTGTCGGCGTACCAGCCCACGGTGGCGGCCAGGCCGTCGGCGAAGTCCACCTTCGGCTCCCAGCCCAGGGCGGACCGGATCTTGGACGAGTCGAGCAGGTACCGGCGATCGTGACCGGGCCGGTCGGGGACGATCTCCTTGAGGGACTGGGGACGCCCGGTGGCAGCCAGCACCGCGTCGGCGATCTCCTCGATGCTGGCCTCCACCCCGCTTCCGACGTTGTAGGTCTCCCCCACCTCCCCCTTCTCCAGCACCATCTCGACGGCTCGGCAGTGGTCGTCGACATGGAGCCACTCCCGGCGGTTGAGGGTCGAGGCGTAGAGCGGCAGCGGCATGTCGTTCAACGCCTTGGCGGTGAACAGGGGGATGACCTTTTCGGGGAACTGGTAGGGGCCGTAGTTGTTGCAGCAGTTGGTGATGGTGGCCGGGAGCCCGAAGGTCTCGGCGTAGGCCCGGACGGCGTGGTCGGCGCCGGCCTTCGAGGCGTTGTAGGGGGTCCGGGGACGGTAGGGGGTGTCTTCGGTGAACACCTCGTCGGAGTCGAGCGGGAGGTCGCCGTAGACCTCGCAGGTGGAGATGTGGTGGAACCGGTCCACCCCGTGGTGGCGGGCCGCCTCGGCCAGGAGCTGGGTGCCCAGCACGTTGGTGCGGAAGAACCGGGCCGGGTCCAGGATGGCCAGGCTGTTGTGGGACTCGGCGGCGAAGTTCACCACCACGTCGATCTGGTGCTCGGCCATGACCTCGGTCATCAGGTCGAGGTTGCCGATGTCACCGTGGACGAAGGTGCATTTGTCCTCGACATCGGCCAGATTCGGCCGGTTCCCGGCGTAGGTGAGGGCGTCGAGGGCGACCACCCGGTCACCGGGGTGGCCGCCGATCCAGTAGCGCACGAAGTTGGAACCGATGAAGCCGGCGGCGCCGGTGACCAGTAGTCGCATGATCGGCGCAGCCTACTCTCGGTCCCGGTCCCGGCCGGGAGAAACCCGGGCTCAGCCGGCGGGTCGGAGATGCACCACATCGCCGGCCACCACGGTCTCCGATCCGGTCCCGGTGGCCACCACCAGGTGGCCCTCATCGGTCACGTCGGTGGCGGTTCCCTCGATCCGGCCACCGGCCAGCTCGACCCGGACCTGGCTGCCGATGGTCACGCACCGCCGCCGGAGATCGGACGCCAGTCCGGCCCGGCCTTCGGGGTTCCCCAGCATGGTCAGCCTGGGCCCCAGGGCCGCCAACAGGCTGGCGAGCAGACGCGGCCGGTCCACCGGACGGCCGGCTTCCTGCTGAAGGGATGTCGCCGCGCCGACCAGGTCGGGGGGAAGGTCGTCGTCCGACCGCGGCCAGCCGACGTTGATGCCGATCCCCACCACGATGGGGGGAAGCCCGGGCTCGGCCGGCCCGGCCAGGTCGGCTTCGGCCAGCACCCCGGCGAGTTTGCGGCCGTCGGCGGCCAGGAGGTCGTTGGGCCACTTGATCCCCGGGACCAGCCCGGTCTCGGCGGTGACGGCGTCCGCCGCCGCCAGCGCCACCGCCGCCGAGGCCAGGTGCCGGGCCCCGGCCGGCAGGTCGAGGCGGACCAGCACCGAGACCAGCAGGTTGGACCCGGGGGGCGCCTCCCAGCGGCGCCCGAGACGGCCCCGGCCCGCCGTCTGGTGGTCGGCCACCGCCACCACGCCGTGGGGGGCCCCGCCCCGGGCCTCGTCGAGAAGGTAGCGGTTGGTCGAATCGATCGAATCGAACCACCGGATGTCGCCGAACCCGGGTGGTGACCGGTTCTCGCCCGCGCTGGAGTCCCCCACCCGCCCCACCTTAGGATTGCGAGCCTGACGTGGCACGTAACCTCTGAGCCGTGCCAGTGTTATGAGGCCTGTCCCCGGTCGTCGGACCGCCGACCCGTCATCTGATTCGAAAGGCTGAGCGTGCTCAAGAAGGTTCTCATCGCCAACCGGGGGGAGATCGCCGTCAGGGTCATCCGGACCTGCCGGGAACTGGGCGTGGCCACGGTGGCCGTCTATTCCGAGCTCGATCGGGACGCCCTCCACGTCCGGTACGCCGACGAGGCCTACGCCCTGGGCGGCCAGACCGCCGCCGACAGCTACCTCAACACCGGGGCGATCCTCGGGGCGATCGAGAAAAGCGGGGCCGACGCCGTCCACCCCGGCTACGGGTTCTTCTCGGAGAACACCGACTTCGCCCGGGCCATCACCGAGCGAGGGGTGACCTTCATCGGCCCGCCGCCGGAGGCGATCGAGGTCATGGGGGACAAGATCAGCTCCCGCCACGCCGCCGAGCGGGCCGGGGTCTCCGGGGTCCCCGGGCGGTCGGAGGTCCTGACCTCACCCGACGAGGTGACCGCCTTCGGCAACGAGTTCGGCTGGCCGGTCGCCATCAAGGCCGCCTTCGGGGGCGGCGGCCGGGGCATGAAGGTGGTGCAGGGCCCGGAGGAGGCGGCCGCCGCCTTGGATTCGGCCAGGCGCGAGGCGCTCTCCTACTTCGGGCGCGACGAGTGCTACGTCGAGCGGTATCTGGCCTGGCCCCGCCACGTCGAGATGCAGATCATCGCCGACACCCACGGCCACACCGTATGGCTGGGCGAGCGCGACTGCTCGGCCCAGCGCCGCCATCAGAAGCTGGTGGAGGAGAGCCCCGCCCCCGACTTCCCCGACCCCGTCCGCCAGGCCATGGGCGAGGCCTCGGTGAAGGTGGCCGAAGCCTGCGGCTACGTCAATGCCGGCACTGTCGAGTTCCTCTACCAGGACGGGGAGTTCTTCTTCCTGGAGATGAACACCCGCCTGCAGGTCGAGCACCCGGTGACCGAGATGGTCACGGGCCTCGACCTGGTCGAATGGCAGTTGCGGGTGGCCTCGGGCCAGCCCCTCGGGTTCGGCCAGGGCGACGTCCGGCGGGATGGCCATGCCTTCGAGGTGCGGATCAATGCCGAGAACCCCGCCGGCGGTGCCTTCACCCCGTCGCCGGGCACCATCACCCGCTTCGTGACCCCCGGGGGCCCCGGGGTCCGTCTCGATGCCGGCTACGCCTCCGGCGACACCGTGAGCCAGTTCTACGACAACCTCATCGCCAAGCTGGTGGTGTGGGGTCATGACCGGGAGTCGGCCCGCAAGCGGATGCTCCGGGCCATCGAGGAGACGGTCATCGAGGGCGTGGCCACCACCCTCCCGGCCGACGTGGCCATCCTCTCCCATCCGGACTTCGCCAACGCCATCCACTCGACCAACTGGGTCGAGCAGTCCCTGGACCTGAGCGGGGTGACCGCCGAGGCTCCGGTTCCGGTGGTCGAGCCGGCCGACGGGGAGGAGCCGGTCGACAAGGTGCTTCGGGAGGTGACGGCCGAGGTCGACGGTCGGCGCTTCCAGGTGAAGCTGTGGGTGCCCGACGTCGGGGAGGTGGTGGTGAACGGCGGGGGCAGCCCCCGGGCGCAGGCCGGCCCCCGGCGCCCGAAGGCCACCTCGTCCGGGTCCGGTTCCGGCACCGTGGTGGTCCCCATGCAAGGCACCATCGTCAAGGTGCTGGTCGAGGTGGGGGACGCCGTCGAAGTCGGCCAGACCATCTGCGTGCTCGAAGCCATGAAGATGGAGAACAACGTCAACGCCGAGAAGGGCGGGACGGTCAAAGAGGTCAAGGTGGTGGCGGGCGAGTCGGTCGGGCCCGGCGACGTCGTCGCCATCATCGAATAGCCGCTCCGACTCGTTCCCGCCCAACGAAGATACCGATCCAGTCGGAAGGCACGGATGACAGATCTCAAGGAAAGCTCCCGGGCGGCCATCGATGACCGGCTCGGCGGGCTGGTGGAGCTCAGCCACACCATCCACCAAAACCCGGAGACGGCGTACGAGGAGGAGCAGGCGGCGGCCTGGACGGCCAAGGCGCTGTCCGACGCCGGCTTCTCGGTGGCCGAAGGGGTGGCCGGGCTCCCCACCGCCTTCGACGCCCGGTTCGGGTCGGGACCCATGGTGGTGGCGGTGTGCGCCGAGTACGACGCGCTGCCGGGCATCGGCCACGCCTGCGGGCACAACATCATTGCGGCGTCGGCGGTCGGGGCCGGACTGGGGTTGGCGGCGGTGGCCGACGAGCTCGGCATCACCGTCCGGGTGTTGGGCACCCCGGCCGAGGAGGGCGGCGGCGGCAAGGTGGTGATGCTGGACGAGGGCGTCTTCGACGGCGTCCACGCCGCGCTGATGGTCCACCCGTGGCCGGACGACCGGCTGCAGGCCACCTGCCTGGCCGTGGCCCACTTCGACGTGACCTTCACCGGCAAGGCCGCCCACGCGTCGGCGGCCCCCTGGGAGGGGGTCAACGCCGGGGATGCCATGGTCATCGCCGAGGTGGCGCTCGGCCTGCTGCGCCAGCAGCTCCGTCCCGGCGACCAGGTGCACGGGGTGGTGACCGACGGCGGATCGGGGTCGGCGGCCAACATCATCCCGGCCCGGGTCGCCGGCCGGTTCATGTGCCGGTCGACCACCCTGGCCGGATTGGAGAAGCTCGAGCCCCGGGTCCGGGCCTGCTTCGAGGCCGGAGCCTTGGCGTCGGGATCGGCGGTGGCCTACCGGCGGTTGGCTCCTGACTACTCGCACATGGAGAGTGACCTCGGGTTGTTGGGCGCCTACCGGGCCAACGCCGAGGAGCTGGGTCGCTCCTTCGAGCTCGATGACCTGGACGCCCCGAGGCCGACGCTGTCGACGGACATGGCCAACGTCTCCCTGGCGGTGCCCACCATCCACCCGCTGATCGGCATCGACGCCGGGGGGTCGGTCAACCACCAACCGGAGTTCGCCGCCGCCTGCATCACCGCCTCGGCCGACACCGCGCTCCGGGACGGGGCGCTGGCCATGGCCTGGACGGTGATCGACGCCGCCCGCCCCGGTCCACTTCGGGATCGGCTGCTCGCCGGCTGAGCTCCGGCCGACAGCCGGTAGCCGGTAGTAACGGCCGGTAGGTACGAAAAGGTCAGGTCTGCAGCCCGGGGAGGATGGCGGCCAGTTCCCGCCACTCGGCGAGCGGGTAACGGTCCCGGCTCCCGGTGAGGACCTGGAGGCAGACGTGATCGGCCCCGGCGTCCAGGTGCTCGCGGACGCGGGCGGCGATGGCCTCGATCCCGCCCCAGGCGACGTGCCCGTCGACGAGGCGGTCGCTGCCCCCGTCGGCCAGGTCGGCCTCGGTGAACCCGAAGCGGAGCATGTTGTTGGTGTAGTTGGGGAGCTGCAGATAGAGGGCCAGCCTCTCCCGGGCCACGGCCCGGGCGGCGGTGGCGTCGGATTCCAGCACCACCATCTGCTCGGGGGCCAACAACGGGCCTTCGCCCAGGACCGACCGGGCCCAGCCGGTGTGCTCAGGAGTGGTGAGGTAGGGATGGGCGCCGGCCGAGCGGTCCCGAGCCAGCTCCAACATCTTCGGGGCCAGCGCGGCGAGCACCCGATCCTCCTTCCCGACCGGGATCTTGGCCGCATCGAGCTCATCGAGAAAGTCCACCATCACCGAGCGGGGCCGCTCGTAGGACCGGCCCGTCGCCTCGACCGCCATGGCGTGGCTGACGCCGAGGCCGAGCAGGAACCGGGCCGGGTGGCCGGCAGAGATCCGGGCGTGCTCGGCCGCCACCTCGCTGGGGTCGTGCATCCACACATTCAGGATCCCGGTGGCCACCGGGAGTGACCGGGTGGCGTCGAGGGCCCGGGTGACGGCTCCGAAGATGTCACCGCCGGCGCCCCCGGGTATCCACAGCGCGCCGTATCCGAGACCTTCGATCTCGGCGGCGGCATCGCCGGCGTCCCCGGCCTGCTTCGACCGGAACTCACCGCTCCAGATCCCGACCTTGCCCAGTTCCATGCCGCTCCCTCCGTTCATAGCGTCCGGGCCGGTCACCGTGGCGGCGACCGGCGCTGGACGGGGACGATTCCTCGGTTCGCAGCCGATCCCGGTGCGGTCCGAGGACCACCGGGACCCACGATATGAGCTG
>DASZNG010000018.1:0-7991 GCA_035551535.1 Acidimicrobiales bacterium | reverse complement strand
GTTGCCGCCGGGCCGGAGGTGTTCACCAACCCGACCGGTGCTCCGGCCGGCGCCAACAACTGGTCGTGCAAGCCGTCTTCCGCCCATCCGGATCCGGTGGTGCTGGTCCACGGGCTGGGGGCGACGATGGCCGAGAACTGGGCCACCTACTCGCCGCTGCTGGCCGACAACGGCTACTGCGTGTACGCGCTCACCTACGGGCTCGACCCCGGCGAGGTCTACGTCGGCGGCCTGCAGGCGATGGAGACCAGCAGCCGGCAACTGGCCGCCCTCGTCAACCGGGTGCTCAGCACCACCGGAGCCACCAAGGTCGACCTGGTCGGTCACTCGGAGGGAACGGTCATGCCGCAGTACTACCTCAAGTTCCTGGGCGGGTCGGCCAAGGTCAACCGGTACGTCGCCATCACCCCGCTCTACCAGGGCACCACCCTGGACGGCGTCGGCGCCCTGCTCACCGCGTTGGAGACCTACTTCCCCAGCGGCGCCGCGCCCCTGGAGGCGGCGGTGGCCAGCGGCTGCGGGTCGTGCCAGGAATTCCTGCACGGCTCGCCCTTCCTCCAGCACCTCTACGCCGACGGCAACCCCGCGTTTCCCGGCATCACCTACACCACGATCATGACCCGCTACGACGAACTGGTCTCCCCGTACACGTCGGGGGAGTTGCACGCGCCCAATGCCACCAACATCGTGGTGCAGGACCAGTGCCCGCTCGACTTTTCCGAGCACGCCACCATGGCCTTCGACCCGGTGGTGGCCCAGGATGTCCTCAATGCTCTCGACCCCGGCCATCGCCAACCCGTCCCCTGCACACTGGTGTTGCCGGGGATCGGCGCGCCGGGGTTCCGCTGACCGGCGGCGGCTGATCCTGCCGGTATCCGCAATCTGACGCACCGTCAGAACGGGGATACACTCGGCCCATGGCCGACCTGCCCATGATCATCTCCGTCGACGACCACGTCGTCGAGCCCGCCAACGTGTGGATGGACCGCCTGCCGACGAAGTACCACGACGTCGGCCCCCGGGTGGAACGCGCCCCGATGGGAGAGATCACCTTCATCGGCGGGAAGCTCACCGTCAAGCCCGGCTCGAAGGGGCTGCCCACCGACTGGTGGTACTACGAGGATCTGAAGCGCCCGCTGCTGCGGGTCGACTCCGCCGTCGGTGTCCCCCGCGAGGAGGTCACCATGCGGGGCGTCACCTTCGAGGACATGCGTCCCGGCTCCTACTCGGTGCCCCCCCGCCTGGAGGACATGGACGTCAACCATCTGGAGGCGTCCATCTGCTTCCCCACCTTTCCCCGGTTCTGCGGCCAGACCTTCACCGAGGCCAAGGACAAGGAACTCGCGCTGTTGTGCGTCAAGGCCTACAACGACTGGATGGTCGACGAGTGGTGCGGGCCCGAGGCCCAGGGCCGCCTCATCCCCCTCACCCTGATTCCCCTCTGGGACGCGGAGCTGGCCGCCGACGAAGTCCGGCGCAACGCCGACCGCGGGGTGCGGGCCGTGTGCTTCAGCGAGATCCCGCCCTTCCTCGGCCTGCCCTCCGTCCACGATCCCGATCACTACTGGGATCCGTTCTTCCGGGCCTGTGCGGAGACCGGCACCATCGTCAACATGCACATCGGCTCCTCCTCGAAGATGCCGTCCACCTCGGCGGACGCCCCGCCGGCGGTGGGGTCCACCCTCACCCACTCGAACGCCACCTACTCGATGGTCGACTTCATGTTCTCCGGGGTGCTGGTCCGCTTCCCGGATCTGAAGCTGGCCTACGCCGAGGGCCAGATCGGCTGGATCCCCTACATCCTGGAGCGGGCCGACAACGTCTGGGAGGAGAACCGGGGCTGGGGCGGGGTGGCCGACATCGTGCCGGAGCCGCCGTCCACCTACTTCCACCGCCAGATCTACGGCTGCTTCTTCGACGACGCCTTCGGGCTGAAGAACGTGGACGCCATCGGAGTCGACAACATCACCTACGAGTCGGACTACCCACACTCCGACTCGACCTGGCCCAACACCCGCCAGATCGCCGAGAAGCAGATGAAGGACCTCACCGACGACCAGCGCTACAAGATCGTCCGGGGCAACGCCATCAAGCTGTACGGCCTCGACTTCAAGTAAGCCCCGGTGGACCTTCGCTATACCGAGGCCGAACAGAAGTTCCGCGCCGGCCTGCGGGATTGGCTCACCGGCATCCTGCCCGGACTGCCGCCCAAGCCGTCGGCCGACGACTGGACAGCCCGCCGGGCCTACGACACCCACTGGCAGCGCCTGCTCTTCGAAGCCGGATACGCGGGTGTCGACTGGCCGGTCGAAGGCGGCGGTCTCGGCTCGTCGCCGGTCGAGCAGCTGATCTTCAAAGAGGAGCTAGAGCGGGCCCACGCCCCCTACGTCGGGGTCAACTTCGTGGGGCTGCTCCATGCCGGGCCCACGGTCATCGCCGAGGGCTCCCCCGAGCAGCGCCAGCGGTACCTCCCGCCCATCCTCAAAGGTGACGAGGTCTGGTGCCAGGGATTCTCGGAGCCCGATGCCGGCAGTGACCTCGCCTCCATGCGCACCCGGGCGGTCCGGGATGGCGACGAGTACGTAGTCACCGGCTCGAAGATCTGGACCTCGTTCGCCGAAGTCGCCGACTACTGCGAGCTGCTGGTCCGAACCGGTGCCGAGGACTCCCGGCACCGGGGCATCAGCTGGCTGATCCTGCCCATGGACTCGCCCGGCGTCGAGATCCGACCCCTCACCACCATCGCCGGCTCGGCCGAGTTCGCCGAGTTGTTCCTCGATCAGGTGCGGATCCCGGTCGCCAACCGGGTGGGTGACGAGAACGACGGCTGGCGGGTGACCATGGTGACCCTCAGCTTCGAGCGGGGCACCGCCTTCGTGGGCGACCTGCTCGAAGCCGTGGAGTTGCTGTCCGAGACGGTGGCGGTGGCCAAACGCACCGGAGCCTGGTCGGATCCCGGCGTCCGCCGGCAGGCCGGCCACCTCCGGGCGGAACTGGACGCGCTGTGGGCGCTGACCAAGCGCAACGTGTCCCAGGCGGCCCGGACCGGGGTCCCGGGGATCGGCGGGACGGTGTTCAAGCTGGCCTACACCGAGACCCGCCAGAAGCTGGGTGAGTTCTCACTATCCCTGCTGGGGCGGGCCGGGCTGGCTGCCCACGACTCCGACGGCCTCGACGGGTTGGGACGGCTGCCGGCCGAGGAGATGGTGGAGGACTGGCTGCGGGGGATTTCGCTGACCATCGCCGCCGGCACCTCGCAGATACAGCGGAACATCGTCGGCGAGCGGATTCTCGGCCTGCCCAAGGAGCCCGTCGGTGGACTTTGAACTGACCGAATTCCAGACCGATCTGGCCGCCGGGGTCCGCCGTCTCTGCCAGGGGCGCTTCCCCCTCGAGGAGCTGCGCCGGGCGGAAGGCGACGAGCGGGTGGTGGACCGGGACGGCTGGCGAGAGCTGGGCGAGGCCGGGGTGTTCAACCTGTGCCTGGCCGACGGGGACGGCGGGCTCGGGCTCGGGCTGGCCGATGCCGCGCTGGTGTTCGAGGAACTCGGCCGGGCGCTGGTGCCCGGACCGCTGGTCGCCTCCCATCTGGCCGCCGGGGTGATCCCCGGAGCCGCCGACGGCTCGGTGGTGGTGGGTCTGGTCGAGCGGGTCCAGTCGGTCGCCGGGCTGGAGGCGGCGGAGTCGACCAGTGATCCGGTGATCCCGCTGGTGGTCGAACACCTGGCCGATGTCGACGTCCTGCTGGTGGTGTCGGACGACGGGGTGGGGGCGGTGGAGCCGGCGTCCCTGGTTGCCAGCCGGATGGACCGGCCGATGGACCCCCTCACCCCGCTGTGGTCGTCACTCTCGCTGCCGGCGGGCACCATGGTGGGCGGTCCCGAGCTGTCGGCCCGATGGCGGCGCGACGGGGCGGCGCTGACCGCCGCATTGCAGATCGGCTCGGCGGCATGGACCACCGAACTCGCCGTCGAGTACGCCAAGCAACGAAAGCAGTTCGGCCGGCCGATCGGAGGCTTTCAGGCCATCAAGCACCTCTGTGCCGACATGGTGGTGCGGACCGAGGTGGCCCGGGCCGCGGTCCAGGCGGCGGCGGTGACCGTCGACCAGCCCGATGTCGGAGACGCCGGCGCAGCGGCGGCCGGGGCCAAGCTGCTGGCCGACGAAGCCGCGCTGGCCAACGGGAGGTCGTGCATCCAGATCCACGGCGGGATGGGGTTCACCTGGGAGGTCCCCGCCCACCTGGCCTACAAGCGGGCCCGGGTCCTGGCCACCCAGTTCGGGACCGGCGACGAGTGGGCCGAGGCACTGGCGGTGTCGATGGCCGAGGCCGCGGCTCACACTCCCATCCGCTGACCGGCGCCCTCCTCGACGCTGAGCGGGGTAGGCCATACTGTCCACCTCGCACGCAACGGGAAAGGACCCGATGGGTTCGGGGAATCACTCCAACAAGTCTGGGTCCAACTGGGCGCGCCGATGCTCGGTGACCGCCGTCGTCCTCCTCGGGTTGGCGGCGGTCTCGGTCACCGTCCACGCCGGCCTTGCCGCCGCCCGTTCGAACGCGCCACCGACCCCGACATCCGCTACCCCGGTCAACGTCATTCCCTACCAGTACGTCACCAAGGCGTACACCGAACTGCTGGGGCGGGCACCGACCCCCGCGGAGTGGTCGGCGGCGGTGGGGTCCTTCCAGCATCAGGGCTGCACCACCTCCGCGCTCATCCAGCTCGGCGACTCCGTCGCCGCCTCCGCCGAGTACCGACAGGACTACCCCGCCGGTGACGCCGGCTCGAGGGCGCTGACCCTCTACCGCTTCGTGCTCAACCGGGAGCCGGACGCCTCCGAGTACGTCAGCCTGCGCGACGACCTGGCCGGGACCGCCACCACCCCGCCACTCACCCCCGAGGACGCGGCCAACTTCCTCTACCAGACCCCGGAGTTCACCACCCTCACCCAACCGGCCATCTGCAGCCCGACCAACCCGAGCTACTCCTTCGGCCGGCCCGGGGACCTGACCGGGTTCCCGGCCATCCCGACCCCGGCCGCCGGTCCCCCCGGGACCGACCAGCCCGAGGTGACCCTGCAACTGAAGCTCGATGCCGCCTCGCAGTCGGGCGGAGGGGTGGTGTCACTCCCGGCCCGGGAGGTGGTGGGGCTGACCACCACCCTGACCATCCCCGGCAACGTGGCCCTCACCACCGTCGGCGATCCGGGTCCGACCCGCTACGCGGACATGGCCCGGCTGGTGCGGGCCCCGTCCTTCGCCGCCCTCCCCGGAAACCCCAGCCCCGACCTGGTCCACCTCAATCCGGGGGCGAAGCTCGAGCATCTCTGGGTCGACGGCCAGCGCTATGCCCCGGATCCGAATTCACTGGCCGTCTTCAACATCCGGATGCTGGGAGGCGTCGGCACCACCGTGGCGTCCGACCGGATCGGCAACGCCTACGGCGCCAGCAACGTCGAGGTCGACACCCAACCGCCGACCCCCGCCGATCCCGGCGGGTGTTCGGGGAACGTGGTCGCCGACAACGTGGTGGAGGGCTATGCCACCGCCCACGGCGGGACGGTGCCGGGGGAGACGGTGACCGATCATCCCGAAGCCGACGGCTTCGGGATCTACTGCGGGTCGACCGATGTGAGGGGGAACGCCATCATCGACGTCTCGGATGCCGCCATCGTGCTGTTCAACGGGAGCCCGACCGATGCCCCGGCGCCCCCCCAGCTGTCGGTGGTGGCCGACAACACCATCATTTCGGCCGGCAACTCCCTCTACTGGGGCATCGTCACCGACCCCTTCTGGTCGTTGCATGCCGGATTGATCCCCGGTGGCGACCCGCCCGGGACCATCACCCGCGCCTTCGCCCTCGGACCGGTCCATACCGCGGTGATCATCGACAACCGCCTCTGGTCGGGCACCCGGACCCACTTCGACGTGATCCTCTCGTCGGGGACCCATGAACTGTTCGGCTCGTCCGCTCATCAGAACTGCCTGCTGCCCAACACCGGCGGACAACCGACCTGTGGCGGCGGACGGAACGCCGCCGGCGCCGAGTGGAGGGGGAATTCGAGCGCCGGGCTCCCCGCCTGGGCCGAGATGGGGGTCTACGTGGGCGGAACCCAGGACACCGTCGTCCAGGGAAACCGGTTCCCGGACCTGGGTCACGTGACCGGTGGCGCCTGTCCCAAGGGGGCGGCCATCGTCGCCTCCGGGAACGGATCCACCACCGACTTCGCCCTCGGGCTCCACATCGACGTCCCCGTCACCCGCGACGTCGCCCTCCGGAGCGATCTCTGCATCACGCCGTCATTCTGAGCCGATGGGGCAGGGCTATCCTGCGCCGGTGACCCCAGATCCACCGTCATCACCATCGACGTCGTCGCCCATCGCCCTCCCTGACGAGGTGGTGACCGTGCTGCCGGCCGGTCGCACCGTCTACGGCATGCAGCTCCCGATCCAGTCCCAGTCGAGCATCTACGTCCAACCCTGGGAGCCCTCCGCCGGTCCCGACGAGTTGGCCCGGGTCACGCTGGCCTGCGAGTCGGCCGGCTTCTTCTACGTGGGCGTCTGCGACCACACCTTCATCCCCGAACGGTTGGCGGGGGCCATGGGCACCACCTGGTATGACACCGTGGCCACCCTCGGCTGGCTGGCCGGCATCACCACCAGCATCCGGTTGCTGTCCCACATCTATGTGATCGCCCTCCGCCATCCGCTGCGGGCGGCCAAGGAGTTCGCCACCCTCGACGTGCTGTCGGGCGGGCGGGTCATCTGCGGGGTCGGCGCCGGTCACGTCACCGAGGAGTTCGAGCAGATGGGTCCCGAGTTCGACCATCGGGGTGCGGCCACCGACGAGGCCATCGCCGGCTTGGCCCTCGGCCTGGCCCAGGAGTACCCGGTGCTCGAGGGCCCGCGCTGGACGGCGTCCGGTCTCGGGCTGCGTCCGCGTCCGATCCAGTCGCCCCGCCCACCGATCTGGGCCGGCGGGTCGTCACCCGCCGCCCTCCGCCGCACCGCCCGGTTCGCCGACGGCTGGCTGCCCCAGTCGCTCGGGCCGGACGCCGGGATGCTGGCCGACCTCCGGCGGATGCGCGAGGAGTACCGCGGCGGGGCACCTCTCGACATCGGCGGGATCGCCGACTTCCTCTACGTGGGCTCCCCTCCGGCCGGGGTGGAACTGCCGAAGGGAACCGTGTCCGGAACGCCCGACAAGATCGCCGACTACCTCCAGACGTTCGCCGACGCCGGGGTGGGCCAGGTGCAGGTCCGGTTTCCGTCCCGCTCGGTGGACGAGCTCTGCGACCAGATCGCCGCCTTCGGCACCGAGGTCACCCGGCGGGTGGACGGCTGATCGCCGGCTCCCGCGGCGTTGCCGCTGCCGCTGCTGCCGGCAACCTCAGCGGTAGGTGGC
Source organism: Acidimicrobiales bacterium (assembly GCA_035551535.1). Taxonomy (GTDB): domain Bacteria; phylum Actinomycetota; class Acidimicrobiia; order Acidimicrobiales; family RAAP-2; genus DASZIT01. The sequence continues at coordinate 582 of DASZNG010000018.1, read as the reverse complement.
TTGTCCGGCGTCGATGACCACACCCGCCGGGGTGGCGGTGCGGAAGTAGGCGTCGCCGTCCCCCAGCTCCCAGATGCTCACGGTCAGCTCGTCGCCGGGCATGACCGGCTTGGAGAAGCGGGCGCCCATCGAAACGAACCGATCGGGGTCCGATCCACAGAGCGAGTGGAGCAGCGCCCGTCCGGTGAACCCGAACGAGCAGAGCCCGTGCAGGATGGGCCGGTCGAAACCGGCCATGGCGGCGAATTTCGGGTCGGAGTGCAGCGGATTGCGATCGCCGGAGAGCCGGTAGAGCAGCGGCTGGTCGGTCCGGGTCGGATAGACGACCACGTGATCGGGTTGGCGTTCGGGGGCAGCCGCGCTGCCCGATGGGCCCCGGTCGCCACCCCAGCCGCCCTCGCCCCGGATGAAGGCCGACGACGATGTGGTCCACAGGCTCTGGTTGCTGGCGGCGTCGGTGGCGATGGTCTCGGTGACGACCACCGCGCCCGACCCCTTGTCGTAGATGCCGGTGATGGTGGTCACCGAGTTGGCCGCCCCCTCGACCGGGAGCGATCGGTGCAACCGCACCGACTGCTCGCC
>DASZNG010000017.1:0-5213 GCA_035551535.1 Acidimicrobiales bacterium | reverse complement strand
AGCTCGACCAGGTACCCGGACACCTCCTTGGCGATGCGCACCACCATCTCCGCCGACTGGAGCACCCCGGTCACGTCCCCGACCGAAACGGTGTCCTCCACCTCCAGGGTCGACAGCCCGTTGAGGGCCACGTCGTACCGGCTGCGGAACCGCTGCAGGGTGGCCAGGGCCTGGTCGGCCCGGTCACGCAGCCAGCTGATGGGCTGCAAGGTGTGCTTCTGGTCGTTGCGGTAGATGGCGATCACCGACATCGCCGCCGACACCGACAGCACCGGCACGTCGATCGACCGGGCCACCCGCTCCGCGGTCCGGTGCCGGGTGCCGGTCTCGGTGGTCGGAATCGACGATTTGGGCATCAGGTGGACATTGGCCCGGGCGATGCGGGAGGCGTCGTGGGCCAGGATGATGGCCCCGTCCATCTTGGCCAGCTCCGACAGGCGCTGGGGGCTGAATTCGGCGTCGAGGAGAAAGCCGCCGGTGCAGATCGACAGCACCTCGGGGTCATCCCCGACCACCACCAAACCACCCCGCTTGGCCTGCAGGATCCGGTCCAGGCCGTCCCGCAGCGGCCGACCGGGAGCCGCCATCGCCAGGGCTTCGTCGAGAGCCGAGCTCTGGCGTGCGCTCACCACCACCGCAGGTTACCGGTCAGGGCAGTTGGCCGTCCTCGTCAAGGAAATCACGACGATCCTCGTGGAGCCACTGCCCGGGATCATCCAGACGGCCGTGACCGAACTGCAAGATCGCCTCCCGCACCGTCTCCACCCGAATGAGCTCGATTCCAGGGGGGCCGGGGGGAGACGAAGCGGGCACCACCACCCGGGTGAACCCGAGCCGGGACGCCTCCTCCAGCCGCCGGGGGAGATTGGTGACCTGTCGGACCTCGCCGGCCAGGCCGATCTCGCCGACGGCGGCCAGGTCGTCCGGGAGCGGCACCCGGATCGACGCCGACGCCACCGCCATGGCCACCGCCAGATCGGCGGCCGGCTCGGTCACCCGGATACCCCCGGCGACCGAGGCGAAGACGTCGAAACCGAGGAAGGGGATCCCGGCATGGCGCTCCAGCACCGCGAGGATCATCGTCAGCCGGCCGGCATCCAGGCCGACCACCGAACGTTTCGACTGCGCGGTCAACCCGTTGGTGACCAGGGCCTGGAGCTCGACCAGCAGCGTGCGACGGCCCTGCATGGCCGGAAGCACGATTCCTCCCGGAACGCCGGTGATTCGGTCCCCCAACAGGAGGCGCCCCGGGTCGTCCACCACCCTCAGCCCGTGATCGCCCATCTCGAACAGCCCGAGCTCCCCGGTCGGCCCGAACCGGTGCTTGACCGCCACCAGGATGCGGAGGGCATGGTGCCGGTCGCCGTCGAAGCTGAGCACGGTGTCCACCATGTGCTCGAGCGCCCTCGGCCCGGCCAGGGCGCCGTCCTTGGTGACGTGGCCGACCAGCACGATGGCCACCTGGCGGGCCTTGGCCAGCCCGACCAGTTGATCGGCGCACTCCCGGACCTGGGTGACGCTCCCCGGGACCCCCCCGGCCCGGCGCTCGCCGGCGGTGGCCGGTCCGATGGCCACCGCCTGGATGGAGTCGATCACCACCAGCTCCGGTTCGGCTTCGACCACCGCATTGATGACCGCGCCCACGTCGGTCACCGACAGGATCAACAATCCCGGGGGAACCGGGCCCAGCCGCTCCGCCCGCAGCCGAACCTGATGGGCGGACTCCTCCGCCGATACCAGCAGAACCCGGTGGCCGGCCGCCGCCCGGGCGGCGAGAACCTGGAGCAGCAAGGTGGACTTCCCGATCCCCGGCTCCCCTCCCAGCAGGGTCACCGAACCGGGCACCAGCCCACCGGTGAGCACCCGGTCGAACTCCCCCAGACCCGAAGGAATGGCCGCGGCTTCGGTCACATCCACCGACGAGAGGGGCACCGGCATCAACGACAGATCGAGCTCGTTCACCGCTTGCACCAAGGGATCGAGCTCCGATTCCTCCACCAGGGTGTTCCACTCCCCGCAGGTCGGGCACCGACCGACCCATTGGGCGGAAGTGGCTCCACAGTCGATGCATCGGTGACGCTTCACAGTCTTCGGCATTCCCCCGATGGTAGGAAACGGTTGTGCCACCCGGGTGCGATACCGGCTGGGGTGGGCGTTCGGCGCCGCCGTTAGGCCGAAAGCCCGGGGTGCACACCCTCGGGTACGTCAGTGAGGCGGTTCAGATGACCGAGCAGGTCGAGAAGCTGCTGCCTGTCGTCTTTGGAGATGTCCCCACAGAGGCGATCTTCGACGGAGCGGGCGACGGCAAAGGCGCTCTCGAACAGCCTCTGCCCCTTCGGGGTGAGGGAGACGGCGTGGGCGCGCCGGTCGGTCGGGTGCTTGGTCCGCTTCACCGCGCCCAAAGCTTCGAGATCATCGACCAGAGCGACCATCCGGTTCGGCGGGATGGTCAGGCGGTCACCGATGGCTCGCTGTGACTCACCCTCGGTGAACTGGAGGGCACGGAGGAGCCCGAAGTGCTGAGGATCGATGCCCAGCGGTTTCAGACCGTCCGCCAACGCCCGGCTCACCTCGAACCCGAGGCGGGAGACGGCGAAGGCCACGCTGGGGGGCACCACCGACGGTCCTGCCACTCGGGGTCGTTCTTCGGCCATTGGGAGATCCTAAGTTCGGGATGATTGTATTGACTTCATATAATCCTCTACTAGTATAATAGTCGTGATGGCTCAGCCCGCGTCGAGCCCGACCGGGGAACTGCTCGGGAAGCGCACGGGCGAGCACCCGGCAGGGTCCGGGGTCGAAGGAAGCGAGGTCCAAAGCCATGCATGAGCAAGCTGGTCGTCGAAGCCCCCAATCACGAGGGCGCGGATGTTATTGGGGCAGGGAATCTGGTTACGCCACCGGGTACGCGTGGTGGGGAAGCAATCCCGCGGCCCCGGACGAAGGCCGCGAGCGACCGTCGCCGTCGGGTCATGACCCTGACCTCCGCGTCTCCGACGATGACCGGAACGCAGTGGCCGAGGACTTGAACGAGCACTTCGAGGCCGGTCGGTTGGACATGGTCGAGCACCAGGAGAGGATCGCCCAGGCGCTCGGTGCCCGGACCCAACGTGACCTGGCCGGGTTGCTCGCCGATCTCCCCCCTCGGCGACTCCCGAACCGCCAACGGCTCCCGCGGGGAGGACCGGTTCACTGGATGGTGCTTCCCGTCCTGTTCGCCGTCATCGTGGCCGTGGCGATCGGCAACGCCGTTTTCGGTTTCCGGCACGGGTTCTTCCCGTGGTTCCTGATCCCCATCGGCATCGTGGTCGCCCTCCGGTTCAGGCGCCGGACCTGGAGGCCCGGCATTCCGGTCAGCTGAGGAGGTTGGCCACCGATCCGGTAACTCCGGATCAGCCCAGGTATCCAGGAAGGAGCCGAGACATGAACCAAGTTGACATCAGCCCGGAGGTCCTCGGTGGCATGTACCCCGACCTCGCCGGCAAGGTGGTGGTGATCACCGGCGGGTCTCGAGGAATCGGGGCGGCAACCGGCCGGGCCTTCGCCGCCAACGGCTGCGACGTGGTTGTCGTCGGACGCGACCGGGCGGCGCTGGCCGCCACGGTCGAGAGCATCAAGGTCCTGGACAGGTCGGTGTTGGGTGTCGCGGCCGACTGCACGGTAGAGACCGACATCCAGGCCTTGCGGGCGGAGGTCGAAGCGACGATAGGGACGGTCGACATCCTCGCCGTCTTCGCCGGGGGCAACGGCATGCCGCTGCCGACCGCCACCGAGACCGGCGCCCATTGGCGCGAGGTGTTGGAGAGCGACCTCACCTCTACGTTTCTCACCGTGTCCGCCTTCCTGCCCGTCATGCTCGAGCGACGCTCGGGGGTGATCATCACGATGTCCTCGGCGGCCGGTCGCCAGGCGGCGAAGTCGTCCGCCGCCTATGCGGCGGCCAAGGCCGGGGTGATCGCCTTCAGCCGCCATCTGGCCAACGAATACGGACCTGAGGGAATCCGGGTGAATTGCCTTGCTCCCTCCGCCATCGAGAACGACCGGATGCGCACCTGGGTGTCCGAGGAGGACCGTCAGGCGATGGGGGCGATGTTTCCCCTCGGCCGGATTGGCCAGCCCGAGGACGTCGCCGCCGCCGCCCTCTTCCTCGGCTCGTCGGCCTCGTCATGGATCACCGGTTCCACGCTGGACATCGCCGGCGGGAAGGTAATGCTATGAGCTCCCCCGATGAATCCCTCGTCTCCGATGCCGCACCCGGGATGGCGCGGGACCTGCGGACCAACTGCTTTGCTGCCGTCGTCATGCTGGTCATCGAATTCGGCCTGGGCATGTGGACGAACATCTATGCCAACCTGCCGGCGGTAGACCGCGGCCGGGGAATGTTCGCGGCCTTCGGCCATGCGGTGGCCGACGGCCCGGTGGGCCTGAGCCTGCATGCGATCGTCGGTACCCTGCTGGTCGTCACCGGTGTCTCGGCCGTTGTGCGCGCGGCACTCACCCGAAGCCCTTTGTCGATATCCGTTACCGGAGTCGCCTTGCTGGCCATCCTCGCCGCCTGGAGCTCTGGCGCCAGATTTGTTGGTGACATGAGCAAGGGACCTTCTCTCACGATGGCAATTGCCACCGGGGTCGCCCTCCTGTGTTACGTAGTCCTGCTATTCGTCCCTCCCGGCGCTCTTTCGCGGCGCCGGCCGAAGGGATAGGCGAGGGCGGCAGGGACGCCCTATTCCCGGGGAGGTGGTGGCCGTTGATTCCGGAGCCGATTATGGAACCCGCCGAGCAGACGGCCGTTCTCCTGGGTGGTGGGGCCGTCCTGGCCGAAGGGCTGGATGTGGTCGACCTGGCAGTCGAGGGCCGGGCGGTCGCAGTAGGGGTGGGTGCACTCCCGGTCCCGGAGCTGGATACCCCGCCGGGTGGCCCCGGTGAACAACCGGGCGGTGGTGCTGACCTGGACCCGGTCGGGGGGCTCGAACACCGCCCGCTCGAAGTCGGCCCGGTCGAGCCAGGGAACCAAGGACCCGGGGGTGATTGCCATCCCCTGGGCCAGCTCACAGATCCGTCCACCCAGTGTCGGGAAGTCGATCAAGACGTTGACCAGCGGCTTCGGAGGGATGCCGTCGGGCGGGGCGGTCGCCGACCGCTTGGCCATCTCCTCCGCGGCATCGGCCCGGCGCTGGCCCGGGGTGCGACTGAGGTCGGAGACGGTGGGCTCG
>DASZNG010000016.1:0-3659 GCA_035551535.1 Acidimicrobiales bacterium | reverse complement strand
CCGTAGCCGGCCTGACCGGGCAGCGGCTGAAAGGCGGCCGTCGACGCCACATTGAGGATTGCTCCGCTCCGGCGTTCGACCATCCCGGGGAGGAAGGCGGTACAGAGGTGGACCACCGCCTCGACATCGGTCCGGACCATGGCCAGCTCGGCGGCCACCTCTCCCTTGTACACGGCCCCCATGGTGGAGAGCCCGGCGTTGTTGACCAGCACGTTCACCGCCAGCTCCCGGGAGGCAACCTCGGAGACGAGGTTGGAGCGAGACGACTCGTCGGTCAGGTCGGCGACGACCACCTCGGCCCGGATCCCGTGTTTCGACGCCAACTCTTGCGCCAGCGCCCGGAGCTTGGGTTCCCGGCGAGCCACCAGCGTCACCCCGAGGCCCCTGGCCGCCAGCAGTTTGGCGATCTCGGCACCGATTCCCGAGGAGGCTCCGGTGACAAGGCAGGTGCGGTCTGGGCTCGGGGCGGGAAGGGTCATGACCGCATCGTAGGGGGCCGGCTCCGGCTGCCGCCCAGGGTTGAGCCCGGCCGATGACTACGCCGGGACGATCCCTCCGGCCCGCCCCCCGCCCGACGATGCGTAGACGGCGCGAGCCCGGAAGCGGAGCGGGCGCTCACCGAGTTCCTCGAGATAGTGGGCGGTCCAACCGGCCACCCGGGCCACCGTGAAGACGGTACGCCCGGCGTCGCGGGGCATCCCCGCCGACCAGGTGATGGCGGCCAGGGCCAGGTCGACATTGGCGGCCGGCAGCCCGTTGGTCTCGGCCAGATCGATGATGGCCTGGACCAGCTCGATCTGTTCGATGGTGGCGGTCTGCTCGAACAACGTGAGCAGCGCCTCGAACCGAGGGTCTCCGTTCTTGTAGACGAGGTGTCCGAAGCCCGGCAGCACCCGTTGCCAACGAAGGGTGTCGTCCAGGGCCCGTTCGACCCCGTGGCGTTCGGCGTCGACCAGGAGCCCGTAGGCCAGCTGGCTGGCTCCGCCGTGGAGCGGACCGGCGATGGTCCCCAGCCCGGCCATGAGGGCATCGCACAGATCGGCATGGGTGGAGGCGGCCAACCGCACCGCCAGGGTGGAGGTGGCGAGCTCGTGGTCAGCCATCAACACCAAGGCGGCGTTGACGCTCCTCACCAGGCCCCGGGTGGGGGCCGGGCTCAATTTGCCGGCCAGCCGCTCGGCCACGGACCCGGCGCGATCGACGCCGTCGGGCAGCTCCAAGGGAACCTGCGGGCCCGGAGGCCCCGGGAGCAACTCCACCATCGATGCCGCCACCCGACGGGCGGTGCGGGTGACGCCGACCGGTCGCAGGTCGGCGCGCAGCGGGTTGTGGGCACCGGCCATCACCACCGTCCAGCGCATCATGTCCATCGATCCCATCTCCGGGTGGTGGCCCAAGGCCAGCGACTCCCAGGGGCGGCCGGCCGATCCCGCCGCCGGCCCGGGCAGCTCGTTCCCCCGCCTCGACGAACGCTCGTCGGGGTCGACGTTCCACAACCACTCCGCCACCTCCTCGAACGAGGCCGAGGAGGCCAGATCGATGGCGGCCACGCCCCGGTACGCGGGTCCGTCCTCCCGGAGCTGGGTGATGGAGGTGGTCACCGTGGCCAACCGGGTCTCGACCGTCTTCCCGGTTCGGGCCCGGACGGCCAACCGTTCGATGTCGTCCACATCGAAGAGACTCCGTCGACGGTGCGGCGACGGATGGGAGGCGAGCAGGCCCCGGCTCACATAGGCATAGAGGGTGGCGGTCTTGACCCCGAGGCGCCGGGCGGCCTCCTCGCTCTCGAGCATCCGTTCCACCTGCTAACCCTACCGAATGACATTGACTTGATCAACATTTACAGACCAGCCAAACCAGTACACACTGGACGGGTAGCGGCAGAATCCACCGATTCCGGCACCGACCCCGGCGCCCACACCCATCCAGGAGACCGATGCCCACTTCCGTGCGAGATCTGATGACATCCCCACCGGTCACCTGCGACCCCGACACCTCGCTGGCCGACGCGGCCGGCACCATGCACGGCCACGACATCGGCTCGGTCATCGTCACCGACGGCACCAAGGTGACCGGCATCGTCACCGAGCGCGACCTGTTGCGGGCCGCGGCCGGTCATGCCGACCCGTTGCTGGAACCGGTGCACCTGTGGATGACCGCCAATCCCGATGTGCTGGCGCCCGACGAGGAGGCCGGCGCGGCGTGGACCAGCCTGACCCATCATCACTACCGTCACCTGCCGGTGGTCGAGGGCGGGACGTTGGTCGGTGTGGTCTCCATCCGGGATCTGCTGGAGGTGGCGCAGATCCGGCCGGCCAACGAGTCGGGAACCGACGTGCCCAAGGGGCTCGAAGGGGTGGTCGTGGCCGAGACCTCGGTGGGTGACGTCCGCGGCCTCCAAGGCTTCTACCACTACCGGCAGTACTCGGCGGTGGAGCTGGCCGACCGCCGCTCGCTCGAGGACGTGTGGCAGCTGCTCTTCGACGGCGAGCTCCCCGACCGGAGGAGTGCCGACGCCTTCGCTTCCGAGGTGGCCGGGTTGCGTCCGCTTCCCGACGGGTTGGCGTCGCTGTTGCCGGCCCTGGCCTCGAGTGGATCCCCGTTGGATGTGCTGCGGACCGGCGTGTCGCTGCTGGGTGCCGAGCTGGGCTGGCGGCCGACCCACGACATCGACATGGTCGAGCTACGACGCCAGGCGCTTCACCTCTGTTCGGTGGTTCCCACCCTGTTGACCGCCACCCATCGGCTCCGGAACCGGCTCCAGCCGGTGGCACCCCGGGACGACCTGTCCTATGCGGCCAACTACCTGTGGATGCTGCGGGGGGAGGAGGCGCCGGCCGAGCACGTCCGGGCCATCGAGCAGTACCTGATCCTCACCATCGACCACGGATTCAACGCTTCCACCTTCACCGCCCGGGTCATCACCTCCACCGGAGCCGACCTGGCCGCCGCCGTCACCGGGGCCGTCGGGGCGCTGTCGGGCCCGCTCCACGGGGGTGCTCCCAGTCGGGCCCTGGACATGCTCGACGACATCGCCACCCCCGACCGGGCCGAGGCCTGGGTGCGGGAGGGGATCGAGCACGGCGACCGGATCATGGGCTTCGGCCACCGGGTCTACAAGACCGACGACCCCCGTTCGGTCTTTCTCCGGAGCGTGGCCCGGACGTTGGGAGGCCCGCTGGTCGAATTCGCCGAACAGGTCGAACAGACGACGGTGGATGTCCTCACCGAGCTGAAGCCCGGGCGACAGCTCTATACCAATGTGGAGTTCTTCGCCGGCGTGGTCATGCACACCTGCGGCATCCCCCGTGACATGTTCACCCCGACCTTCGCCTCCAGCCGGACCATCGGGTGGGCCACCCAGGTGATGGAACAGGCGCACGACAACCGCCTGATCCGGCCCGCCGCCCGCTACGTCGGACCTCCGCCACCCCAGCCGGTCCCCGCCCGCTGATCCGTCAGGACCGGGCCGGCCCCATCTTGAGAACCGGGCGCTCTTCCACCCATTGGAGATGGATCGAACGGCGGGCGAACTTCCAATGGCCGTCCAGCCGTCGGTAGTCGTCGCGGTAGCGGATGTACCAGATGAAGTCGGAGCCGTCCGATGGCTCTCCCGACGCCCCGCCAGCCCTGTCGGGGTCGGCGGCGGTCAGATGATG
>DASZNG010000015.1:0-11878 GCA_035551535.1 Acidimicrobiales bacterium | reverse complement strand
ATGGTGGTGCCGGACAGCATCTGCTATCCCGAGGTGTCCGACTCGACCTACCCGTTCTCGCCCGACCACACCCGGGAGTTCCTGGAGGACAAGCCGTTCATCGAACCGTTCTCGCTGATCCCGGCCATGGGGGCGGTGACCGAGCGGATCCGGTTCGTCACCTTCGTCTTGAAGCTCCCGATGCGCCACCCGTTGTTGGTGGCCAAGCAGGCGTCCTCGGTGGCGGTCATGACCCAGAACCGGCTGTCCCTCGGCGTGGGATCCAGCCCGTGGCCGGAGGACTATCAGCAGACCGGCGTCCCCTGGGAGGGGCGGGGTCGGCGGATGGACGAGGCCATCGCCATCGTGCGGGGTCTGTCGGCCGGCGGCTATTTCAGTCACCAGGGCGAGGCCTACGACCTGCCGTCGGTGAAGATCTCGCCCACCCCGACGGAGCCCATCCCGATCCTGGTCGGGGGTCATGCCCCGGCGGCCCTCCGGCGGGCGGCCCGGGCCGAGGGGTGGATGCACGGCGGAGGGGATCCGGCCGATCTCCCCGGGCTGCTCGACCAACTGGCCCGGATCCGCCAAGAGGAGGGGACCGCCGACCGGCCCTTCGAAGTCCACGTGATCTCGGCGGAGGCCTTCTCCGTGGACGGCGTCCACCGTCTCGAGGAGCAAGGGGTCACCGACGTGATCGTCGGGTTCCGGTGGCCGTACGCGGTCGGGCCCGACACCGAGTTGCTGCAGACAAAGCTGGACAACCTCAATCGCTTCGCCGACCAGGTGATCGGAAAGGTGGCGGCATGACGACGGCCCAGGATCTGGGGCGAGCATCGATGGCGGCAGTGGAGGTCCATGACCGGGAGGCGTGGCTGGCCCTCTTCGCCGAGGATGCCGTCGTCCAGGACCCGATCGGCCCTTCGGCCTTCGATCCGGAGGGGAAGGGCCACCGGGGACCGGAGGCCATCGCCGCCTTCTACGACAATGTGATCGCCGCCAATGAATCGATCAAGTTCACCCTCCACCAGTCGTTCCTCTGTGGCGACGAGGCGGCCAATGTCGGGGTGATCCGGATCACCTTCGCCGGAGGATCGGCGGTGGAGGTGGATGGGGTCTACACCTACCGGGCCTCGCCGGAGGGGAAGATCGCCGCCCTCCGGGCCTACTGGGAGGTCGACAAGGTTCGTTCGGTCTGATCCCCGACCGGATCGTTCGGTTCGGACGTCCTCGTCATCCGAAAGCAAAATTCCTGGCCCGGCGGTAGTTTGAGCCGGGCCGGCCGGGAAGAGGGGGCAGGAAATGAAGTCGCAAGAGACCTGGACGTACATCCACGGGGAGCGGGCGCAGATGGTGGAGACCCTGACCGCCCTGTCGGCCGACCAGTGGGCCACTCCCTCCCTGTGCGCAGGCTGGACCGTGCAGGAGGCGGCCGGCCACGTCCTCGCCGCCGCCGAACAGACCCCGGCGAACTTCTACAAGGAACTGATCTCGGCCGGATTCAAGTTCGATGTCTTCACCGATCGGGCGGCCAAGCGTCTCGGGGCCATCGGACCCGCGGGGCTGATCCCGCGCCTGCAGTCCCGGACGACCACCACCAACCACCCGCCGGCACCGGTGATGGCGATGCTCGGCGAGATCGTCGTCCACGGCGAGGACATCCGTCGCCCGCTCGGCCTCCAACACCGCGCTCCCGAAGCCGCCCTGGTGGCGGTGGCCGACAGCTACAAGAAGTCGAACCTGCTGCTCGGGGCCAAGCGACGGATCGCCGGGCTGAAGCTGCACGCCACCGACAGCGACTGGTCGTGGGGGGACGGGCCCGAGGTGTCGGGGCCGATGATCTCCTTGATCATGGCCATGACCGGCCGGACCGGAGCCGACCGCGACCTCACCGGGGAAGGTCTCTCCACCCTCGCCGGCCGCACCTGAACCATGCTCCCGGGCTCAGGTTGCCGGCTGGCGGACCTCCGCCCGTCCGGTCGGCTCGTAGACCAGGACCGGCTCGCCGATGCCCCGGAGTTGTAGCTCGCCCGACACCAGCCACGACTCGGCTTCGGGGCCGGCTCGGGACACCGCTTCCTCGCTGGCCAGGACCCGGCCCAGCCGGTGCTTGGCCTCGTCGGTCAATCGGGCCGCCTCGTTGACCGGCGTCCCGATGACGGTGTACTCGTAGCGCCGCTCGTCGCCGATGTTCCCGGCCACCACACTGCCGGCGGAGACCCCGATGGCGGCGTCGAGTTCGGGGTTGGCGGCGGCCAGACTCAGCAGCTCGCGGCGGAGGACCCTCGCCGCCCGCAACGCCCGCCGGGCGAAATCGTTCTGGGACACCGGGGCCCCGAAGACGCAGAGGGCCCCGTCGCCCTCGAACTTGTTGACCCAGCCGCCTTCGGCCGCCACCACCTCGACGACGGTGGCGAAGAACTGGTTCAACAGGTCCACCACCGCCTCGGGAGGCCGGCTCTGGGCGAGACGGGTCGAACCGATGACGTCGACGAAGATGACGCCCACCTCCCGGCGCTCGCCGCCCAGCGCCACCTCCCCCTGTTCGAGGGCCTGGCGGGCGACTTCCTCCCCGACGTGGCGCCCGAAGAGGTCTTGGAGGGTGCGCCGCTCCCGGAGGCCCTGGACCATCTGGTTGACGCCGGCCTGGAGCAGTCCGAGCTCGCCCCCGTCATTCACATCCAGTTGCACATCCAGGTTTCCCCGCTGGACCTTCCCGACCGCCTGTCGGAGTTCGAGCAAAGGGTTGACCAGCGAGCGGGTCGCCACGTAGACCACCAGCGATCCGGCGACGAGTCCGGCGACGATGATGAACCAGATGGCCGCCGCGCTCGGTGGTTCGTCGGCCGGGCGGCCGACGAAGCTGAGCCCGATCATCAGCAGGAAGACGTCCGCCCCCACCGCCCACGACAGCAGCAGCTTGGTCCGCACGCCGGGGGCGATCACGCATTCGGGAACGTTGCCGGCCAGGGCGCGAGCGGTGATGGGCCGGATGGTCCACTCGACCAGCAGGTAGGTCAGGCCACAGGCGGTGAGGCCGCCGAGGACGATCGAGAGCGCTACCCGCACCGTGTAGGCGCCGTCGTGATGGGTGACGATGGTGAGCACCGTCCAGATGATCGCCGCCCCGACCCACAGGAGCATGGACCCCGCCGCCAGGTACAACGGCAGGCCCAGGGCGGACCGTTGCTCGGCGGTCGTCGGGGCCCGGTCCTCGACGATCCAGGTGGTGACCTTCCGGGTCCGACGGGAAAACACCCAACCCGCCAGCAGCACGCTGAGCGGGAGGTAGATAGCCAAGGTGATCAGGTCGATCCGTCCGAAGCCATGTTGGCCCCGGATGTTGGCGCTGGTCAGCGCGCCGGACCCGACGGCCAGGAGGGCGCCGCTGATGTGGGCCGTCGAGATCCGGAGATCCAGCCGCCGGCCTACCTGTGCGAGCACCGCCGGGCCCGAGGCGACGTTGGACATGGCCACAGCGTACGGCTCCGACCGCGAGGGTGGCGGATCAGAACGAGATGCCGCCCTGGGCGGCGCGGGGGTCACCGGTCCGGACGATGTCCTTCCCCAGCGGGGCGATGGCCACCGCCGCCAGCTTGAAGTTCCCGAGACCGAGCGGGATCCCGATGATGGTCACGCAGAGCAAGACCCCGAGCACCAGGTGGGCAATGGCGATCCCGAGTCCGAAGAGCACGAACCAGAGGACATTGCCGATCACCGACGCGGTGCCGGCGTCCGGTCGCCGCACCACCGTCCGGCCGAACGGCCACAGCACGAAGGCGGCGAGACGGAAGGAGGCGATGCCGAACGGGATGGTGATGATGAGCACGCACATGAGGACCCCGGCCACCGCGTAGCTCGCCGCCAGCCAGAGCCCCGACAGCACCAGCCACAGCAGGTTGAGCAGGGTGCGCACCGGTGCAGTCTCCCATGGGAGCGATGGGCGGCGGCGGTTCCGTCACGGGTCGACGGCGACGACGGCATACCGGGGCGGGACCCCGAGCAACCGTTCGCCTCTCGGGACCGACAGCCGTTCCGCCCACTCCACGTCCCGGAGCCGCTCGAGCCTCGGTGCCGGCCAGCCGGCCCGCAGGACGATCTCCACCGACACCGACGGATCCATGCTGGCGGTGACCAGCGGGAGGGCCGCCACGATGGTGCGGGGATACTCGCCGTGGTGGTCAGGGGCCCGCCCCTGCCATCGGTGGAGCCAGCCGCGAACCTGGGCCCGGCCGGGCGCCTCCCGCATGTGCCCGACGGAGATGAGCCGCCCGCCGGCCGCCACCGCGGTCCGCCAGGCCACCAGGGCGGCCTCGGGATCGGGGAGGGTCCAGAGCAGGTGGCGCTCCATCACCACGTCGTAGTGCCCGGCCGGGGCCCCGTCGGCGGGTCCCTCCACCGTGGTGATGGCCAGACCCTCCTCGGCGGCGGCGTCGTGGAGCTTGGCCAGCATCCGTCCCGACAGGTCGACGGCGGTCACCTGGTGGCCGAGCCGAGCGGCGATCAGGCTGAGGAAACCGGTGCCCGCCCCGCAATCGAGCACCCGCGACGGCGGGGCCGGCAGCAACCCGGCGAGGGCCGCGCTCCAGGCGGCTCGCTCCGCCGGGCGGCGGGGTCGGTGGGTGGTCGAGTCGTCATAGGTGGCGGCGTCCTCGTCCCACCAGGCGCGGATCTCGTCGTGGAGGGCCATGGCCAGTCGCGGCCGGGTCAGCTGGTGAACCCGTACTGCTGGTGGGGTCCCATCACCGCGCACTCGAACATCCCGTAGCCGACCTTCCCCTCGGAGGTGAACCGGGCGGCGTACTCGGTGAGCCCCCAGTCCATGTACGAGGCGTCGGCCGGCGGGAGCTGCTGGCCCTGGACCACCAGCTCGCCCTGGTACATCCCGTGCTTCCAGTCGGCCTCGAGCCCGTAGCCGGTTCCCAGCAGCAGCGGGAACGCCAGCAATGTCTCCACCTCGATCTCGGCCGTCTTCTTCCCCCGGGCCCCGAAGTAGGAGAGGGTGGCGCCGATCACCCGCCGGGTGCCGGGGGCGAAGCGGAGATCGTGCTCGGGGCGTCCCAGCCACTCCGGCTCCCGGCCGGAGCCCACTGGGAAGGCGCGATGGGCGTCGCTCATGATCCGCTCGCCGTCCGGCCGCTCCTGGATGATGGTGACCAGCGCGTGGTCGTCGAACCGGACCGGCGCGTAGATCCAGAAGAACCCGGCCCCGGTGTCGGTGACCCGGATCCCGGGGTGCTCGGCCTCGCCCACCGGGCGCACCCCCCACGACCGGTCACGGGACCCCCACCAGCGGTCGGGGGTGAGGGTCAACTCGCGGTCGCCCAGCTTCAGCACCCCGGACCACGAGCCGGTCTGGGCGAACCGGGTGGAGTCGAAGGTCACCCGGCTGAACTGGCGATCGAAGTGGCGCGACTCGAGGAGCGCCTCGGAGAACCCGTCGTAGACGGCGTCGAGCTCGATGCCGTGTTGGTTGGGCTCCACCACCACCCGCACCTGCCGCAGGCCTTCTTGGACCTCGACCCGGATCGGACCCACCGAGGCGTCCATCCGGTCGGCCCCCAGCGTCCTCGACGACCGGATGACCCGGTGGTCGTCCCCCCACAGCACCGACACGAAGGCGTCGGCCACGCTGAGGTTGGGGTAGTGGCCGACCCCGATGACCGCGAACAACTCCTGGTCGCTGCCGTGGACGTCGCCGTTCCCGTGGATATTGAAGTAGTAGCGGTCGTAGAAGTTCCGGTCGGAGGTGCCGACGTACCGCATCGGCTCGGAGATCTGGTGGACCGGGTAGTCGTCAAGGGGGGAGAGCACCTTCGGGAGCGTATCGGCTGGCAGGAAGCCGGGCCGGTGCCGCCCGCACCCCGGTTGTCCGCACCGCCCGGCTCCTGGCTACGATCGGGGGTAGAACCGGTTCCATCGAGGGAGGGCCCATGAAGTCGTACGACCGTCTGTTCATCGGGGGGGACTGGGTCGAGCCGTCCTCGTCCGCCGTCTTCGACGTGGTCTCGCCCACCAGCGAGGAGCTGGTCGGCCGGGTCCCCGAGGCCCAGAACGCCGACATCGACCAGGCGGTGGCCGCCGCCCGGGAGGCGTTCGACCACGGACCCTGGCCGCACCTGACCCCGGCCGAGCGGGCGGTGGTCCTGACCAAGGCGGCCGAGGCCATCCGCAACGACATGCAGGGGATCTCCGAGCTGATCTCCAACGAGATGGGCTCGCCGGTCTCGTGGGGGATGCTGGCCCAGGTCCTGGCCCCGACCATGATCATGGACTACTACGCCGGGCTCGGCTCCACCTTCGCCTTCGACACCGTGAAGGACGGGCTGCTCGGGCCGGTGATGGTGACCAAGGAGCCGGTGGGGGTGGTGGCGGCCATCACCCCGTGGAACGTGCCGCTGTTCCTGGCCGCGGCCAAGCTGTCCCCGGCGCTGCTTGCCGGCTGCACGGTGGTGTTCAAGCCGGCACCGGAGACCCCCCTCGACGCCAACCTGCTGGCCGAGATCCTGGCCGATGCCGGGCTGCCCAACGGGGTGCTCAGCGTGGTGCCGGCCGGCCGGGAGGTCGGCGACTACCTGGTCAACCATCCCGGGGTCGACAAGGTGTCCTTCACCGGCTCGACGGTGGCCGGCCGCAAGATCGGGGCCGCCTGCGGTGCCAACCTCAAGCGGGTCAGCCTCGAGCTGGGGGGCAAGTCGGCGGCCATCCTGCTCGACGACGTCGACCTGGCCGCCACCATGCCGCTGATGATGCCCAACGCCATCATGAACAACGGCGAGGCCTGCATCTCCCTCACCCGCATCCTGGCTCCCCGGGACCGCTACGCGGAGGTGACCGAGGCGCTGGTCGAGTCGGTCCGGGCCCTGAAGGTGGGGGACGCCCTCGATCCGGCCACCGAGGTCGGCCCGCTGGTGGCCGAACGCCAGCGCGACCGGGTGGAGGGCTACATCCGCCTCGGCGAGGAGGAGGGCGCCAAGATCGCCACCGGGGGCGGCCGGCCGGGCGGGCTGGACAAGGGTTGGTTCGTCGACCCCACCGTCTTCGTCGACGTGGACAACTCGATGCGCATCGCCCAGGAGGAGATCTTCGGGCCGGTGCTGTCGGTGATTCCCTATGACGACGAGGCCGATGCCGTCCGGATCGCCAACGACTCCGATTACGGCCTGTGCGGTGCGGTGTTCACCGGCGACAACGACCGCGGCCTGCAGGTGGCCCGGCAGATCCGCACCGGCACCTACATGGTCAACTCCAACATCCCCATCGACTTCTCTTCCCCCTTCGGCGGCTACAAGGCGTCGGGGGTGGGCCGGGAGTTCGGTGAGGACGGCCTCGAGCTGTTCTTGGAGAAGAAGGTCATCAATTTCCCGGCGGGCTACACCCCGGCGGTCTGATTCCGGCCCTCTGACCTGGGCGGCTCGCCGGATCGAGGGAGAGAGGGCCGCTCCCCGGGCCACCGGCAGGTCTGCGAAACTGTGGCCTTCACCCGGCCGGCCCGACCGACCGGTTTTCGATCCAGCCCGGAGGCGCCTACCCGATGAGTCCTGCTGCCGACGCGGCCGGCCGAGAGCCACCCCCGAGCGCCGTCGCCCCGCCGGTGGCCCGGGGCCGGAACGTCACCTTCGGGTTCATCCCCGCCCTCGACGGCCTGCGGGCGCTGGCCGTGCTCGGGGTGATGATGTACCACGGCGGGGTCCCGATTCTCGGGGGCGGGTTCCTCACCATCGACGTCTTCTTCGTCCTGTCCGGGTTCCTGATCACCTCCCTGCTGGTCGGGGAGTGGCGGAAGAAGCTGACCATCCATCTCGGCCAGTTCTGGGCCCGGCGGGCCCGCCGGCTGCTGCCCGCCCTGCTGGTGATGCTCATCGCGGTGGCCATCTACGCCAAGGTCTTCGCCCCGCCGGGCGAATTCGCCAACCTCCGGCTCGACTCGCTGTCCACCCTGTTCTACGTGGCCAACTGGCACTTCATCTTCGCCGGCACCAACTACTTCAACCTCACCGCCCATCCATCGCCGCTCAACCACATGTGGTCGCTCTCCATCGAGGAGCAGTTCTACATCGTGTGGCCCCCGGTGGTGCTGGCCATGCTGTGGGTGGGCAACAAGCTGCGGCCGGCCCGGCGGCTGTGGCCGGTGTTGGCGGTGGCGGTGGTGGGAGCGGTCGCCTCGGCGGTGGACATGGCCCTGCTCTACCACGGGCCGCAGTCGGTGATGCGGGTCTACGAAGGCACCGACACCCGCAGCCAGGACATGCTGGTCGGCGCGGCCCTGGCCATCGGGATGGCCATCTGGGCCCAGTACCGGAAGGCGTTGCCCGAGGGGTCGGCGCCGCTGCCGGTCACGGGGACGGCGCCGGCGCCGGTCCACCGGCGGGATCTCCGCCGCCAACGGGAGGCGAGGGTCACCCCCATCGCCGCCTGGGAGATCGACGCCGGCCGGCTGCGCACCGGGCTCGGGGTGCTGGGGTGGGTGGTCATCGCCGCCTTCGCCTACACCTGGTCCCATCTGTCGCAGCCGACCGTCTTCCTCTACCGGGGCGGGTTCTTCCTGGTGGCGGTCGGGGTGGCGGTGGTCATCTTCACCGCGGTGACCCACCAGTGGGGTTCGGTGTCCCGGGCGCTGGGCGTCCGGCCCCTCCAGTACGTGGGGAAGATCTCCTACGGGGCCTACCTGTGGCATTTCCCGCTGTTCGCCATGCTGTCCGCCTCGAGCCTCCACCTGATCGGCTACCCGCTGCTGGTCATCCGGATCGGGGTCACCCTGCTGGTCGCCACCATCTCCTTCTACGTGGTGGAGGAGCCGATCCGCCGGGGCCGGTTGCGGTCGTTCACCGAATGGCGGGCGTGGTTGATGACCTCGGGGGCGGTCTTCGGGGTGGTGGGGGTCACCGTGTTGGCCACCCTGCCGTCGGCGGCCGACGCCGCCCCGGCGTCGATCAGCCGGCGGGCCGGGTCGCAGTACAGCGGACCCCCGGTCAACCTGGCCGTCTTCGGGGACTCGGTGGCCTCCCGGCTGGGGCTGGCCATGTCGCTCAACAATGTCCAGCAGAGCTACGACGTCGACCTCGAGAACGGCGCCCTGATCGGCTGCGGGGTGGTCCGGAGCACCGAGTACGTCGCCCACGGGGTGGCCAATCTGATGGCGGCGTCCTGCAACTCGAGCACCCCCGCCTCCCAGCAGTGGCCGGCCCAGTGGGCCGGGGACCTGGCCCAGTTCCATCCCAACGTGGTGGCCGTCCTGGTCGGGCGCTGGGAGATCAACGACCGGCTCATCAACGGCCAGTGGATGCACATCGGCGAGCCGGCCTACGACACCATCCTCCGCCAGTCGCTGGAGCAGGCGGTCAACGTCGCCGGCTCGACCGGGGCCCAGGTGATGCTCATGACCGCCCCCTGCTTCGACTCCGGCGAGCAGGACAACGGCCAGCCCTGGCCGGAGGACTCGGCCACCCGGTTGTCGGAGTACAACACCATCGTCCGACAGGTGGCCTCCGAACATCCCTCCAACACCGAGGTCTTCGACCTGGATGCGTTGGTGTGCCCGGGTGGTCACTTCGCGTTGACGGTCGACGGGGTGCAGATCCGTGACGCCGACGGGATCCACATCGTGCCGACCGATGCCGCCGGGCAGTGGCTCGATGCCCGGGTGCTGCCCGAAGTCGTCCGACTCGGCCGGCTGCAGATGGCCCGGCAGGGAGCGGGATCCTCGTCGTCTTCGTCGTCTTCGTCGTCCTCCGGGTCCTCCGGGGTCGGCTGACGGTTCCGCTGACGGTTCCTTCGCTGGGCCGGGCGGGTCGTCAACACACGGGCGACTCAGCTCAGCCGCTCAGGGGGCTACCCGGGAGCGGTGGCCGGCGGGGGAATCGAGGCCGGCGGGGGGACGGGCCGGGTTGCCGGAGGTTGGAACGGGTTGGACTGGTCGGCCATGCCGCACTGGTCGGTCAGGGCACCGACCAGGTGGGACTCGGACACCCGGCTGCTCTCCGACACCGTGGTCATCAGGGCCTGCCACTGGGAGTCTTTCCCCGCGGCCTGGGCGGCGAGGGGCAGGGCATCCACCAGCTGGACATACGCCTGTTGGTCGAGTGCCGCCGAACGGGTCGGATCGGTGGTGGCGGTTCCCTGGTTGTAGAGGCTGATCGATTTGTTGACGTGGACACAGGCCGCCTGGGCCAAGGCCTGGCCGTTGCCACTGCAGGCGGCGAGCCCGAGTCCGCACCCGGTGATGAGGACGATGCCGGTCGCCCAGCCGGATACGGCCCGTCGGTGGCGGAGGGCGGTCAACCCAACCAACTACCCGCCGAGTCGAGGAGGTAACGGCTGACGGCCAGGCACCGGTCGAACACGTTGCACATCATCTCCTCACCGGCCAGGACTCGGGTGAGAGAGACCGGAGAACGGGCCACGATGGTGAGCCGGCGTTCGGCGGCGTCGGTGGCCGAGGCGTAGGAGTCGATGGCCGATACCTCGAGGGGGAGCTCGATCCCGCCGATGCCGGCCAGGTCGATGGCCAGGCGCAGCAGGTCGGGCCCATGGGGGAGCGGGGGAAGGGCCCAGGTGAACGTCAGCGGGAAGTGGAATTCGTCGGGTGGATCCTCGTCTTCGGCGAGCCCGAAGACGGCGTCCTCGAAGGAGAGCAGCGTGCGAGGGTCGACCTCGAGGGCGAGATGGAGGTCGAGAGGGCCGCCGCAGCCGTCCTCGGGGTGGAGCTCGACCTCCCAGACCTGGCGGAGCGAGTAGGTCTCCACGAAATGACGCTCGTCGTGCACATGGAAACCATGATCGACAGAGTGGTCCTTGAGATCGGCCACGTATCCGGCCACATCGATGACTGCCACAGGAAAGCCAGCCTACCGGTCCCTACCGGCCCCGGATCGCCTCGGGTAGCGTCGTCCGCCATGGAAGATGGGTCCCTGCTTGACGTGCTCCACGACGCCGCCAGTGCGGTGGCCGGTGCCCTGGCCGGACTCGGGGACTGGGGGCTGGCCGGCACCCGGAAGGGTCAGTACCGCTCGGATCTGGCCGCCGACGCCGCCGCGGTGGCGGTGTTGGACAAGGCCGGGTTGGGAGTGATGTCCGAGGAATCGGGGACCACCGGTGGTGACCGTGAGATCGTCGTCGCCCTCGACCCGGTGGACGGGTCCACCAATGCCGCCCGCGGCATCCCCTGGTACGCCACCAGCCTGTGTGCGGTGGACGGCGACGGCCTGCGGGCGGCGGTGGTCGTCAACCAGGCATCCGGGGTGCGGTTCGAGGCCGTGCGGGGCGGCGGGGCCCGGCGTGATGGCGGTCCCATCCAGCCATCGGGGTGCACCCTATTGCGGGAGGCGATCATCGGATTTTCGGGGTACCCACCTTCCTACCTCGGCTGGTCCCAGTACCGGGGCCTGGGCGCCGCCGCCCTCGATCTCTGCGCGGTGGCCGACGGCACCCTCGACGGCTATGCGGTGGTCGGGGGTTCCCGGCTCGGAAGTTGGGACTACCTGGGAGGGATGCTCATCTGTGTCGAGGCGGGTGCGGTGGTCGGGGAATTGCGGGACCGGGAGCTGATCACCTTGTCCCACACCGATCGGCGCACGCCGGTGGCGGCGGCCACCCCGGCCCTGCTGGTTGAGTTGCGCAATGCGTCGGCAGGTAGCGTTGTATCTTCGGGCGTTTAGCTCAGCTGGTTAGAGCAGCTGCCTTACAAGCAGCAGGTCGAGGGTTCGAGTCCCCCAGCGCCCACCGTTGAAACACCTCGTCAGGATGGTATTTGCGCTCCTGCTCTTCACTGGGTTGAGGCGGTCGTGCAACCTGCGTGCAATAGGGATTCTGCCGGGCTGCGAGGTTCCCGTCTACCCTCGCTCGAAATCGGCGGCGAGGTATTCCGGACAGAGTCGCGGATGGTTGGCCTCCGCGGCGA
>DASZNG010000014.1:0-7752 GCA_035551535.1 Acidimicrobiales bacterium | reverse complement strand
GCCGAGCCGATGGCCACCCCCTTGGTCACCGCCTTGGTGGTGTTGCCCACCGCGTCGAGGCTGACCATGACCCGCTCCGCCTCACCGCTGAACTCGCCCGACATCTCGGCGATCCCGGCGGCGTTGTCGGAGACCGGGCCGAAGCTGTCCTCGGAGACGATCATGCCCGCCGTCGACAGCAATCCGATCCCGGTCAGCGATACCAGGTAGAGGGTCAACTCGATGTTCCCGCCGCCGAGCCCCACCGACACCGCCAGGGCCAGGGCGATGGCGATGATCGCCCACACCGACGACTCCAGCCCGATGGCGATGCCGGCCAGGGTGGTGGTGGCCGGCCCGGTCCGGGCCGCCTCGGCGATCTCTCGCACCGGGCCCCGTTCGGTGGAGGTGAACTGTTCGGTGATGGCGCTGGCCACCAGCATCAGGACCACCCCGGTCAGCACGGCGAAGAACGCCTTCCAGTAATGCAGGTAGCCGCCGGCTACCGCCGCGGTTCCGGCGATGGTCAGCACCGCGGCGATCCACACCCCCCGGTTGATGGGGGCCATGGCGCTCTTGTCCCGGGGCCAGGCCCGCACCAGGAAGATGCCGATGATGGTGGCGATGATCCCGATGGCGGGGATGATCAGTGGGAAGACCACGGTGCGGGCGGAGACGTTGCCCTTGCCGATGGAGACGAAGGCGGCGACCCCGAGGATGATGGCGGCGATGATGGTGATGGCGTAGGACTCGAAGAGGTCGGCGGCCATCCCCGCGCAGTCGCCCACGTTGTCGCCCACGTTGTCGGCGATGGTGGCGGCATTGCGCGGGTCGTCCTCGGGGATGCCGGCTTCGACCTTGCCCACCAGGTCGGCGCCCACGTCGGCGGCCTTGGTGAAGATGCCGCCGCCCACCCGCATGAACAGCGCCAGGAGCGAGGCCCCGAAGCCGAAGCCGATCAGGACCGAGGTGGCGGTGTTCTGGAAGATGAGCACGATCACGGTGGCACCGAGCAGGCCGAGGCCCACGCAGAACAGCCCGGTGATGGCGCCGGTGCGGAAGGCGACCTTGAGGGCGGGGGCCATCTTCCCTTCCCGGGCGGCGGCGGCGGTACGGACGTTGCCGCGGACGGCCAGGCTCATGCCGATGAAGCCGGTGAGCCCCGAGCACAGCGCGCCGGCCAGGAAGCAGATGACCCGGTAGATCCCGGCCTGGAAGAAGGTCAGGTCGACCACGGTGGAGCCGTCGGCACCCGGGTGGGTCACCTTGGTGGCGGTGAAGAAGATCAGCACGGCCAGCGGCACCACGATGACCAGGATGGTCTTGAACTGCCGGGAGAGAAACGCCTCGGCGCCCTCCTGGACGGCCAGAGCGATTTGCTTCATCGACGCGGTTCCCTGGTCAGCGGCGAGCACGCCCCGCACCAACGTCAGCGCCACGATGATCGCCACCACCCCGGCGGCCATGGCCAGATACAACCAGGTCTTCTCAGAATTGGCGAGGAGAAAACTCTGGTAACCCCCTTCAGCCAGGAGGTGGATCATCGGTAGGGCTCCCTTCGATTACAACACGAGGTGTAGATGAGTTCGATCAGACGTCTGGCGCCGCGACAATTCGCCCAAGGTTCGACTTCCTCCCCTTGACGAGGCCACGGCCAGGGCCCGGCACCGGAGGACACCCGAACGGCGAGTCGCACCGGCAATGCGGGCAGAAGCTACCGACAAAAGGGCCTCCAAGGCAAGACTCGGCGGATCAGGTCGAGTCCTCCCCGGCGTCGGGCCCGGCGATCAGTTCGTAATCGGGATTGAGAATTGCCTGGTGGTGACCCCAATCCCCCACCATTCCCTCGACCACCAACCGGGCGCCGGGCTGCACGCCGGGGATACGCCGCCGGCCTTGGAAGACCAGGAGCAGCTTGCCGGTGTCGTCGGCCAGCACGCATTCGAGGTTGGAGGTTCCGGCCCGCGGCTGCACCCGTACCGATCTGATCTTGCCGGCCACCCGGACCCGGGTCCGCCATTGGGCGTCCCCGATCGGGATGGTCCCCCGCCCCCGCTCGCCGAAGGCGGCCCGGTCGAAGGAGGGTTTGGCCGCCTCCCGCTCGGCGATCCGTTCGGCCGCCCGGGCGGTGGCCTTGGTCGCCGGCTCGGTACCCGAGGCCGGCTTCCCTCCCCGACCCCATTCCCGCCGTCGGGACAGCCATCCACCGGTGAGCTGGTACGGCACCACGCTGACGTTCACATGGGGGAGCTGGCTGACCGAGGCGGCGATGCGGTCGGCGGTTCCATCGTGGAGGAGGCGGTGCCAGCCGGCCTCGAACCCGCGGCGGGGGAGCAACATGGTCAGCTCGGTGTTGTTGTCGCCCACCGTTTCGGCGGCCAGCTCGAGGGCGGCGCGGGTCAGCCGCCGGTCCTCGCACTCGATCACGTCGAGCGGGAGCCGGGTGAGCCCGAGCCGGCTCCACTCCGCCTCGAGGGCCGCCGCCTCCCGGTCGTCGAGGAGGAAATGCACCGCCCGGATCTCGTCGGGGTGCAGGGTGCGGGCGTACTGGAGGGCGCGGGCGGTGGCCATGTCCAACCGGTCGATCAGCACGATCACGGTGTGCCGGCTGAGGACCGGGGCCTCGGCTGCCTCGCTGGCCCCTTGCTCGAGCTGGCGCTCCTCATCGACGTACTGACGATGCAGGCGGATCAGGCCCCAGTACATCAGCGGACCGGCGATGACCACCACCCAAGCCCCCTCGGTGAACTTCACGGTGGCGAAGATCAAGACGATGGTGGCGGTGAGGAAGGCGGAGAACCCGTTGACGGCGACGCTCCGCCGCCAGTGGGCTCCCCGCCCGTCGAGGTGGTGTTTGACCATGCCGGCCCCGGCCATGGTGAACCCGGTGAACACCCCGATGGCGTAGAGGGCGACCAGATTGTTGACCTTGGCCCGGGTCACCAGGAGCAGCACCACCGCCACCACGGTGAGCACCATGATCCCGTTGGAGAAGACCAACCGGTGGCCGCGGCGGGTCAACTGCCGGGGCAGGAACGAATCCTCGGCCACGAAGCTGGCCAGGAACGGGAACCCGTTGAAGCTGGTGTTGGCCCCGGTGTAGAGGATCATGACGGTGGCGAACTGCACCACGTAGAAGAGGAACTTGCCCACCGGGCCGGTTCCGAGGACGTAGCCCACCTCCTGGGAGACGACCGTCGGCGAGCCGGCGGCATAAGGCACCGCGTGGGTCCAGTGGGCGATGAGGGTGACCCCGAGCACCAGGAAGGCCAGCACGCTGCTCATGATCACCAGCACCTGGCGGGCGTTCCTGGCCGTCGGCCGGCGGAAGGCACCCACCCCGTTGGAGATGGCCTCGAGCCCGGTCAACGACGAGCCGCCGTTGGCGAACGACCGGAGGATGATGATGAACGACGCGCCGTAGAGGAGCCCGGATCCGGAGTGGCCGATGGGGAGGGTCCCGGCGTGCTGGACGGAATGGACATGCAGGGTTCCGGCGAGCTCCCGGACGTAGCCGACGAAGACCACCGCGGCCAGGCTGACGATGAAGAAGTAGGTGGGGAAGGCGAAGAACTTGCCGGCCTCCCGGATGCCCCGCAGGTTGCCGTAGAGCAACAGGACCACCACCCCGATGGTGATGGGGACGGTGAAGGGGACCAATCCCGGGAAAGCGCTGGACAGCGCCGCGGTCCCGGCCGCCGATTGGACGGCCACCGTGACCGTGTAGTCGATGAGCAGGGCCACCGCGGCGATCTGGGCGATGTTCGGGCCGAAGTTCTCGCGGGCCACCACGTAGGCGCCGCCGGCCTTGGTGTAGAGCTGGATGACCTCCAGGTACGACAGGGTGACGAAGAACAGCACCCCGAGGATGGCGAAGGTGATGGGGACCACCAGGGTGAAGGCGGCGAGACCGACGAACGGCACCAACTGGGTGAGCATCTGCTCGGTGCCGTAGGCCGACGACGAGATGCAGTCGGGAGCCAGGACCCCGAGCGCCGACGGCCGGCTCAACCGTTCGGAGCTCAGCTGCTCGTTGACCAGCGGAGGACCGAGGAGGACGTTCTTCAGCCGGTAGCGGAGGGTTTCGGGGACGTCGATGGGGATGGTGGGGGTGGCCGTCGGCCGGGCCCGGGCCTGGACCGAACCCACCGGGCCGGTCGGCGCCATGACCACCTCGGACCCCGCGTCGGCTCCCCTCTCACCGGTCCCAGGAGCGTCCACCTCGTCAAGTAAAACACGTGAAGGAGCGGCCGATGGGACGCCAGATGGGCCCCAACCCAGGTCGGCCGAGGCAACGAGTTGTCATCTCCCCCTGGGGCGTGTTGCATGGTCCGCGTGCATGTAATCGTCGTGGGATGTGGTCGGGTCGGTTCGGGATTGGCCATCGGCCTGATGGATCAGGGCCACTCGGTGGCGGTCATCGACCGGAACGCCAAGGCGTTCCGCCGGCTGCCGCCGGATTGGCCGGGCACCTTGCTGGTCGGTTCCGGGTTCGACCGCGACACCCTCGACAAGGCGGGCGCGGCCAAGGCCGAGTCGCTGGCCGCGGTGACCAGCGGCGACAACTCCAACATCCTCACCGCCCGCATCGCCCGGGAGACCTACGCCATCCCCAACGTGGTCGCCCGCATCTACGACCCCCGCCGGGCCCAGATCTACCTGCGCCTCGGCATCCCCACCGTGGCCACCGTGTCGTGGACCATCGACCAGGTGCGCCGGCGGCTGGTCCCCGGCGAAGGCGAGGTCGAATGGACGGATCCGACCGGGACCCTGACCTTGGTCGAGCGCGAGCTCCACGAGAAGTTCGCCGGCAAGCGCCTGGCCGATCTCAATGTTCCCGGGGAGGTCGTGCTGATCTCGGTCACCCGGGCCGGGGTGGCCCGCCTCGATATCGACGATCTGGTCGGCCAAGATGGGGACGTGCTCCACTTCGTCGTCACCGATGTCGGCAAGCCGGCGTTCGAGGAACGGTTCGCGACTCCCAACACCCGGGCCGACGACAACCCGACGACGGTCATCGCCGGCATCCCGGTGCCGACCGCCGACCTGGAGGACGAGGGCGAGGGGTCATGAAGGTGGCCATCGCCGGAGCCGGGAGCGTGGGTACCGCCATCGCCTCGGACCTCCACGACGGAGGACACGACGTGCTCCTCATCGACAAGGACCACGACCTGGTCGCCCGGACCCGGGACAGCCTCGACGTCACCTGGGTGGTGGCCGACGCCTGCGAGGTGTCGTCGCTCGACGCCGCCGGTCTGGCCACCGTCGACGTGGTGGTGGCGGCCACCGGCGACGACGAGGACAACCTGGTGGTGTCGCTGCTGGCCAAACAGGAGTTCGCGGTGCCCCGGGTGGTGGCCCGGGTCAACCACCCGAAGAACCAATGGTTGTTCACCGAGAGCTGGGGCGTCGATGTGTCGGTGTCGACCCCGCAGCTCCTCACCGCCCTGGTGGAGGAAGCCGTCTCGGTCGGATCCCTGGTCCGGTTGCTGCGCTTCGAGGGCGGCAACGCCCACCTGGTGGAAGTCACCCTGGCCGACGACTCACCGGCCGGCGGGATCACCCTGGTCGACCTCGGGATCCCCCGGGAGGCCACCGTGGTGGCGGTGGTGCGCGACGACCGGCTGATCGTCCCCCGGGGGGACACCCGGCTGGCCGCCGGTGACGAGGTCCTGGTGCTGGTCACCGCCGATGCCGAGGACGACGTCCGACAACTACTCGTGGGGCATTGACAGCTTGCAGGCCGCCTTCTTCGACCTCGACAAGACGGTCATCGCCAAGGCGTCCATCGCCGCCTTCGGCCGGCCGTTCTACCGCGGGGGGTTGATCACCCGGCGGCTGGTGGCCCGGGCGGTGGTCTCCCAGATCATCTACCTGCATCTCGGGGCCAGCGAACAGAAGCTGGCCCGGGTCCGGGAGTCGATGCTCACCCTCACCAAGGGATGGGACCAA
Source organism: Acidimicrobiales bacterium (assembly GCA_035551535.1). GTDB lineage: Bacteria > Actinomycetota > Acidimicrobiia > Acidimicrobiales > RAAP-2 > DASZIT01. The sequence goes on along the minus strand of DASZNG010000014.1, from coordinate 1,821 downwards.
CGGCTGATCCGCGACATCGTCCGGGAGGCGCTGGAGGAGACGGTGGAGCCGATCATCTACGCCGAGGCGCTGGATCTCATCGAGGCCCACCGGGCGGCCGGCCACAAGGTCTATCTGGTGTCGGCGTCACCCGAGGAGATCGTCCAGCCGCTGGCCGAGCACCTCGGGGTCGACGGGTGTATCGCCACCCGGGCGGTGGTCGACGAGAACGGGCGCTACGCCGGAGAGATGGAGTTCTACGCCTACGGCCCGTTCAAGGCGGAGGCGATGGTCGAGCTGGCGGCCAAGGAAGGCATCGACCTGGCCCAGTCGTCGGCCTATTCGGACTCCTATACCGACCTTCCGATGCTGGAGGCGGTCGGCCACCCGGTGGCCGTGAATCCCGACCGGGTGCTGGCCAAGGCGGCCCACGAGCGCGACTGGGAGATCATGCAGTTCACCAAGCCGGTGCGGCTGCGCGACCGGGTGACCGTCCCCAGCCTTCCGGCCACGGCCATGGTGGCCGGGGCCGGTGCGGCGGCGACGGTCGGGGCGTTGGTGGCCTGGCGGATCGCCCGCCGGCCCCGCATCTCGTAGTCCGGGTGGTCAGCTAGGACGGAGCCGCTTGGCGGCGACAACACCCAGGGCGACGATGATGGCGAGAATGATCAGCTTCTTCATGGTTGAGGAGCGTAACCGGTCGGGTGCGTCGCTGTCGTGTCGATCCGCCAACCGGGGATCGGCGGCATCGGGACAGCCGTCTGCGGGCGTGGGGGAGGTGCCGGTGGGAGGCGGTTCAGACGGTCAGGAGATCGCGGGCGCCGGTGTCCGAGGAGGGATGGCGCAGCTTCGACATGGCCCGGGCCTCGATCTGGCGGATCCGCTCCCGGGTCAGGTTGAAGTGCTCGCCGACCTCCTCGAGGGTGCGGGGCTCGCCCCGGTCGAGACCGAACCGGAGCCGGAGGATCTCCCGCTCGCGCTCGTCGAGGGGGGACAGCAGCCGGCCGATCTCATCGGGGAGCAAGGAGACGGCGGCCACCTCGAAGGGCGACTCGGCCGAGCGGTCTTCGACCACGTCGCCGAGCTCGGCGTCACCGTCCTCCCGGAGCGGCTCGGAGAGCGACAGAGGCTCGGCCCGGAACCGGAGCGCCTCCACCAGTTTGTCCTCGGGCATTTCGACTTCGGCGCCGAGTTCGGCCAAGGTGGCCGGACGGCCGTACTTGAGCTCGAGGCGGGCTTGCGCCTTCTGCACCCGGGCCAGGGTGTCGCCGGCGTGGACGGGGAGCCGGATGGTGCGGCCGGTGTTGGCGATACCGCGGGTGATGGCCTGGCGGATCCACCAGGTGGCGTAGGTGGAGAACTTGAAGCCCTTGCGCCAGTCGAACTTCTCGACCGCATGCATCAGGCCGAGGTTGCCTTCCTGGATGAGGTCGAGGAGGGGAAGACCCGAGGCCTGGTACTTCTTGGCGATGGAGACCACCAACCGGAGATTGGATTGGACGAAGGTCTGCTGGGCCTGCTCGCCCTGCAGGGTGGTCCGCCGAAGTTCGCGGCGCTTGGCCGGGGTCAGGCCCTTGGGTGCCCCCGCCAGCGTGGCGTCCGATTCCCGGCCCGCCTCGATTGCCTGGGCCAAGCGGACTTCGTCGTCCTTGGTCAACAACGGGTACTGACCGATATCGGTCAGGTACAGTCGTACCAGGTCTTCGTCGTCTCTTTCGAGGCGCTCCTTTGCCAACTTCACGGTCCTTCGTTCTCCCCACCGGGTGGGGGCCGCCGATCCAATCGGAGCGCATCCGCCCCATCCACACCTCTCGGTGCTTCGCTCGATTAGCTCTGACGCTC
>DASZNG010000013.1:0-19803 GCA_035551535.1 Acidimicrobiales bacterium | reverse complement strand
GCCCCGTCCCTCGAACGAGAGACCGGCCGCCTCGTATTCCTCCCGTTGCCAGCCGACCCCCACACCGAGGTCGAGACGACCCCCGGACAGGACGTCGATGGTGGCCGCCGTCTTCGCCAACGCCACCGGCCTCCGCAAGGCGGCGACCAGGATGCTGGTGGCGAATCGGGCCCTGGTGGTCAAGGCGGTGAGGTGGGCGATGGTGGCCAGAGGCTCGAGCCAGGATCCGTCAGGTCCGGTGGGCTGCCGACCGCCGCGGGATCCACCGTTGGATGGATCACTGTAAGCGTCGAGATGCTCGCCGAACACGATGTGATCGGACATCACCAACCGGTCGAAGCCGGCCTGGTCGGCCGCCCGGGCGAATTCGATCAGATGGGACCAGTCGTCCGGAGCCTCCGCGGCGAAGGTGGGCAGGCTGGTTGACAGTTCCGCGGGTTTGGTCATGATGGCGTCTCCGATCGGCCGAACCGACCCTAGAGCGGATTTCCCATCTCACTCCTCAGGACAGGGCGCGGAAGGGGACATCCTTGTCGGTGCGCGGTTCCCGGGGGAGCCCGAGGACCCGCTCCCCCAGCGAGTTCCGTTGGATGTTGTCGGTGCCACCGCCGAGTTTCGACATCCACTGGTTGAGGAAGGCGGTCTCCCAGGCACCGCTGTCGATGGCACTTCCGTCGGCCAGCATGCCGTTGGCCCCGATCAGCTCCATCAGCAGGTCGCCGGTCAGGCTCATGTGCTGGGACACCAGCAGTTTGGTGGTCGCCGCCTCCGGGCCGGGCTGGCGCCCATGGGACAGCGCGGTCTGTACCCGGTAATTCATGAACCGGAGCAATTGTATACGGGTGTAGAAGGCGGCGACGTGCTGGCGGACCAACGGATCGCGGCTCCCGCCGAACCGGCGAGCCAGATCCAGCACCTGGTCGGCGGTGATGCCCTGGGCGGCACCCCCGATCAGCGTGCGTTCGTTGGCCAGCGTGGTGTGGGTCACTGCCCACCCGTTGTCGATGGTCCCCACCACGTTCTCCACCGGCACCGCCACGTCGGTGAGGAACACTTCGTTGAAATGGGCAAAGCCGGTGATCTGGCGGAGCGGGCGGACTTCGATACCCGGAGTCCGCATGTCCACCAGGAAGTAGGTGATGCCCTGGTGCTTGGGCAGGTCGGGGTTGGTCCGGGCGATCAAAATGGCCCAGTCGCTGTGCTGGGCCCCCGAGGTCCATACCTTCTGGCCGTTGACGACGAACTGGTCGCCATCGCGTTGGGCCCGGGTCTTCAGACCGGCCAGATCCGACCCGGCGTCGGGTTCGGAGAACAGCTGGCACCAGACCTCTTCACCCCGGAGCATGGCCTCCAGATGCGTCTGCTTCTGCGCCTGGTTGCCGTGGGCGATGAGGGTCGGCCCGCACATGCCGATACCCACGGCGAAGGCGCCCACCGAGACGTCGTACTTGACGGCTTCCTGGTTGAAGATGGTCTGGTGCCACGAGCTGTCGCCCCGGCCGCCGTACTCGGCCGGCCAGGTGATCGCCCCCCAACCTCCCTCGTAGAGCGAGTACTGCCATTCCCGGCACCGCTTCACGTAATCCGGGTGCTCGTGATTGCGTGACCAGTCGTCCACGCCGGTGCGAAGTCGGGCATGATCCGCCAGCCATCCCGACACCTGGCGGCGAAACTCGGCGTCGTCGGCGCTGTCGTCAAAGTTCATCGGACCGACCCCGTTCCTGCTTCTGGACTCAACGATCGAGGTCGAGGTCGAGCATGCGGATGGCGTTTCCCCGGACGATCTTGTAGATCTGCTCGTCGGTGAGGTCGGCCATCATCTCCTCCGCCACCTTCTTGGTGTCCGGCCAGGTCGAATCGGTGTGCGGATAGTCGGTCTCGAAGGTGACGTTGTCGATTCCGACCCGGTCCAGCGACTCGAGGCCGTGCCGGTCCTTGAAGAAGCATCCGAACACCTGGCGGTAGTAGTAGGTGGACGGCGGCTCGGGCACCAGATCGTGCGACCCGGTCCAGGCCCGGTGGTCCTCCCACACGTCGTCGGCCCGCTCCAGGATGTAGGGCAACCAGCCGATCTGGCCCTCGGAGTAGGCCAACTTGAGGGACGGGAAACGGATCAGCACCCCGGAGAACAGGAAGTCGGCCAGCGAGGCCATGGCGTTCCCGAAGGAGAGGGTGGCCGCCACCGAGGCGGGGGCGTCGGCCGAGGTGGCCGGCATCTTCGAGGACGAACCGATGTGCATGCCGACCACCGTGCCGGTCTCCGCGCAGGCGGCGAAGAAGGGGTCCCAGTAGCCCGCATGGATGCTGGGCAGGCCCAGATGGGGAGGGATCTCGCTGAAGCACACCGCCCGGACGCCCCGGGCGGCGTTCCGGCGCACCTCGGTGGCCGCCAGCTCGGCGTCCCACAGCGGGATCAGGCACAGCGGGATGAGCCGGCCCCCGCTGTCGCCGCACCACTCCTCGACCATCCAGTCGTTGTACGCCCGGACACAGGCCATGCCCAGTTCACGATCGGTGGTGGCTTCGGTGAAGGTCTGGCCGCAGAAACGAGGAAAGGTGGGGAAGCACAACGAAGCCTCCACATGGTTCAATTCCATGTCGTCGATCCGGGCTTTCGACTGGTAGCAGCCCGGGCGCATCTCGTCGTAGGTGATCGGGCTCATGGTCATGTCGTCGCGGTCGAAACCCACCGCCGCCACATGGCGTTTGTGCACGTAGACCAGGTCCTCGAAGAACCAGCAGTCGGCTTGAGGGCCCTCGGGGTCCCAGCTGATCTCGTAGGTGCCCCCACCGACATGGACCATCGGCCCGATTCCCCGGCGCTCGATCCGGGGGGCCCGGTCGGCGAACCGGGTCGGCATCCAGTCCTTCCACACGTGGGCGGGTTCGACGACATGGTCATCGACGCTGATGATCTTTGGAATAGTCGGCATCGCCCCCACTATCTCTGTATCTGACGGTGCGTCAGAACTTGCCCTACCCTACCCCCGGCCGATCGACCTTCCCAAGCTGGCCACCCAGGACGGCAGGCGGCGAAACGCCCACGCCGACCGAACCACGCGCCCCGGTACATTTGCGACCGGGCGGACACCCCGCTTGCATCGCCACCTGGAGGAGACCGGACATCGCACGCGACCAGACGACCAGCTGACGGTGGCCCACCCGTTTCGCAACGCGGCCATTGCCGGCGTCTTCAACACCGTCCAGGCTCGCCGCCTCCCTGACCACGATTCGCTGTCGATTGCCGTCGAAGGGGCGCTCGGGGCATTGGACGACGCCGGACTCGGGGTGGCCGACGTCGACGGAGTCATCGGCGAGCGGGCCGGCGAGCTCGTCTACGAGCTCCGCCTGGGTCCCTGCCGGCGATCGCCCAATGGGTTGGGCATCCCCGCCGTCCTCGGGGCCGCCGCCCTCATCGCCACCGGACAGTGCCAGGTGGTGCTGGTGGTCGGCGGGAGTGCCGGCGTCTACACCGACCGGGCGTCCACCGCCCCCTGGACACGACCCACCAACGAATTCGTGGTCGGCTACGGCATGTTCACCGCCGTCGAGTTCGCGTTGATGGCCAAACGGCACATGCTGACCTTCGGTACCACCCCCGGGCAGCTGGCGGAGGTGGCGGCCACCATCCGCAACAACGGGCACCTGAATCCGGAAGCCGTCTACTTCGAGCGTGGACCGTTCTCCCCGGAGGACATCCTCGCCTCTCGGCCGATCGCCGAGCCGTTCCATCTCCTCGACTGCTCGACCACCTCCGAAGGGGGCTGCGGTCTGGTGCTGACCACCGCCGAGCGGGCCCCCCACCTGAAACAGCCGGCGGCGTGGATCCTGGGTGGCGGCAGTGACGCCTACGGTCCCGCCTACCAGCACGGTCCGATCTGGGACTTCCTCGGCCGGCCCGGCCAGGACGTCCCCGCCGGGTATGTCGGCCGCCGGGCAGCGGGCGCCGCCTTCGTCACCGCCGGACTCTCCCCCTCCGACGTCGACGTCTGCGAGCTCTACGACCCGTTCTCCTTCGAGATCATCCGCCAGCTCGAGGCCTTCGGCTTCTGCCCGGACGGGGAAGGGGGCGCCTTCGTCTCCGACGGCGCCATCGGCCCCGGAGGATCGGTCCCGGTGACCACCGACGGGGGCACCATGGCCTTTGCCCATCCCGGCAACTCCACCCAGATGCTCCAGCGGGTCGTCCGGAGTGTCCAGCAGGTCCGGGGTACCTGCGCCTCCGCCCAGGTGCGCGGGGCCGAGGTCGCCCTGTGTTCGAGCGGGGGTTCCGGAGCGCTCTTCAGCGACGTCATGCTGGTCGGGTCGGTCCGGCCATGACCCGGCTCCGCCCTCAACCCGCCGGCACCCCGGTCCCGGTGCCGTCGAGGTTCTCGGCGCCATACTGGGAAGGCTGTGCCCGGGACGAGCTCCGGTACCTCCGGTGCTCCAACTGCCACCTGGCCATCGCCGACGCCCCCCGCATCTGCTGGCGCTGCCACAGCCGGCTCTTGCGGTGGGAGCCGAGCCGGGGCCGGGGGCGCCTCTACAGCTGGACGATCGTCTGGCGTCCCCAGACACCGGTCTTCGAGGTCCCCTATTCGGTGGCCATCGTGGAACTCGACGAAGCCATCTTCGTGGTGAGTTCGGTCATCGGCTGCGAGCCCGATGACCTGGCCGAAGGCATGGAATTGGCCGTCGAGTTCCATCCCGTCGACGGCGAGATGAAACTCCCCTACTTCCGGCCGATCGCCGATGGCGGTTCGTCATCGGGGTGAAGCAACCTGCCTAGGTCGGAACCGGCGCCGCCTCCACCTGGGACTGGCCCAGGTAGATGGCGGCCAGCTGTTCGGGGTCGAGTTGGGCCCGGGGCCCGGCCCACACCAGCTTCCCCAGTTCGAGCAGGGCGACGTCGTCGGCGATGTCCAACACCGCCTTGGCCCGCTCCTCGACGACCAACAACGTGACCCCCTGGTCGCGCAGGTCGGCGAACACCCGGATGATCTCCTCGACGATCAGCGGGGCCAGACCCAGCGTCGGCTCGTCGGCGATGAGCAATTTGGGCGGCTTGACCAACATCGGCGCCATGGTCAGCATCTGTTGTTCGCCGCCGGAGAGGCTGCCGGCCGCCAGCCGGCGGCGGTCCCCCAGAATCGGAAACCGTTGGTAGGCCTGGTCGCGGTCGCCGGCGTCGGGGAGCAGCAGCGCCAGGTTGTCCTCCACCGTCAACGCCGGGAAGACCCCGCGTGACTCGGGGGCGAGCAGGAGCTGCTTCGCCCGCCGGTGGGCCGGCTCCTGGGTCACATCCTTCCCGTCCAGGAAGACGGCGCCGCCGGTCGGTTCCATCAGTCCGGCCAGAACCTTGCACAGCGTCGACTTGCCGGCCCCGTTGGCTCCCACCAGCGCGGTGAGCTTGCCGGTGCGGACGTCGAGATCGATGTCGAAGAGGACCTGGGTCTCGCCATAGGCGGCGGACACCGAGTCGACCCGGAGGGCGACCGGGCCGGTGGCGCGGGCCGGGGTCGGGACCGGTGCCACCGCCCCGTTGGTCGGTGCCGCCGCCACCCGGAGCCCGGAAAGGCCACCCCCGGCGGAGTCGGCCGTCACCAGACCCGCTTGCCTCCTTCCCTGCCGTTTCTGCCTTCGGCGGAACGACTGTTCCTCGGCGAGGGAAAGGATGCCGTCGGGATTCTGGGCCATAGCCACCGCCCCGAGTCCGAACAGGACGGCCGGGAAGAACACCGAGGTCGTGCCCGACCAGGAGATGAAAGAGAAGTGGAAGCCCGACGACAACACTCCGGCCAACAGCACACTGGTCATGCCCGCGGCGATGGCCCCGCTCGGGCGCCGGATCCCGTACAGGACCACCGTGGCCAGCCAGACCAGCCCGACCGGAGTCGAATAGGTGGAGGCGGTCACGTGCTGGTCCACGGTCACCACCAGGACGCCACCGAGGCCGGCGAGGGCGGCGGACACCGCGAACAGGGTGATCTTCACCGAGGTGCCGGAGATCCCCGAGGTTTCCGCCGCCGACTGGGAGGTGCGGACCGCGCTCATCATCCGTCCCGACGAGGATCGCTGCAGATTTCGTATCAGCAACGTGACCACAATGACGATCACCACCAAGAGGATCGCCAACGACTTGTTGCTGGCGAAGTTGATCCCCGCCAACGAGGGTCTCGGGATGGCCCACCCCTGCTGGGACGGGCCGGACAGGCGGGCCCACTGGAAGAGCACGTTGTCGCCGACAAATCCGAGGGCGAGGGTGGCCAGGGCCAGGGCCAAGCCACCCAGTCGCAGGGCGGGGACGGCCACGATCACCCCGAGCAGCAACGCGAAGGCGACGCCTCCGAGCAGGCCGACCAGATACGGCTGGTGGTACTGGCTGATGAGCACGCCGGCCATCAACCCCGAGGCGGTCACGAATGCCGCCTGGGCCAGGCTGACGCTCCCGCCGGTACCGGTGACGATGGTGAAGGACAGGAAGACCACCGAGAGGGCCAGGCCCTTGGTGGCCAGGCCCAGCCAGTAGCTGTCCGCCCCGAAGGAGATGTAGACGACGATGGCGGTGAACCAGAAGATCCAGGGGGCGATCCGACGCCACGGGGGCCGTGAGCCGAGGTAGTCGGGCGGCGGCACGTCGTCGGCGACCTGACCGGTCCGACGGGATCGCTCCCGGCCCCAGAGGATCAGGCCGGCCAGCAGCAGGACGAATGGCACCGCATCGCTGAACCCGGCGATGGACTGCGCGAAGGTGGCGTACCCGGCCACCAGACTCTGCACGGCGCCGATGAAGAGCCCGCCCAGCGCGGCCAGCGGCACCGACCGGAGCCCTCCGAGCACCGCCGCCGCGGTCGCCACCAACAGCACGTACAAGTAGGTGGCCGACGACAGCGAATTGAAGATGGGGGCCCCGGCCACCCCGGCCAGCCCGGCCATCACCGTGCCCAAGACCCAGGCGGCCGCCGACGTCCTCCCCCGGTCCACCCCCCGGGCGGCAGCCAGATCCGGCCGGTCCACCAGCGCTCGCATCCGGAGCCCGAGCGCGGTGTGGCGGAGCAGATACCACAATCCGATGGCCATGACCGCGGCCACGATGGCCACGATCAACTGGTCGGAATCGAGGTTCAAGACCGAGCCGAACTGCCAGTGATGAGGCGGCTGGGGACCGAGCCCGGGGGCAAGGGTCACCAGCGAACCGTCGGGAATGCTGGCGTGCCCGACTCCGATGAGGAGGGCGACGATCCACTGGGCCAGCGCCGGAACCGCGATCAACACGCCGACGGTGGCCATGATCTTCGAGCCCTCGCTCGCCTGGGAGAGCTTTCTGAACACGAAGCGGTCGAGCAACAGCCCGAGCAGCGGAGCGAAGACCAGGATGACCACGACCGCCGCCCACCCCACCGGCCAGTGGAGGCCGGTTTGGAGTTCGTAGAAGATGAAGGCAGAGGTGAACGCCACCGCGCCGTACCCGAGGTTGAAGATCCCCGTCGTCGAGTAGGTGAGGGTGAGGCCGGCCGCCAGCATCGAGTAGATGGCCCCGGTAACCACGCCGGTCACCAACAGGCTCAGGAACTTGCTCACCAGGTCCTCACCAGTTCTCCGCCGTCGAGGTGGGACTGCTCACCCGAGATAGGCATCCCGAACCTCCCGGTTGGCCTGGATGGTGTCCGGCGTTCCTTCGGCCAGCACCTCGCCCCGCTGGAGGACGACAATGCGATCGCAATGGGACATGACGAAGGAGATGTCGTGCTCCACCAGCAAGACCGCGCACGAGCCGTCGCTCCGCAACTGATCGACGACGGCGCGGAGGCACTCCACCTCCGCCTCACCGAGTCCGGAGGTCGGCTCGTCGAGCAGCAGCAGCGATGGCGACTGGGCCAGTGCCCGCCCCAATTCGACCATCCTGGCGGTGCCGATGGGAAGGGAACCGGCCATCGTGTGGCGAACCGACCCCAACCCGCAGCGTTCGAGGTACTCATCGACCTCGGCCCGGCGACGCCGCTCGATCCGGCGACGGGTCGGAAGCGCCACCAGGTCGGCCAGAATGCCGCCCCCGCCGCCTTTCCACTCGAGGGCGCAGAGCAGATTCTCCTCCACCGTCAGGCGACCGAACACCTGCTGGCGCTGGAACGTCCGCCGCATGCCGGCCCGCGATCGCCATACCGCCGACCGGTTGGTCACGTCATTCCCGTCGAAGACAATGGAGCCGCGTTGGGGATCCCGGAGACCGGAGACCACATCGAAGAGGGTGGTCTTCCCGGCGCCGTTCGGACCGATGAGGCCGAGCACCTCGCCCCGGGCCACGTCCAGGGAGACATCATGGAGGGCGACGACGCCGGAGAACGACACCCCGATCTTCCGCACCTCCAGCACGCCGACACCGGCGATGGCCGGGCCGGAGGCTGCGGTTTGTTCAGTCTGAGTCATCGCGTTCCCCCGATCAGCCCGGCTGATGGCCGGCGATTTCCAGCCCGGGTCCTCCGGTCCTCTCCGGTCCAGGCCGACGACTATAGCCCTCGTGACCGGACTTCATACCATATACAACTTGATCTCCGGGATCCCGGCTTCCGCTCCCGGGTGGTAACTTGACGGCGTTTGCCCTCGCCAGCTGACCGTTGCGGTTGGCGGCCGAAAGACTGGAGACATGCTCGAGATCGTGCGGATCGTCGACCTCACGACGGATATCGGCCGGCCGGTACCGCACCCGAGTGCCGGCCGACGCCGGGGCTGACCAACCATGAGTACGAGCGTCGAACCCGGCACCCCGGAGGGTGGGCAAACCATCCTCGTCGAGCGGAACGGACCCGTCGGTTGGTTGATCTTCAACCGACCCGACTCCGGAAACGCCATGAATGCCGCCATGATCGACGCACTCGAAGTCGCCTGGCGGGAGTTGGACGCCGATCCCGCGGTGCGAGTGATCGTCAATACCGGCAATGGCCGGGGCTTCCAGACCGGTCTCGACGTGGTGGAGCTGGCCAAGGACCCCGACGCCCTGCGAGAGCAGTCACGCCGGACCAAGCGGGCCGAACTCCGGCTCACCGCCTGGCACAATCGGGTCTGGAAGCCGGTCATCGCCGCCGTCAACGGCGTGTGCGCCGGTGGGGGGCTTCATTTCATCGCCGACGCCGACATCGTGATGGCCGCCTCCACCGCCACCTTCCTCGATCCCCACGTCTCGATTGGCCAGGTCACCGCCTATGAGGCCGTCGGCCTGCTCCGGAAGATGCCGGTCGAAGCGGTCATGCGGATGGCCCTGGTCGGCCGGGAGGAGCGGATCGACGCCCGGCGGGCCTACGAGTTGGGGATGATCAGCCAGATCGTCGACCCACCCGAGGAGCTGCGGGACACGGCCCAGCAGCTGGCCGAGAAGATCGCCAAGAACTCCCCGGCGGCCATGGCCGCCACCAAGCGGGCGCTGTGGGGGGCGCTGGAGCTCGGGCTCACCGACGCCTGCAAGGCCGGCGCCAAGGAATTGGTGGGCATGTGGGGCCACCCCGACCAGGAGGAAGGCCCGCGGGCCTTCGCTGAGAAGCGCGAGGCCCGGTGGGTGGAGCCGGCGTCACCGACATGAACGGCCTGATCGTCGGCCCCCGCCGAGAGAGGAGGGCCCGATGCCGTACTCGAGTTACGAGTGCCTGACCGTCGAACGCCACGGCAAGGTCGGGTGGTTGATCAACAACCGCCCCGAACAGCTCAATGCCATGAACGCGCGGATGCGTGACGAGTTCGCCCAGGCCTGGCTCGAGCTCGACCACGACCCCGAGGTGCGGGTCATCGTGCACACCGGCGAAGGCCGGGCGTTTCAGACCGGGGTGGACGTGACCGAAATTGCCAGCGACGGCGTCGGCATGGAACGTTACCGGGAGGGACTCGAGGATCTCGACATCCACTTCACCGCCTGGCACCAGAAGGTGACCAAGCCGGTCATCACCGCGGTGAACGGCATCTGTGCCGGGGGCGGCTTCCACTGGGTGGCCGACGCCGACATCGTGATGGCGGCCTCCGACGCCACCTTCTTCGACCCCCACGTCTCCATCGGCCAGGTGGTGGCCATCGAGGCCATCGGGTTGATCCGGAAGATGCCGGTCGAAGCGGTCATGCGGATGGCCCTGGTCGGCCGGTACGAACGGATCGACGCCCGGCGGGCCTACCAGTTGGGGATGATCAGCCAGATCGTCGACCCGCCCGAGCGGCTCCGGGAGGCGGCCCAGGAACTGGCCGAGAAGATCGCCAAGAACTCCCCCGCCGCCATGGCCGCCACCAAGCGGGCGCTGTGGGGGGCGCTGGAGCTCGGGCTCACCGACGCCGGCAAGGCCGGCGCCAAGGAATTGGTGGGCATGTGGGGCCATCCCGACCAGGAGGAAGGACCGCGGGCCTTCGCCGAGAAGCGCGAGGCCCGGTGGGTGGAACCCGGCGCCGGCGGCCCATGACCGGCAGGGCCGACCCACCGGTGAGGATGGCCACGATACCTTCCGTGGTCCGGGCGGCGGCCGAGCAATTCGCCGCCCGGGAGGCGGTGGTGGACGGATCGTCGCGGCCGACGTTCGCCGACGTCGCCGGATCCGTCAGCGTCATCGAGCGCGCCCTCATCGCCAGCCGCGTCCGACCCGGAGACCGGGTGGGCCTCTGGGCGCCGAACGGCCTCGACTGGATCCTGACCTCGTTCGCCGTCTACGGGGTCGGCGGCATCCTGGTGCCGATCAACACCCGGTACAAGGGCACCGAAGCCGCGGATCTCTTGCGCGCCGCCGAAGTGACGATGCTGTTCACGGTCACCGACTTCCTCGGCACCAACTACGTGGAGATGCTCGACGGGCTCGAAGGTCTCGACGGCGTGCGCGAGACGGTGGTCATGAGCGGGCCGGTCCAGGAGGGTTCCCTCTCCTGGTCGTCGTTCATCGATCGGGCCGGACGGGTCGCCCCGGAGGAGGCCACCGCCCGGGAGGCCGCCATCGACCCCGACGACCCCAGTGACATCATTTTCACCTCCGGGACTACCGGCCTTCCCAAGGGGGCCGTGCTCCGCCACGGCGCCAGCGTGGAGACCTACCTCCAGTGGTCGAGGGGGGTCGGCCTCCAGGCGGGTGATCGGATGCTGGTGGTCTATCCCTTCTTCCATACCGCCGGCCTCAAGTCCGGCGTGCTGGCCGCCTTCCTCCGAGGGGTCACCCTGGTGCCCCACGCGGTGTTCGAGGTCGAATCCGTCGTCGATCGGGTTGCCGAGGAGGACATCACCGTCCTGCCCGGCCCGCCGTCGATCTTCCAGTCGATCCTCAACCACCCCGATTTCGGCTCGTTCCCGCTCGACTCCCTCCGGCTGTCGGTGACCGGGGCGGCGGTGGTACCGGTCGAGCTCATCGCCCGGATGAAATCCGACCTCCGGCTCGACACGGTGATCACTGCTTACGGTCTCACCGAGACCCACGGGACGGTGACGATCTGCGAACCATCCGACACCATCGAGACCATCGCCACCACCGTCGGCCATCCGCTGGACGGCCTCGCCCTCCGGATCGCCGACGACGACGGAAACGACCAGCCGACCGGCCAACCCGGTGAGGTCCTGGTGCGGGGGTTCAACGTGATGAACGAGTACTTCGGTGCCCCGGAGGCGACGGCTGCGGCCGTCGATGCCGACGGCTGGCTCCGCACCGGAGACGTGGGCTACCTGGGTGACGACGGCTATCTCCGGATCGTCGACCGCAAGAAGGACATCCTCATCGTGGGCGGGTTCAACGTCTCGGCCGCCGAGGTGGAATCGATCATCCTCCGCCGGGACGACGTCGCCCAGGTGGCGGTGGTGGCGGCGCCGGACGAGCGGATGGGCGAGGTCGGGGCCGCCTTCGTCGTCCCCCGGTCCGGCCAGCGGCCGGATCCGGCCGAGGTCGTCGCCTGGTGCCGCGAGCAGATGGCCAACTTCAAGGCACCCCGCTACGTCCATCTGGTCGACGCCCTGCCCACCACCTCGACCGGCAAGATCCAGAAACCGGAGCTCCGCCGCCGGGCCGCGGACTTGGTCGGTGCCGCCACCCAGAGCCAACCGGAGCCGAGCCCAGCCAACAAGGAGATCGCACCATGACCACCATCCGGTTCGACGACGTCGACGCCCTCAACGCCGCCGCCTCCGAGGAGTTCGGCGGCTGGGGGCCGGAGCTGACGGTGACCCAGGAGATGATCGACCAGTTCGCCGAGCTCACCGGCGACCGGCAGTGGATCCACGTGGACGTCGAGCGGGCGCGCCAGGAGAGCACCTTCGGCGGACCCGTGGCCCACGGGTTCCTGACCCTCAGCCTCATCCCCCACCTCATGGCCGACGACCAGGTGAAGATCACCGGTCAGACCAACGCCGCCAACTACGGCGCCGACAAACTCCGGTTCGTGGCCCCGGTGCCGGCCGGATCCCGGGTCCACAGCCGCAACCGGCTGGTCGAGGCCGTCGCCCGACCCAAAGGCACCTTGCTCACCACCGACATCGAGATCGCGGTGGTCGGCGCCGAGCGGCCGGCGCTGCTCTACTCGATGCAGACCCTTTATATGTAATATCCCGATCGGTCCGCCGCCGGTGGCGAGGGTCGGCCGCGGTGCCGAGCGATGCCGGTCGTCGAGACTTCGTACCCAACGAGTGATAGAGGAAGTCGATGCAGCAGTTCCTGGCAGGAAAGGTGGCCATCGTGACCGGTGCCGGTCACGGGATCGGTCGAGGACACGCCCTCGAGTTGGGCCGTCGCGGGGCCACGGTGATCGTCAACGACGTCGGCGCCGCGGTGGACGGGACCGGTCGCGGCAATGACGCCGACCTCACCGTGGATCTCATTGCCAAGGAGGGCGGAACCGCCATCGCCGACTACGGCGACATCGGCGATGAGACGGCCACCCAAGCCCTGGTCGACCAGGCCGTCGATACCTTCGGCCGGCTCGACGTGCTGGTCAACAACGCCGGCATCGGCCGCGACCGGGCCATCTGGAACATGTCGCCCGAAGACTTCGATCTCGTCATGCGGGTCCACGTTCGAGGCACCTGGCTCATGTCCCACTTCGCCGCCATCCACTGGCGGGATCGGGCCAAGGCCGGTGACGCCACCCGCGGCCGCATCATCAACACCACCTCAGGTGCCGGCCTGCAGGGAAACTTCGGGCAGAGCAACTACGCCACCGCCAAGGCGGCCATCGTGGGCCTGACCCAGACCACCAGCCTCGAGCTGGCCGGCATCGGGGTCACCGTCAATGCCATCGGCCCCGGTGGGTTGACCCGATTGACGGCCACCATCGGCGGGCAGGGGGACGCCTTCGAGCCGGACGAGCTGGCCGAGGGCGAATACCACCCGATGGATCCGGCGGGAAGCTCACCGTTGGTGGCCTGGCTGGCCAGCGACGAGGCCCAGTACGTCACCGGCCAGGTGTTCCGGGTCATCCACGACAAGATCTTCCACATGAAGGGCTGGCGCGAAGCCGCCACCATTTCGAGTGGCGAGAAGCGCTGGGACGCCGAGAAGCTGGGGGCGCTGATGGCCATCGACATCTTCGGGAGCCGGGCGCCGGGCATCCGGGCATGACACCGTGAACAACAAGGTGTACATCCACGAGTTCATCGATATCATCGGCCACCACCGGGCCGACTACATGCACCACATGACGGCCAACTTCAGCCCCTCGGCCCAGGAGGAACGCCACCAGCTCTGCTACGGGGTGTGGGGAGTGGTGGGCAGCACCCGGAAGTGGCCCGAAGTCGTCAACCTCTGGGAGGAGGACGGTCTCGACGGATTGGCCACCTCCTTCCGGTACGAGTTCAACCACACCACCCTCCAGGACCCGAAACTGGCCAAGTGGTGGGCCACCGCCGCCAACTTCCGGTCCGGGGGGATCGATCGCCTGTTGGCCCCCGCCCCCTGGACCCGCACCAGTGCCGAACTGTGCGCCGATGGCGTGACCGGCGAGACCTACGCCCACGAGTGGATCCGGGTCGCACCGGGCACGTCGGCCGAGTACCTGGAGGTCGTCCGGCAGGAAGCCATCCCCGTCTACGAGGAGTTCGGCTGGGAGCTGGCCGGCGCCTGGGAGACCCTGATGATCGACGACTCCGAGTGCTTCTTGCTGTGGGCCATCCCCACCTGGGAGCAGTGGGCCGAGTTCGAGAAGGCCCGGCGGACCCATCCGCCGCTGGTCAAGTGGCGGCACCGGAACCTGGCGGAGACCACCTCGGTCCAGCGGTTCCTGCTGGTCGACGCGCCCCTGTCCCCGTTCCGGACCCAGCGCCAGCCGGCCCGCTCCGACCAGATCGACTGGGAGGAATGACCTCGGGCTCACCTCCCGCCCCGATCATCGGTCGGCCGCCTGGTGCTATACCCCACCCAGACCCGAGTCGACCCCGGAGGAACCATGGAGATCACCGCGGCGGTACTGCGAGCCCCCGATAGCCCCTACCAACTCGAGCGTGTCGAGCTCGCCGCCCCCGGACCCGGCCAGGTGCGGGTGCGGATCGCCGGCACCGGCCTGTGCCACACCGATGTGTTGCCACGGTCACCGATGAGCTTCGCGCCGCTGCCGATCATCACCGGCCACGAAGGGAGCGGCGTGGTCGAGGCGATCGGGTCGGACGTCGAGGGGATCGCGGTGGGCGATCACGTGGTCCTTTCCTTCGACTCGTGCGGCGCCTGCGCCAACTGCGCGTCAGGTGCTTCTGCGTACTGCGAGGCGTTCTTCCCGAGGAACCTCTTCGGCCGCGAGATGGACGGTTCCACCCGGGTACGGGACGCGTCGGGCGAGGACGTGTCCTCCCGCTGGTTCGCCCAGTCTTCCCTGGCCACCCACTGCCTCGCCACCGCTCGCAATACGGTGGTCGTCGATGCCGACCTTCCCCTCGAGCTCCTCGGCCCGCTCGGCTGCGGGATCCTCACCGGGGCCGGATCGATTCTGGTGGCGCTCGACGTGCCGCCGGAGACCAGCCTGGTGGTGTTCGGAACCGGCGCGGTCGGGCTCGCCGCGGTCATGGCCGGGCGGGTGGCGGGAGCCTCCACCATCGTGGCCGTCGACATCCACCGCCACCGGCTCGACCTCGCCTTGGATCTCGGCGCCACCCATGCCCTCGACGGAACCGCCTCCGACGTCGTCGCCCAGGTGCAGGCCGTCACCGGAGGCGGGGCGGACTTCACCTTCGACACCACCGGCAACCCCGCGGTCATGGCCAACGCCATCGCCGGGCTGCGGATGGGAGGGGTCTGCGGGTTCGTCGGCATCCAGACCGGCGACCTCGTCCTCGACGGCGTCGCCCTGATCGGCAAGACGGTGATGGGCATCCTCGAGGGCGGGGCCGAGCCCCGCGATCTCATCCCCCGGCTGCTCGGTCTCTGGCGAGAAGGCCGCTTCCCCTTCGATCGGCTGATCGAGACCTTCCCGCTCGATCAGATCAACGAGGCCGAGCAGGCCTCGCTCAGCGGCCGGGTCATCAAGCCGGTGCTGATCCCCGCCGGCTGAGCCACTTCGAACGCGACAGAGCGCCCCGAGGGGCGCCCTGTCGCTTCAACATTCGCTGAGTAAGGCACTGAGTCCCCTACTGCGCCGGGTGGGATAGAGGCCCGGCTAAGTCGCCCAGTGGGTGCTGGCTGGATTTCGCCAGGTGGTACAGCGGGCCGCCTTAGCGGCCAGTCACCTCCAGGATCCCAAAACGTTGATTGTGCAGTTGGACCACCTCCTCTCTCTGGTGGTCACATCGTATCCAGCCGATCGGCTCATGTGGTGCACACCGGGGGGAATTTTTTCTCGGATCGTTTGCCGATCGGCGGCCGGCCACGATGAGGTCACATCACGGTCATCAGAAGCCCGCAGAACACCGGGGGGCACTCCCGGCGGAAGCCGCAGAACACCCGGGGGCATCCTGGTTGCCGGCCGCGGAAACCCCGCCGGAGCACTCCCGCCACCGACGGACTACTGTACGAACATATGTTCGTATCATCGGCCGACCCGTCGGTTGGCACCGCTCTGACCAGGGAGAAGAGTAAGGAGTCCCTGGCCATCCTGGCCGAGCGCACCCGGCCGACCTCGTCGAGCCAGACCCGCCTGCTGCCGGTGGCCGCACCTCTCGACGGCCTGTTCCCCGGCCGGGGTCTCCGGCGGGGCAGCACCATCGTCGTCACCGGCGGCGGCACCGTCGGCCGTGCCGATGGGACCCGCGGTGGAGGGGCGGTCGGCGGCGGGGTGACCCTGGCACTGGCCCTGCTGGCCCGAGCATCGCAAGCCGGGTCGTGGTGCGCGGCCGTCGGGATCCCGGGGGTGGGCGCGGTGGCCGCCGGCGATCTCGGGATCGATCTGGTCCGGTTCGCCCTGGTGCCCCGGCCCGGCCCGGCGTGGGCCGAAGCCACCGCGGCCATGCTCGACGGGGCGGACCTGGTGGTGCTCTGCCCGCCGTTCCCGCCGCGGCCGGCCATGGCCCGGCGGCTCATCGCCCGGGCCAAGGAACGCCGGGCGATCCTCATCGTGCTGCCGGGACGGGCCGGGTGGCCCGAGTGTCCGGACATGCGCCTGACCATCGATGCCACCCACTGGGACGGCATCGGAAGCGGCGAGGGCTACCTCCGCCGTCGGCGGATGACGGTGACCGCCACCGGTCGTCGGTCGGCGACGCGCCCCGTCGGCCAGCAGCTGTGGCTGCCGTCCCCCACCGGGTCGATCGAGAGCCTCGAGGCCGCCCCATCCGCGGCCACACCGGCCGTGGACTGAGCATGGACCGCCTGCTCGTCGTCCGCTGCCCCGAGCTCCTCGAGGAAGACGAGGGAGGAGCCTCGCTCCGGCAGTTCATCCAGGTGATCGGCGGGGTGGAGGCCTACTGCCCGTGGGTCACCGTCGTCCGACCCGGCATCTGTTCGCTCCCGGCCCGCGGGCCGGCCCGCTATTTCGGGGGGGAGGAGGCGCTGGTGGTGTTGCTCGCCGCGGTGGCCGCCGAGGTCACCCCGGTCGAGGTGGGTATCGCCGACGGACTGTTCGCCGCGGTCCTGGCCGCCCGGACCGGCCGGGTCGTCCCGGCCGGGAAGACCCGGGAGTTCCTGGCTCCGTTCCCGGTGGAGGCACTGGGAAATCCCGAGCTGGCCGAGCTGTTGGCCCGGCTGGGCCTCCGCACCATCGGGGACTTCGCCTCCCTCCCCGCGCCCCACGTCCTCGGCCGGTTCGGGGCCGACGGCGTCGTCTGTCACCTGGTGGCCTCCGGGCAGAGCGGCGAGCTCAGTGAACCGGGCGAGCTGCGCCTCTCAGCCACCGGTCGGCGGGTCGACCGGCTACGCAACGGGGGCCCGGTGACCGCCGGCCAGTCCGGGTTCTGGGGCGGGGTGAGCGACACCGATGCCCGCGCCGCCCGCGCCCTGGCCGCCGTGCAGCATCTCCTCGGTCCCGACCGCGTGGTCACCGTCCGCCTCCAGGGAGGGCGCAGCCCGTCCGAACAGGCCCGGTTCGTCACCTGGAATGCCCACGAGGCACCCGACACCTCCGCCGTCCACGCTCCCTGGCCGGGTCGGATCCCGCCTCCGGCCCCGGCCACCGTCCATGCCGACCCCCTCCCGGCCGAGCTGGTCGACGGGACCGGGACCCCGGTGGCCGTCTCCGGCCGGGGCCTTCTCACCGCCAGCCCCGACCGCCTGTCGGTGGACCGGCACCCCTGGACGGCGGTGACGGCCTGGGCCGGGCCGTGGCCGACCGACGAACGCTGGTGGTCCCGCTCCCGCCGCCGGAGCGCCCGCATGCAGGTGGTGACCGGCGCCCACGCCCGCCTCCTCCTCGCCGAACGGGGCCGGTGGTGGGTGGAGGCCACCTACGACTGACCCGACGACGCCCCCTCCGAGACCGATGACCTACGCCGAACTGCACACCCACTCCAACTTCTCCTTCCTCGACGGTGCCAGCCACCCCGAGGAGCTGGCCGCCGAAGCCGTCCGGCTGGGACTCTCCGCGGTCGCCCTCACCGATCACGACGGTCTCTACGGCGCCGTCCGGTTCGCCGAGGCGGCCCGCGCCTTCGGCCTCCCCACCGTGTTCGGGGCCGAGCTGACCGTCACCGACACCGCTTCACCGGCCCCGTCCCGCACCGGGGTCCCCGATCCCGACGGCGCCCATCTGGTGGTGCTGGCCCGGGACCCCGAGGGCTACGCCCGTCTCAGCCGGGGCATCGCCGAGGCCCACCTGGCCGGGGGCGAGAAGGGGAAGCCGATCATCACCCTCGACGACCTGGCCGACCGCCACCAGGGCCACTGGCAGATCCTCACCGGTTGCCGGAAAGGGGCGCTGGCCACCGCCGTCACCACCGGCGGCCCGACGGCGGCGGGCCGGGTCCTCGACCAGCTGGTCGACCGGTTCGGTCGCGACCGCCTGGCGGTGGAGTTGTGGGACCACGGCGATCCCATCGACACCACCCGCAACGACACCCTGGCCCTGCTGGCCATCGAGCGGGGGGTCACCCCGGTGGCCACCAACAACGTCCACTACGCCGTCCCCTCCCGTTTCCCGCTGGCCACCGCCCTGGCCGCGGTGCGGGCCCGGGAGTCCCTCGAGCACCTCGAGGGCTGGCTGCCTCCCTCCGCCAGCGCCTGTCTCCGGGGCGACGCCGAGCAGCGGCGGCGATTCGCCCGCTGGCCGGGGGCGGTGGAGCGGGCGGGGGAGATCGCCGCCGAGTGCGCCTTCGACCTGCGCCTGGTGGCGCCCCGGCTGCCCGACTTCCCGGTGCCGCCCGGCCATACCGAACAGACCTGGCTGGTGGAGCTGGTCCGCCGGGGGGCCACCGACCGCTACGGCCCGCGGGACGCCGAGCGGGTGGCGGGGGCCTGGAAGCAGCTCGACCACGAGCTCGAGGTCATCGGTGCCCTCGGGTTCCCGGGCTACTTCCTCACCGTGTGGGACATCGTGACCTTCTGCCGCCAGAACGACATCTTCTACCAGGGCCGGGGCTCGGCGGCCACCTCCGCCGTCTGTTACGCGCTGGGCATCACCAACGTCGACGCCGTCTCCCTCGGGCTGCTGTTCGAGCGCTTCCTCTCCCCCGCCCGCGACGGGCCGCCGGACATCGACGTGGACATCGAGTCGGGCCGGCGGGAAGAGGCCATCCAGTACGTCTACGAGCGGTACGGCCGGCTGCACGCCGCCCAGGTCGCCAACGTCATCACCTACCGGTCGAAGTCGGCCATCCGCGACATCGGCAAGGCCCTCGGGCACTCCCTGGAGGAGGTGGACGAGTGGTCGAAGTCGGTGCAGCGGGGTGAGCCGGTCGGCGATCGTGACGATCTCCCCCGGCTGGTCCGGGAGCTGGCCACCGAGGTGGTCGACTTCCCCCGGCATCTGGGCATCCACTCGGGGGGCATGGTCATCTGCGATCGCCCGGTGGTCGAGATCTGCCCGGTGGAATGGGGCCGGATGCCGGGCCGCAGCGTGCTTCAGTGGGACAAGGACGACTGCGCGGCGGCCGGGCTGGTCAAGTTCGACCTGCTCGGACTGGGCATGCTCACCGCCCTCCACCACATGGTCGACCTGGTGGGCGAGTACCACGGGGTCGAGATCGACCTGGCCCACCTCGGCCAGGAGGACGCGGTCTACGACCTGTTGTGCCGGGCCGACACCGTCGGGGTCTTCCAGGTGGAGTCCCGGGCCCAGATGGGCACCCTCCCCCGGGTGCAGCCCCGGTGCTTCTACGACCTGGCCATCGAAGTCGCCCTCATCCGTCCCGGGCCGATCCAGGGCAATGCCGTGCACCCCTACATCCGACGACGGAACGGGACCGAGCCCATCACCTACCTGCATCCGTTGCTGGAGCCGTCGCTGAAGCGGACCCTCGGCGTCCCCCTGTTC
>DASZNG010000012.1:0-7688 GCA_035551535.1 Acidimicrobiales bacterium | reverse complement strand
AACGGGTCGCCGATGGTGCCGTGGTCGTTCAGCGGGAGGGCGACGGCGATCCCGCAGCCGACATGGGTTCGCCCCCCGATGGTGATGCCGTACTGAGCGGCTTCCGGGGCGATGCCGATGGCAACGGTCAGCGACAGGGAGTCGCCGACGAACAGGACCCGGGTATTGCCGGCCGGCCCGGTGAACGAGTCGATATGCACCGCCCCCCATTCGGCCTGGGTGGCCGCGGCTCCGGCGGCCGTGCCCCCGGGCCCGATGCCGCCGGTGCCCGTCGCCACCACCAGGACACCGACGATCGCCACGATGCTGACCGGCAGCCACGCCCGGGTTCGCCACGAGGTGAATTTCCGCTGTCGGATCGGGACCTCGACGAAGTGCCAGGACAACACGGCGATGACGAAACTGACCGCGGCCCGGAGCAAGAACAGCCACCAGCCCTCCAGGCCGGTACGGGCATTGGTGAGCACCAGGATCACCGGCCAGTGCCACAAGTACAGGCCGTAGGAGATCTGGCCCAGGTAGGTGAGGGGCCGGACGGCGAGGAGGCGGGCGGGTAACCCGGTGGGCGCCCGGACGACGCCGACGATGATGACGCCCACCATGAGATCGGCCAGCAGGAACCCGCCCCGATAGGGCAGGGACGAGCTGTTGGTGATCCGCGACCATTCAAAGGCGAAGACGGCGGCGGCGGCCACGGTGGCCAGCGAGTACCCGATGGTCCGCCGACGGGCCCGCCTCGCATCGCCACCTTGGCCGTCTCCGACGCCGGCCGCCGCCCCGCCGTCGGCCGGCGCGAAGTTGCCGAGGCCCACCCCCTGGCGGCGGCCGCCGATCAGGAGGGCGACGGCCGCCCCCACCAGAATGTCCTGCGCCCGGGTATCGGTGCCGTAGTAGAGCCGGCTGGGGTCAAGGCCGGGGTGGAACAGCACGGCCATCTCGATGGCCGATGCCGCGATCCCGACCACGGTGATGCCGAGCAGCAGACGCGGCGACTTCCGCCACTTGAGTACGGCCAGCACCACCAGCGGCCACACCAGGTAGAACTGCTCTTCGATGGCGAGCGTCCAGGTGTGCAGTAGGGGCGAGGGCGAGGCGACCTGGGCGAAGTAACTCTGTCCGGCGAAGATCTGGTGCCAGTTGGCCACGTAGAGGAGGGTGGTGAGTCCGTCCCCCCGCAGGGTGGACTGCGTCCCATCCGGAGCCAGGAGCCAGGCGTACACCGCGATGCCGGCCAGCAACACGAACAGCGCCGGGAGCAAACGGCGAGCCCGACGGGCCCAGAAGTTGCGGAGGCGGATGGTCCCGGACTTGGCCCATTCGCGCATGAGCAGCAGGGTGATCAGGAACCCGCTCAACACGAAGAAGACGTTGACCGAGATCAATCCACCGGCCGCCCACCCGAAGCCACCGTGGTTGACCATGATCCCCATGATCGAAACCGCCCGGATCCCGTCGAGGGCAGGCATGTACGTCAGCTGGGTTCCGACTCCCCGCACCTTGCCCTCGGCGGCACTGTCTCTCACTGTTTCCCCTGGAGCGAACCGGATCTCGAACCCTTCGCCTGTTGACCACCCCGGACCGGTTCTCTGACTCTACTGCGGCGTGATGAGGCATCTCGAAGCCGATTGCCCTGCTCAGCGAGGATAATCTCGACGCCCGGTTGGTACAGTGAGGCCGGTGGCCGTCCTCGCCCCACTCCGATTGCGGGATGAACCGGATGACGAGACCCCGGTCCGAACCCGTTCTCCGTTGATTCCGTTGTCGGTGCTCACCGCCGCCTTCGCCCTCTCCCGGGTGGCCTTCTCCCTGGCCGGAATTCGATTCGACGGCTCGGTTCTCGACGGGACCAAGACCACCGACATGTACCAGCTGGTCGATGTGCACCTCCTCCGCGATCAGTTGATCACCAGCGTGTGGCACCTCGAGAGCCAACCCCCACTCTTCAACCTGTTCAGCGGCGTCATCCTCAAGCTCCCCCGCGGTCTGCAGCTACCGGCCGAGACGGCCAGCTTCCTGATCCTCGGTCTCGTCCTGGTCCTCGCCACCTACCTCCTCCTCGAGGAACTCGGGGTGCCCCGGTGGATCGCGGTGGCGGCCACCGTGGTCCTGGTGGTCGTGGCTCCGTCCTTCGTGCTCTTCGAGAACTGGCTGAACTACGCCCTTCCGACCGCCACCTTGTTGACCCTGTCGGTCCTGTTGTTACTCCGGTATCTGCGCAGCCGGCAGTGGGGATACGGGCTCGGCTTCTTCGCGGCGGTATCGGCGGTGGTGCTGCTCAACAGCACCTACCAAATCGAGTGGCTGGTGGTCGTGGTGGTTCTGGCCGTGGTCGTCGCCCGGCACCAATGGCGCCACGTGCTGATGGTCGCCGCCATTCCGGTCCTGGTGGTGGCAGCCTGGTATGTCAAGGACGCCGCCATGTTCGGCACGGCGTCCACCAGCAGCTGGCTGGGGATGAACCTGGCCCGGGATGTGCTGTACAAAGCCCCCCCGACCCAGATCACCGCCTTGGAGAAGGACGGGACCCTGACCCCGTTGGCCGGGTTGCCCCCGTTTCAGAACCCGAATACCTACGTTCCCCGCTTCGTGAAGCCGGGCCATACCGGGACACCCGCCCTCGACCAGCTCTACAAGGCCGACGGCTCGGCCAATTTCAACAACCCGCTGTACGCGAGCCTCTCGTCGCAGTACCTGCATGACGACCTCGCCTTCATCGCCGCCCACCCGGGGGAGTACGCCACCGATGTGAACATCAGCGTGCGCAATTGGTTCACCGCCACCGATCAGAATTTCACCCCGGTGGCCAACTGGCATCTGATCAAGGGATACACCCAGATCTACGACCAGTCGGTGGAGTGGCAGCCCCGGATCGCCCCGGCGGTGGCCTTCGTGGCCTTCTTCGCCCACAAGCCACCGGCCCTGGGCACGCTGTCCTATCAAGCGGTGCTCCTCTATGCCCTGACCCTGGTCGGGCTGCCCATCGTCGTGTGGCGCCGCCGTAGACACGACCCGGCCGTGGCCGGCACCCTTGCCTTTCTGTGGTTCACGGTCGGCTACGCCTTCGTGGTCACGTCGCTGATCGAGGTGGGCGAAAACGAACGGTTCCGGTTCGAACTGGGAACCCTGCCGGTCGTCGGCGGGATCGTGGTCCTCGCCACCATCGGTCGGGCACTGTCGGCACGAGTCCGGGCCCGAACCGGTGCGCCCGGCGCATGAGCGAAACCGCCCGACTCCGGCTGTCTCCCGACCCCGCCGATCCGGCCAACCATGCCGACGCAGAGCCTCGGGGCCGACGGGCTGGTCCCTCGGGACTCACCCGGTGGTGGCCGGTGGTCGTGCCCGTCGTCATCGTGGTCCTCGGGGCCTGGATCTATCGCTGGGTGGACGAGGACGCCTTCATCAACTTCCGGATCATCGACAACCTGGTCGCCGGTCACGGTCTCGTCTACAACCTCGGGGAGCGGGTGGAGGTCAACTCGGATCCGCTGTGGCTGTTCACCCTCACGCTGGTCCACGAGATCCTGCCGTTCGTGGCCCTCGAATGGTTGTCGGTGGTCCTCGGTCTGGCCTGCACCGGATTGGGGTTCTTCGCCGGGGCCCTGGCCGTGCAGCGGCTGGCCGACTCCCGCCACGAAGGCCGGGTGTTCCCGTTGGGCCTGCTCATCGTTTCGGTGGTGGCCGGGGTGTGGGAGTTCGCCACCTCCGGGCTCGAGATGTCGATGGTGTTCCTGTGGCTCGGGGCCGGCTTCCTGGCGCTGGTCCGGGTCGAGGCCCGAAAGCGCCGGACGATGGCCGCCGCTGTCCTCTTTGGGCTCGGTCCGCTCATCCGCCCGGAGCTCGGCCTGGCGTCGGTGGTATTCGTCGTCGCCCTCTTGCTGGTGGTGGCCTCGCCCGGATGGTCGGGCTCCGCCGGCCGTCTGCGCCGGTTCGGCGCCCCGGTGGTGGCCGCGCTGGTCCTGCCGGTCGGTTACCAGGTGTTCCGGATGGCCTACTACGCCTTGCTGGTGCCCAACACCGGTCTGGCCAAGGCGGCGGGCGCCTCCTGGTGGTCGCAGGGCTTCACCTACCTGTGGAATTTTGTCGCCCCCTATACCTTGTGGCTGCCCCTGTTGCTGGCGGTGCCGCTGGTCATCCGGAGGGCGTCGACGTGGTGGGGAGCGGGCGATCGCACCGGAGTGTTGCTGCTGGCGACGCCGGTGGCGGCGGGACTGGTCGATCTCATCTATGTCGTCCACCTCGGCGGTGACTACATGCACGCCCGGCTGCTGCTGCCGGCGTTCTTCTCCCTCTGTCTCCCGGTATTCGTGTCGTCGAGCCAGATGCGAAGCCTGGCGGCGGTACCGGTGGTGGGCATCCTGGCCTGGGCGGTGATCTGTGCCGGCTGGCTGCGTTACGTCCCACCCCCGGGGGGAAGCCTGAATCCGCAAGTGATCTCCATCTCCAACGAACGCAACAGTTGGATCACCGCCACCGGGAACCCCCATCCGGTGACGGCCGCCGACTACCGACGGGCACTGTCCGGTCAGGCCGGGGATGTCCTCCGGAACCTGTCGCACCAGCTGCCCGGCGGGCACCAGGCACTCCTGGTCGTCACCAATCCCTACGTGCCGGTGACCCAGGCACCGGAGGTTCCGGCCCGGTCACCGCTCCCCTTCAGGCTGGCGGTCGACGTCCCCGCCATCGGGGTGATCGGTTACCTGGCGGGACCCGATGTCTACCTCTTCGACGACTTCTCGCTGGCCAATCCCATCGGCAGTCACACCATCGTCACCCGGCACGCCCGCCCCGGGCATGAGAAGAACATCGGGCCGGCGTGGATGGTGGGCCGATTCGGGCCGCCCCTCCGGCAATGGTCGGCGGTGCAGCAACGCGTGCCGGGGACCGGGCTGCCGTCCACCCAATCGGTCGGCGCCGCCCGACAGGCGCTGAGTTGCGATCCCCTGCGGGCCTACCTCCAGGCCATCACCACGCCGATGAGCTTGTCGAGAGCCGCCTCGAACTTCGTCCACTCGTTTTCCTACACCGCCATGTCCTTCCGCGCCGACCCGACCCAGGCCGTTGGCCAACTCTGTGGTCGGGCTCCGTCCGATCGCCAACCATGAGCCGTTTGCGGGTCTACGCCTCGGCGACCGTGCTCTACCTGGCCATGTCGATCGGACTCTGGTGGGGAGTGTGGACCACCCATCCGTCGTCGGTCACCACCTGCGGGTGCGGCGATGCCGCCCGGTTCCTGTGGTTCTTCGAATGGCCGGCGTTCGCCTTCACCAATGGCCACAGCCTGTGGTTCTCGGCCTGGCTGTTCCACCCCGGTGGGATCAACCTGCTCAACGACACCAGTGTGCTGGCACTCAGCATCGTCCTGACCCCGGTCACGCTGCTGTTCGGCCCGGTGGCCGCCATGAACGTGGCCCTGACCTTGGCCCCGGTCCTCGCCGCGCTGGCCATGTTGGTGCTGCTGCGCCGGTGGGTCAGCTGGACGCCGGCTGCCATCTTCGGAGCCCTGGTCTACGGGTTCTCGCCGTTCATGATCACCGAGCTGGCCTACAACCAGCTGAACATCGGCTTCCTGGCCATCCCCCCGCTGTTGGTCTTGGCCCTGGACGAGCTCCTGGTGCGTCAACGTCGTTCGCCCTACGTCATGGGCGTGGTGGTGGCGGGGTTGGTGGTGGTGCAGTTCTTCGTGAGCACCGAGGTCCTGTTGATCACCGTCATCGCCGCGGTGGTCGCGGTGGTGTTGGCCCTGGGTTGGGCGGCGGTACGCCGGGCGGACGTTCGCCAGCCAGTGGATTGCCCGGCCAAGGCCGGCCATGCGCTGCGCGGCTCGGCGACCGCGCTGGTGACGTCGGTGGTGGTCCTGGCCTATCCGGCCTGGTATCTGCTGCGGGGCCCGGCTCACCTCACCGGACCCATCTGGTCGAACGGAGCCATCGACCAGTTCGGCAACTCCTTCACCAGTTTCTGGAACCCGAGCGACTCGGGCCCGCTGGCCAGCCAGATGCTCCGGTTCGGCGGCTACCAGGGCGACCCGATGCCCGGGCTCGGCTACCTGGGTGCCGGGGTGGTCGTGCTGGCGGTGGCGGGAGCCATCATCTGGCGACACGATCGGCGGATCCTGCTCTTCGCCGGGCTCGGGGTGGTCGCCACCGGATTGTCCCTCGGACCCGGCTTCGGGCACTGGGTCCCGTGGTCGGTGGTCCGGCGCGTCCCCTGGGTGGGCAACATCGTGGAGATCCGGTTCTCACTGGTGACGTCGCTGTGCCTGGGGGTGGTGGTGGCCATGGTCATCGACAAGAGCCGAACCTGGATGGGGGCTCGGTCGGAAGCCTGGGAGGCGCCGGTGGGCGGGTTCCGGAACAGGTCGGTCGCCACCGTCACGGTCGCAGCCGTCGGCATTGCCTCCCTGGTCCCGAGCCTCATCGCTCTGGGGTCCAATCTTCCCCTCACCACCCAGGCGGTGGTCCTCCCCGACTGGTACCAACAGGTCGGGGCACGTCTCCCTCCGGGCCAGGTGGTGCTGTCCTATCCGGCGCCGTTTTCCGGGGTGCAGTCGTCGATGGCCTGGCAGGCCGTCAATCACATGAGCTACGCCATGGCCGGGGGCGGAGGGCCGGAGGGGGTGGCCAACCGGGCCGGGAGGGCCGAAGCCGGCTTCACGGTGTTGTTCGGGGCGTCGTTGGCGTTGGGCCCGGCCCCGGGTCCGACGGTGGCGAACCTCCAGGCGATCAGACTGGCACTGGATGTGTGGCAGGTGACCATGGTGGTGGTGCCTGACCAACCGGCGCTGCCCTCCTACGACCAGGGCCGCAGCCCGGCCTACGCTGTCGGTCTCATGACCGCCGCATTGGGGAGGCCGCCGGACTACCAGCACTCGGCGTGGGTCTGGTCATCAGTGGAAACCGGTCCGCCGACGCCGGCCATCCCGATGGCGGCCGGCCGGTTCACCGCCTGCACCGCGGGTCCGGCGACCACCGCGGTGATCGCGTCCCGCCGAGCGGTGATCGGTTGCGTGTTGGCCGCCGCCACCCGCGCCGGTGGTTCGACGTGACGGTGGCGGAGGCGGAGGCGGTGATGGCGGCCGCCACCGAGATCCGAGACCCCGAGGCACCCCGACCGGCCGCCCATCGGGTGCGGGGTTTGGTACTGGCCACCGCGGCGTACCTCTTCCTGTCGGTGGTCGTCTGGTGGCAGGTGTGGTCAACCCACCCGACGTCGGTCACCACCTGTGGGTGCGGGGACAGCTCGCTGTTCACCTGGTTTCTCGAGTGGCCGGCCTACGCGCTGGCCCACGGCCTCAACCCCCTCTACTCGACGGCCATGTTCCATCCCCACGGCGTCAACCTGCTCTCGAATACCAGCGAGTTGGCCTTCGGCATCGTCCTCGCCCCGATGACCTGGGTCTTCGGTCCGATTGCCACCCTCAACGTGGCCAACACCGTCAGCCCGGTGCTCACCGCCCTCGCCATGTACCTGCTGTTGAGGAGATGGGTGTCGTGGTCGCCGGCGGCATTCGTCGGCGGGCTGCTGTACGGCTTTTCCCCGCTGGTGCTGGTGAGCTTGACCGACTCCCATCTGATGCTGGCCACCCTGCTGGTCCCGCCGCTGATCGTGGGCTGCCTCGATGAGCTCTTCATCCGCCAACGGCGCAACCCGATCCGGGTCGGCGCGGTACTGGGCCTGTTGGTCTGCCT
>DASZNG010000011.1:0-62894 GCA_035551535.1 Acidimicrobiales bacterium | reverse complement strand
TGGCGCACCTTGCGGACGCCCACCCCGAGCCGTTCGGCCGTGGTCTGGAGCGAGGCGGGATCCGACCCGTCGAACCCGAACCGGTTGCGGATCACCGCCCGCTGCAGATCGGTCAGCCGATCCACCGCGTTGCGCACCAGCCCGAAGGTGAGCTCGGAGGCCACGTCATCCTCGAACTCGTTGCTGTCGGTCGATACCAGGTCTCCGAGGGTGGAGGTGGAGTCGGTGGTGGCGGGCTGGTCGAGGCTGGCCACCACCCGGGCCACCCGGGCGAGGTCGGCTCGCATGTCGGCGGTGGTGTTGGTGGCGTTGTCCAGCTCATCGTCGGTCGGCGCCCGTTGCAGTTGATGGGTCAGCTCCCAGGTCGCCGCCTCCACCTGCTGATTGCGCTCGGCCACCTCCATCGGGAGGCGGATGGTGCGCCCGTGCTGTTGGACCGCTCGCTGGAGGGCCTGGCGGATCCACCAGGTGGCGTACGTCGAGAACCGGAAGCCGCGCTCCCAGTCGAACTTGTCGACGGCCCGCATGAGTCCGAAGGTGCCCTCCTGGATGAGATCGGGAAGGTCCACCCCCCGGTCCTGGTAGCGGCGGGCCCAGTGGATGACCAGCCGCAAGTTGGCGGCGGCCATCTCCCGGCGGGCCTCGTCGTCGCCGGCGGCCACCCGCTTGGCCAGCTCGGTCTGGGCTTCGTGGTCAGGAAGCGGATGATGGTCGAGATCGCGGAGGAACAGGCCGAGGCTGTCGGCGTCGGCGCCCCGGCTCCGGCCCGCCGCCGGGGTGGCGGCGCGCTCTTTCCCCGTAGTCTTGGGGGAGCTTGTCTTTTCCTTACCCTTGTCGGCGGTCGCCGTACGGGATGTCATGCCTTTCATCACCCTCCTGATGTGGGTTTCCGATCCTTTCAACGCCCGAAAGGCATCGGACATTCCTGCGGTGGCCAGGCCTTTGCCCTCTCCGGTGCTCGGATAGCTACCCAGTTTCCCGCCGGTTTGCACACCGACCGGAGAACTGGTCGGCTGTCGCGATGAAATCCCAGGGTAATCGCTGTTTCCTCGTACGGCATGGCGAGACGGAGTGGAGCCTCGGTCGGCGGCACACCGGGCGCACCGATCTGCCCCTGCTGCCGGAGGGGACGGTCCAGGCCCAGGCGCTGCAGCCCCGGCTGGCCGACCATCCCTTCCGCCGGGTGCTGACCAGCCCGTTGCGGCGGGCCCGGGAGACCAGCCGGCTGGCCGGGCTCGGGGACCGGGCCGAGGTCGACCCCGATCTGGCCGAGTGGGACTACGGAGACTTCGAGGGACTGACGACCGCGGAGATCCTCGATCAGCGACCGGGCTGGGACCTCTTCGCCCACGGGGCGCCCGGGGGGGAGACCACCGAGGACGTCGGGCGCCGGGCCGACCGGGTGATCGAGCGGATCCGGGCCACCGATGGCGATGTGCTCTGCTTCGCTCACGGCCACCTGCTCCGGGTGCTGGCCGCCCGCTGGCTCGACCTCGACCCCGCCCACGGACGGTCCTTCACCCTCGACCCGGCCTCGATCAGCATCCTCGGCAGAGAACGCTCCACCCCGGTGGTGATGGTCTGGAACGTCAGCTGAGCTTGGGAAAGACGATCTTGGGGGGTGCGCCGCCCGGTTGGCGGTCGACCGGGCGCGGCGGTGACAGCGACTCCCCCCGGAAGGTCCGCCGCGGGCCGGTCCACCGGGCGGGAGGGGCGTCGAGCTTGGTGGCCAGCGCATAGGCCACCCGCTCGTAATTGACCCGCCACCCCCGGAAGTGGGTCCAGGCCTCGTCCATGGGACGGGGGGTCGGATAGCCGTTGTCGTGGAGATGGGCATAGGCGGCCTCGAATTCCTCCCGGGGGAGTTCGATCGGGTCGTCCGGGTTCGGGTCGGGGTCGTAGGGGATGCCGACCACCCGGGCGATGTCCCGGAGGCAGGTGAAGCCCATCCGCAGGCACATCCGGGCTTCGATCGGGGCCCCGTCGGGGTCGACGGCCAGGGCGATGGCTGCCGAGTCCATGACCGCCACCAGGCTGATCACCCAGGAGTTCTGCGGCCGGGGGGAACGGAGGTACAGCAACGGTGGATAGCTGGTATGGCTCTCGGCCACGTCGGCCCCCCAGCGCTCCCACTCGGCGTAGAGGGCGGGGAGATTGGCGATGGTCCCCACCAGTTGGTGGCGGAGGAGGATCTCCGGCCCCCAGGCCGGCGCCCCGGCCCGGCTCTCCAGCAACGTCACGAAGGTCTCCCGGCGGTTGTAGGCGCTGTAGAGGGTGGGAAGGTAGGCGATCTGCAACGCCACCAGCACCATCCCGGTGGCCCCGGCGAAGAAGTCGACGGCCTGGGAACCGCCGCCGCCGTGGACGAATCCGAGGGTCGACACCGACGATCCCGCCTCGAGGAAGGCGTGGCGCAGGCCGACGCCGCCGAGACCCCAGATCACCAGCGCGTAGCCGGTGACCGCGGTGGCCAGCCAGGTGCCCAACAGGACCATGAGGGCGACCGGCTCGCTGAGGGACAGGACCCGGTCCTTGCCCGGGTAGGTCTTGGCCAGCTGGGAGAGGTGGCGAAACCCCGACCGCACCCACACGGTGGGCATGGCCAGCAGGCTGGATGCGGGCCGGGGGACGATCAGCAGGCGGATGACACTGGCAGCGTCGACGGTCAACACCGCGATGCCGAGCACCAGGACCAGATCGTTGGCGGCGGTCACGGCGTCGAGGGGTGGGTGGAGGCGTTCAGGTGGAGCTCTTGGGCAGCGCCGACACCCGACCCTGGGCGCGCCTGACCATGTCCGCCAGGTTGAAGGAGTCGAGGTGGGTGCGCATGTGCTCGCCGACGTCGGCCCAGACATCCAGCAGGATGCACTGGCCTTCGTGGTCACACGCCCCGTTCTCGTGGGGGAGGCCGAAGTCACCGGCCACGATGGGCCCGTCGACGGCGCTCACGATCTGGGACAGGGTGATCTCGTCCGGGGTACGGGCGAGCACGTAGCCGCCCCCGACCCCGCGCTTCGAGCGGACCAGGCCCGCGCCCTTGAGGGCCAACAGGATCTGTTCGAGGTAGGGCTGGGGGAGGCCGGTCCGTTCGGCGATGTCCCGGACCGCGGTGGGGCCGTCGGTCTCGGCGTGCAGCGCCAACGACAGCAATGCCCGGCTGGCATAGTCTCCGCGCGTCGAAACCTTCACGGAGTCATGCTATTGCCTGGGAAGGCCCGACACGCTGTTGGCCGGTGGACTCCCAGGTAGAGCGCGAGGGATGACTCAGTGCCCGCCGAGTCTTCCGGCGGCCAGATCCTCGGCCATCGCCCACCCGAAGGTCACCAGGCGACCGCCCGCCGACGAGTCGTTCTTCTCGAAGAAGGCGACGACCACCTCGGGTACCGGGCTCTTGGACCCGCCGACGTCGAACCCACCCGACTCGGAGCCGTCGCCCTCGATCAGGAAGGTGCGGTCGTCGATGCGGGCTTCGCAGCCGAACCGCTTGGCCAGCCGGCGTCCCCAGGCCCGCTCCTCGCCGGTGGCCTTGTGATCGGGCCCCGGCACCACGTCGGTGAGGCCGGCAAACGCCCGGAAGCCTTCGGGGGCCAGGAGACGGGTCCCGACCAGGACATCCTCGTCGGGGAACGCCAGCAGCGCCCGACGGTACTTGTCGCCCATCATCGCCCGCAGGACGGTGTCCGCCCGGGCGGTGCGCTCGATGGTGCCCACCCCGATCAGGAGCGACGGCGTGCCCCCGATCCGCTCGAGGGTGGAGAACGAATAGCCCCGGAGTTTTTTGCCCTCCCGGGCCCGGGTGACCAGCACCCATTCCTCACGTTGTTTCGAAAGGAAGCCGATATCGAAATGCGGTTCTCGCACGGCGCAGAGATCGGCCATTTCGGCCAACTCGGCGTCGCTCAATGATGTGCAGTCCTTGGTCTCCACCTGAATGGACATAAGCCGTTCCGTACTCCTCAGTTGCCCTGCGGCCTCAGCCGCCGACTCGGTCCGTCACGGGCACCCAGAGCACCAACAGGACGGGCCCTCGATGCTCCTGAGCGGGAGCCGTGCTGCAATTTTACGGGATTTGCGGCCACTTGTCCCATCCAGGCGCCCGGGCTTCCCGTCGGCCGGATGGCCGCCGGGCGACGCCGGCAGTGAAAACAGGTTGTGGCCAGGGAGTTCGTCCGGGCGGCGCGCCGTCCTCAACTCAGAATCGCGTTCGGACCCAGCAACACCCGCAGCTCGCCGATGAGTCCCCGGCGGCTGTCCACCCGGAACTCCGACGGGAGGCGGATGACTTTCTGCCCGACATGGAGGAACACCGGGGAGGCCCCGGGGTGCTCGGAAAGCAGCCGCTTGAGGGCGTTGACCGTGGTGTCGGTCAGGGCGTTGACCGGGAGCGAGATCCGGAGGTCGACGGTGCCGTCGGTGGCCAGATTCGGGCGCTGGACCTCCAGGCACACCAGCTTGACCTGGTCGTCACGCATGTCGATCCGGCCCTTGACCAGCACGATGGCGTCGTCGTCGAGCAGGGCGCCGTACTCGCTCATGGTCTTGGGGAAGACGAAGACGTCGATGGAGGCCTGCAGGTCCTCGAGCACGAAGCTGGCCATGAGATCGCCCTTTTTGGTGTACCGGCGGGACAGCTCGGTGATCACCCCGCCGGCCAGGCGTACCTGCCCCTCGGTCCCGTACCCCCCGGGTCCGAAGCCGCCATCCGCCCCCATCGGCTCCAGGTCGGCGTTGCGCAGCTCGGCCAGGGTGCAGTCGGTGAGCCGGGACAGCGACCCCTCCAGGCCCATCAGCGGGTGGTCGCTGATGTAGAGCCCGAGCATCTCCTTCTCGAAGGCGAGCCGCTGGGCCTTCTCGAACTCGACGTCGGGAATCGGGACCCGGGTGTCGCCGAATCCCATGGTGGTCCCCTCCGACTCGACCTCGAGGGAGGCGAACAGCGACACCACCCCGGCGTCGTGTTGACGCCGGCGCTCGACGGTGAGGTCGCAGATCTCCTCGAATACCAGACACAGCCCCCGGCGCGGGTGGCCGAGGGAGTCGAAGGCCCCGGCTTTGATCAACGACTCGATGGTCCGCTTGTTGAGCACCTGGGGGTCGACCCGCTGGCAGAAGTCGTAGAAGTCGACGAAGGGGCCGTTGCGTTCTCGTTCGGCCACCATGAGGCCGACCAGACCCTGGCCGACATTCCGGATGGCGGCCATCCCGAAGGTGATGTCGCCCAGCCCGGCTTCGCCGGATCCGTCGCGCCGCGAGTAGTCGGCGGCGAAGTCGGACAGCGAACGGTTGACGTCGGGAACCAGCACCTGGATCCCGAGCGAACGGCACTCGGCCAGGTACACCGCCGTCTTGTCCTTGGTGTCCTTCACCGAGGTGAGCAGGGCGGCCAGGTACTCCACCGGGTAGTGGGCCTTCAGCCAGGCGGTCTGGTAGGCGATGTAGCCGTAGCCGTAGGAGTGGGACTTGTTGAAGGCGTAGTCGGCGAACGGTTCGATGATGTCGAACAGCGCGGTCCCGAGGTCCTTGCCGTAGCCCTGGGTCTCGCAGCCGAGGACGAATTTCTCCCGCTCGGCAGCAATCAGCACCCGGTCCTTCTTGCCGGTGGCCTTGCGGAGGTTGTCGGCCTCGGCCAACGAGTAGCCGGCGAACTTCTGGGCGACCCGCATCACCGACTCCTGGTAGATCATGAGGCCGTAGGTGTCGCCCAGGATCTCGGCCAGATCCTCGTGCAGGTAGGTCACCGGCTGCCGGCCGTTCTTCCGGTCGGCGTAGTCGCGGTGCATGTTGGCTGCCATCGGCCCGGGACGGTAGAGGGCGACCAGGGCGGCCACGTCGTCGAAGGTGGTCGGGGCCAACGACCGCATCAGCGACCGCATCGGCCCGCCCTCCAGCTGGAACACCCCCATGGAGTCGCCCTTGCGCAGCATGGCGAACGTCTGGTCGTCGTCGAGGGGGATGGCGTCGATGTCGGGGCGTTCCCCGGTGGAGATCTGGATCAGGTCGAGGGCCCGCTCGATCACCGAGAGGTTGCGGAGGCCGAGGAAGTCCATCTTCAACAGCCCGAGGTTCTCCACGCCGTGCATCTCGTACTGGGTGACGACCGGGGCGTCTTCGGGGTTGTCGCTGTCCGGTTTGCGCTGGATGGGCACGTATTCGGTGAGCGGCTGATCGGTGATGACCACCGCGGCGGCGTGGATGCCGTCCTGGCGGCGGAGGCCCTCGAGCCCCTTGGCCACGTCGATGACCTCTTTGGCCTCGGAGTCCGACTCGTACATGGTGCGCAACTCGCCGGCGGCGTGATAGCCGTCCTCGAACCCGGCCGTCTTGGTCAGGCAGGCACCCAACGGGGTGTCCCGGCCCATCATCAACGGAGGCATCGCCTTGGCGATCTTGTCGCCGACCACGTAGGGCTTTCCCAACACCCGGGCGGCGTCGCGGACGGCCGCCCGGGCCTTGATGGTCGAGAAGGTGACGATCTGGGCCACATGGTCGGACCCGTAGCGATCGGCGGCGTACTTGATCATGTCGCCGCGGTAGCGCTCGTCGAAGTCCATGTCGATGTCGGGCATCTGGGCCCGGCCCGGGTTGAGGAAGCGCTCGAACAGCAGGTCGTAGCGGATCGGATCGAGGTCGACGATCTTCAGGCAGTAGGCCACGCAGCAACCGGCGGCCGATCCCCGGCCCGGGCCCACCCGGATACCGCGGGACCGGGCGAAACGGATGAGGTCCCAGACCACCAGGAAGTAGGCCGAGAAGCCCATGTCGCCGATCACCCCGAGCTCGTAGTCGAGCCGTTCGAGGACGTTGGCGGGGATGGAGTAGCCGTACCGCTCCTTGGCGCCTTCGAGGCTCAGGTGGCGGAGGTACCGGGCGGCCCGTGTCTCGTAGGAGTCGCCGACGAACTCGGCGGGGACCGGGAACTGGGGGAGGCTCGGGTGGCCGAACTCGATCTCCACATTGGCCCGCTCGGCGATCAGCAGGGTGTTGTCACAGGCCTCGGGCAGCTCCGCGAACAGGTGGCGCATCTCCGCCGCCGACTTCAGGTAGTGCTCCTCTCCCTCGAACTTGAACCGCTTGGGATCGGCGATGAGCGCACCGGTCTGGACGCACAGCAGGGCGTCATGGGCCACATGGTCTTCGCGGTGGGTGTAGTGGCTGTCGTTGGTGGCGAGGAGGGGGGCGCCGATCCGCCGGGCGATCTCCACCAGGGCCGGGTTGGTCTTCTGCTGCTCGGGGAGCCCGTGGTCCTGGAGCTCGACGTAGAGGTTGTCCCTGCCGAAGATGTCCTGGAGCCGGGCGGCCAGGCTCTCGGCCTTCACCTGGTCATTGGCCAGCAGGGCCTGGAGGACGACCCCGCCCAGGCACCCGGTGGTGGCGATGAGGCCGGCGTGGTGCCGCTCGAGGAGCTCCCAGTCGACCCGGGGCTTGTAGTAGTAGCCCTCCAGGTAGGCGGCGGAGGACAGCTTCAACAGGTTCCGGTACCCGGCGGTGGTCTCGGCCAGCAGGGTGAGGTGGTAGTAGAGCTTCTCCCCGCCGTCGACGTCGCCCCCGGTGTCGTCGACCTTGCCCCGTCGCACCGGCCGGTCGAGCCGCGACTCGCCGGCCATGTACGCCTCGGTGCCGATGACCGGGTTGATGCCGGCCGCCCGGCAGGCGGCGTAGAAGTCGAGGACGCCGTACATGTTCCCGTGGTCGGTGATCCCGAGCGCCGGCTGG
The DNA here is from genome assembly GCA_035551535.1 of Acidimicrobiales bacterium. Classification (GTDB taxonomy): domain Bacteria; phylum Actinomycetota; class Acidimicrobiia; order Acidimicrobiales; family RAAP-2; genus DASZIT01. The sequence continues at coordinate 55,181 of DASZNG010000011.1, read as the reverse complement.
CCGTCCTCCACCGCCGCCCGCACCAGGTCATCGACCCGGGCGGCACCGTCGAGCATCGAGAATTCGGTGTGGGTATGGAGGTGGGTGAACGACCGTGATGCCAACGAACTGGCGCCTTTCTCGTCATGGCGACGCCTGCTGTCCCAGGTTCTCCACAGGCTGTGGAGGAGTTACAGCTGTGTGATTTCGACCTTACCACCACCGCGGTGGGTGGACCCCGGTATCGATCGGTTCGGAGCCACCGCTTTTACCCGCTCATCCGTCGGTGACGGTGGGCGGGCCCGTTTGGCAAATCGACGGCCGGGTCGGCGTGATCCTCCGGGTTGACCCGGACGGCGACGATGGCCCGGGGGCGTCCGGCCTCGCGCTGACCGGGCCCGGCCGCTGGCCACACGCTTCGGATCGACGCCGGCGGAGGACCGCTCGGGAAAGAACCGCGAGGTCGGCTTGGCGTTCGGGTGCCGGAACCGCCCGTCGTCCCCTTTTTTTTCGCCTCTGACTTGGCGTCGCGTCGCCCACCCGGATCTGGCCGCCGGCGAGCCGGGTCAGAGGTAGGTCCCGGGCCGGGACCCGGATGCGGCCCCGCCCGAGGGCAGGGCCTGCTGGCGCATCTCGTCGAGCTGGGCCCGGGCCGCCACCTGTTGGGCCACCAACGTCGCCTGGATCCCGTGGAAGAGCCCTTCGAGCCAGCCGACCAGTTGGGCCTGGGCGATGCGCAGCTCGGAGTCCGACGGGGTGGGGTTGTCGAAGGGGATCGAGACCCGGTCGAGCTCGGCGGCCAGGTCGTCGGACAGACCGTCGGCCAACTCCCGGACCGACTGCTCGTAGATCTCCCGGAGCCGCGTCCGGCTGAGCTCGTCCAACGGCGCTTGGCGGACTTCCTCCAGGAGCTGCTTGACCATGGATCCGATCCGAAGCAGCTTGGCGGGTTTCTCGATCGACTCGGTCCGCTTCTCTTCCGCCTCCTCGCCTCCGGGCGGCTTCGCCGCCGCCGCGCCGTCGACGCCGTCGACGACCTCGGGGGTGAGCGCCGGGGGAGGCCCGGCCGGAGCGGTGGGGTCGTTGGCCATGTTCAGATACTGCCACCGGCGATGGCCACCAGGGGAACCAGCATCTCGTCGGCGGTCAACGACCCGTGCCGGGCGGCCAGGTTGCTCTCGCCGGCATCGGCGGGGTCGAGGAAGGCGACCGGCGCGTGGGGAATGAGGGCGACGTCGCCCAACCGGTCGGCCACCCCGTCCCGGAGTGGCCCGCCGAACCATCCCTCGTCGACGAGCTGGTCGCGGGTCATCACCCAGGTGGTGTCCCGGTACCGCTCGTCGACGGTGGCGAGAAGGTCCCCGGCGGCGCCCGGGCGGGCGTGGAGCCAGCGGAACCGGCCCTCGCCGGAGAGGAACCGGGTGGCGCCCATCACCTCCCGGCCCAGCAATTCGACGTTGGTCCCGATGTCGATCTGGCCGTGGTCGGCGCTGACCACCAACGCGGCTCCCGGCGGCAACGTGGAGGCGATGTCGCCCACCAGTCGGTCGACCGTTTCCAGCTCGGCGTCGTAGTACGGACCCAACCCGTGCTCGTGGGCCACCTTGTCGATGCCGTCGTAATAGGCGTAGACGAACGGTTCGCCCGCCGACAGCAGCCGGCGGACCTCGACGACCAACGACGAGGTGACCTTGTAGCCGGCCAGCGTCGATGCCCCGAGGTGGGCGGCGGTGAACCCGGTTCCCCCGAACTCACTCCGGGACACCACCGGCACCGGGCGGGCGGCGCCGGGGAACGGTGGGTAGGGCTGATAGGTCGGAGCCGGCAACTCCTGGCGGGCGTCCCGCGGCCGGCCGATGCCGACCGTCCACCGGAGCGCGTTCATGATCTCGCCGTCCCCGGCGGCCAGCCGGTACCCGAGGAGGCCGTGATCCGAGGGGGGCCGTCCGGTGGCGATCGAGGTCAGCGCGCAGGCCGTGGTGGTCGGGGTCACCGAGGTGATCGATCGTTCGATGCCGGCCGCGCCGGTGAGGGTGGGCGCCAGCCCGGGTCGGCTGGTGAGCTGCTGCCACCCGAGGCCGTCGACGATGAGCAGGACGATCTGGCGCGCCTCCCGGGCCGGAGCCGGGAGCCAGGCCGGCGACCGGGCGTCGTTGCCGTTGCCGCCGGCGGACCCGGACAGGAGGGCCGGGACCAGGGTCGACAGGCAGGCGCCCTGGTAGTCGGGAAAGATCGGATCGGGCGATCCGGGTGACAGGGGGGGCGCCGGCACGGTTAGTGACTGTATGCCACCGGTTCAAACCGGTCAGTTCGGGTCGGACAGGAGGCGGACTTCCGACACCGTCACCGCTTGCCCGCCGAGGATCACCCGGTCGCCGTCCAGCCGCATGTGCACGGTGCCTCCCCGGGCCGACACCTGGGACCCCACCAGCTCCTGGCGTCCGGTGCGGGCCGACCAGAACGGGGCCAGGGTGCAATGGGCGGAGCCGGTGACCGGATCCTCGGGGATCCCGACCCGGGGACCGAAGACCCGGGACACGCAGTCGATGCCGGCTTGGTCGGCGGCGGCGGTCACGATCACCGTCCGGGTGTCGACCGCGGCCAGGGCGGTCAGATCCGGCGTCAGCTGTCTGACCCGGTCGGAGTCGGCCGCCACCACCAGCAGGTCGGCGGCCCCGATGAGCACGTCCCCGTCGGTGCCGAGGGCGGCGAACAGTCCGTCGGGCGCCGGATGGGGGACCGGGGGGTCGGCGGGGAAGTCCATGTCGATCGACCCGTCGTGGCGGACGACACAGGAGAGTAGGCCGCTCCGGGTATGGAACCGGCCTCCCCCGAGGAGGTGGGCGGTGGCCAGGGTGGCGTGTCCGCAGAGGTCGACCTCGGTGGTCGGGGTGAACCACCGGAGGTCGTAGTCGCCGTCGGGCCGCTCGATGACGAAGGCGGTCTCCGAGAGGTTCATTTCCGCGGCGACGTGCTGCATCCAGGCCTCCGACGCCGGCCGGTCGAGCCGGCACACTGCCGCCGGGTTGCCGGAGAACGGGCGATCGGTGAAGGCGTCGATGACGACCAGCTCGGTGGGCACCGTCAGCCCCGGGGCAGCAGGGCCCGGATGGTCTTGTAGCAGTGCCCGTTGCGCGGGGTGCTGATGGACGCCACCAGATAATGGGGCTTGAACCCGAGGGCGGAGGCGAGTTCCTTGCCGTGTAGTCGGTCCCTCCGGGCCACGTCGAGGGCCCGGTCGGCCCGCGGGTCTTCCACCGGGAGCCAGTTGTCGCTGCGTCCCCAGCCGAAGCGGATCCACACCGAGCGTTCGCGCTCGCGGCGGAACAGGACCGGCCCCTTGGTGGGGACCAGCAGGGCCAGCGAGGGTCGGAATCCCCGGAATTCCCAGTACGGCGCGGACGTGCCGGGAAAGCCGAGCACGTGCTCTTCGACCGGTGCGGCCAGCTGGCGGAGGAGGCGGCGGTTCCGCCGCCCGTGGAAGGTCCCGAGGTGCCGGGGCAGCCCCGACACCGTCACCGCCTCCGGCTGGGCCAGGTCGTCGCGTTCGGGCTCGTCGGCCAGTACCGCCTCGACCACGTCGAAGGGCACCAGGTCGGGGAGATGGCCGTCGGGCCACCCGACCCGGGCCCGGACCAGGGTGCCGGAGGCGAGGTCGACCCCGGTGGTGTCCTCCTCGTGACAGGACAGCACCAGGATGGTGAGCGAGGCGCCCCCCGCCACCTCGATGCGATCCCGGGTCTTGACCGCCCGTACCACGTTGCGGGCCGTGCCACTGCGGGGAGTGTGGCTGGTGCGGCCCGGCCTCCGTTTCTTCGGGGGAAGCGGCAGGCTGGGCACGCCCGACGGTGGGGGCAAGCCGTTGCTCACCGGAGGCTCCCGGCCAACTGCTTCGACAGCAATTCGGGATCGGCGGCCGGCATCTGGCAGGCGTAGTTCCGGCAGACGTAGGCCAGGTCCGGGTCCCGCCCTTCCCACAACGGCGACACCGTCGGCTCGCCCCAGGACAACACCGCGTCGGGGAGCCAGTGTCGCTGGGCCACCTCGACGAGGTCGGGACGGTCGCCGGTGACGACCACCTCGGTCAGCCCCCGCCGCAGCAGGTCGGCTGCCTCCACCGTGTAGGCGAAGGCGGTCGGATGGCGGATGAGCAACTCACCCACCAGGTCGACGATCTCGGCGGCCGCCCGCCGGTAGCGATCGGAGCCGGTGAGCGCGGCCAGCCGGACCAGCGCCATCGCCGCCACCCCGTTGGCCGACGGCGTGGCGCCGTCGAAGAGGTCCTTGGTCCTGACCAGCAACGCCTCCGCGTCGTGACCGGTGGTGAAGAATCCCCCGTCCTGGTCATCGTGGAAGAGCTCGAGCAGGGCGTCGGCGGTCTCGATGGCCCGGGCCGTCCAGCCGGCCTTGCCGGTCAGCTCGCCGAGCCGGGTGAAGCAGTCGACCAGCCAGGCGTAGTCGGCGGCGTAGGCGAAGTGCCGGGCGCCGCCGTCGGTTTGCCAGCTGCGGAGCCAGCGGCCGTCGGGGCTCCGCCGGAGGTGCTCGGAGAGGAAGCCGCCGATGGCGACGGCCGACCGCTCCCATTCCCGGTTACCGGTGGCGGCGGCGGCCTCGGCCAGCGCCGAGGCGTACATGGCGTTCCACTCGGTGAGCACCTTGTCGTCCAGACCCGGCCGGATCCGGCGCCGGCGGGCTTCGAACAGCAACCGGCGACCGGCCTCCACCTCCGGCGGACCCCCCAGGGGTTCCCCGACCGGGCGCCGCAGGATGGTGGTTCCCTCGAAGTTGCCAGAGGCGGTGATGTCGAACCAGGCGCTGACCGCCTCGAGGATGGCCCGGGGATCCTCGCCGGGCTCCCGAGCCCCGTCGGCGATCGCCGCCGCGGCCTGGTCGGGGGTCCAGACGTAGAACTTGCCCTCCACCCCTTCGGAGTCGGCATCCTCGGCCGAGTACACCCCTCCCTCGGGCCCGGTGAGGTCGCGGTCCACGTAGGCCACGATGCCGTCGACCACCGCCAGGTAGTCGGCCCGCCCGGTCGCCTGCCAGCCGTGCAGGAAGGCGCGCAACAGCCCGGCCTGGTCGTAGAGCATCTTTTCGAAATGGGGGACCAGCCATTGGTTATCGGTCGAGTACCGGGCGAAACCGCCGCCCAGGTGGTCGTGGATGCCGCCGGCGGCCATGGCGTCGAGGGTGGTGACGGCCATCGGCAGGGTGGTGTCCGGGCCGTCCCCGGTTCCCGGCCGGCGGTTCCGGAGGGCGATATCGATGAGGGTGGGCTGGGGGAACTTCGGGGCCGGGCCGAAACCGCCCCACCGGCTGTCGAACCGGGCGGCCAGCTCCCGGGCGACGACCTCGAGAAGATCGACGCCGTCGTCGGTGCCGGCCAGCGAGCTCAGCGCCGCCGCCGGGGACGACGATCGGGAGATCACCGACCGGGAGGCGATGGCGGCCGAGAGCTGGTCGGCCTGTTCCTCCACCTCGTGGCGGCGGTTGGTCCAGACGTCGGTCAACGCCGCCAGGACCGTCGGGAACGACGGGGTGCCGTGGCGGTCGTCGGGGGGGAAGTAGGTCCCGCCGAAGAAGGGTCGGCGGTCCGGGGTGAGGAAGACGCTCATCGGCCAGCCGCCCGACCCGGTGATGGCCTGGACCGCCTCCATGTAGACGGCGTCCACATCCGGGCGCTCCTCCCGGTCCACCTTCACGCTGATGAACGAGCCGTTGAGGGCCTCGGCGGTGCCGGGATCCTCGAACGACTCGTGGGCCATCACGTGGCACCAGTGGCAGGCCGAGTACCCGACGGAGAGAAACACCGGTCGGTTTTCCTCCCGGGCTCGGTCGAACGCCTCATCGCCCCACGGATACCAGTCGACCGGGTTGTCGGCGTGCTGGCGGAGGTACGGGGAGGTCTCCCCGGCAAGGCGGTTCACCCCGTCGATGCTACGGGATCGATCGGCGCCCCCCGGCCGGCGTCCGCCGACGGTGGGCTGGGGGGAACGGGCGGATCGGGCCACGCTCGGGTTGCCGGTGGCGGTCCGTCCTATGGTGCTCGGCATGGACATCCGACTAGATGGAAAGACGGCCCTCGTCACCGGGGCCTCCCGCGGGATCGGGATGGCCATCGCCCAGGTGTTCGCCGAGGCCGGCGCCTCGGTGATGCTCTCGTCGCGCAAGGAAGCCGCCCTGGTCGAAGCCAAGGACGCCATCGATGCCGCCAAGGGCGACCAGTCCGGCGAGGTGGCCTGGCAGGTAGCCAACGCCGGCGACCCGGAGCAGGCTGGGGCCTGCGTGGCCGCCACCGTCGACCGCTTCGGATCGGTGGACATCCTGGTCAACAACGCCGCCACCAACCCCTACTACGGGCCGTTGATGGGGATCGACACCGGCCGGATGGACAAGACGGTGCGGGTGAACCAGTCCGGTTACCTCGAGTGGACCCAGGCCGCCTGGCGGGCGGGGATGTCCGACCACGGCGGCGTGGTGCTGAACCTGGCCTCGATCGGGGGGTTGTCGGTCGAGGGGGGGATCGGCTGGTACAACGTCAGCAAGGCGGCGGTGATCTACCTGACCCGGCAGCTGGCCGGCGAGCTCGGGCCCAAGGTCCGGGTCAACGCGGTGGCGCCCGGTCTGGTGAAGACGCGCTTCGCCAAGGCGCTGTGGGAACCGGCCGAGGAACAGATCGCCCGGCGCCTCCCGCTGCGTCGGCTCGGCGTGCCCGAGGACATCGCCACCGCCGCGCTGTTCCTGTGTTCGGATGCGGCGTCGTGGATTACCGGGCACACCCTGGTCATCGACGGCGGGGCGCTGCAGATCGTCAGCGGCGGCATCTCCTAGGGATTCCATCCCCACGACCGCCCCGGGCCGTTCGGTTTGGTCATCGGGCGTTCGCGCCGTTGAAACTCCGGCGAAACACTGGAATGTCACGCTGAGTGACGTGAGCGACCTGTTCGACGGCTACGGGGAGGGGGCACGGGGCCTGACCGAGGCTGCCTTCGACGAGATGGTCGATCGGGACGGGTCGGCCCGGGAGCCGTATTCGGGGGTGGCATCCTCGCTTTCGCAGATGGGACCGGACGACGTCTCGGCCCGGGCCACCCGCCTGGCCCGGGCGTTCATGGACCAGGGGGTGACCTTCGACCTCGACGGGGAGGAGCGCCCGTTCCCCCTCGACGTCGTTCCCCGCATCTTCACGGTGGGCGAGTGGGCTCAGGTCTCCGACGGCGTGGCCCAGCGGGTCCGGGCCCTCGAGGCGTTCCTGGCCGATGTCTATGGTGCGGCCCGGATCATCAACGACGGGATCATCCCCCACGAAGTGGTGACCAGCTCGCCCGGCTTCGTACGCGCCGCCCACGGCCTCACCCCGCCCAACGGGGTCCGTATCCATGTGGCCGGCATCGACGTGGTCCGGGACGAGGAGGGAGAGTTCCGGGTCCTGGAGGACAACATCCGGAGCCCGTCCGGGGTCAGCTACGTCCTGGCCAACCGGGCGGCGATGGCCCGGGTGCTCCCGGAGCTGTTCTGGGGCCAGCCCATCCAGATGGTCACCGACTACCCGGCCCATCTGATCCACGCGCTGCGCCGGGCCGCCCCGGCCGGGGTGCACGACCCGACGGTGGTGGTCCTCACTCCCGGGGTGCACAACTCGGCGTTCTACGAGCACGCCCTGCTGGCCCGGCTGATGGGCGTCCACCTGGTCGAAGGCCGCGACCTGGTGTGCCACGGCACCGACGTCTTCCTGCGGACCACCGAGGGCGAAGTCCCGGTGCATGTCATCTACCGGCGGATCGACGACGAGTACCTCGACCCGTTGCAGTTCCGCCCGGAGTCGCTGGTCGGATGCCCCGGCGTCCTCAACGCCGCCCGGGCCGGACGGGTCACCGTCGCCAACGGCGTCGGCAACGGGGTCGCCGACGACAAGCTGGTGTACACCTACGTCCCGGCGATGATCACGTACTACCTGGGTGAGGAGCCGATGCTCCGCAACGTCGAGACCATCCACCTCCAGCAGGCCAAGGTGCGGGCCGACGCCCTGGCCCGGCGGGACGAGTTGGTGTTCAAGAAGGTCGACGGGTCGGGCGGCAAGGGACTGGTCATCGGCCCGGCGGCGTCGGGAGCCGAGCTCGACGCGTTGGGCCTGGCGGTGGAAGACGATCCCCGTCACTGGATCGCCCAACGGGTGGTGGCCCTGTCGACGTCGCCCACCTGGGTCGACGACGCCATGGTCCGTCGTCATGTCGACCTGCGGCCGTTCGCGGTCAACGACGGCGAGAACGTCTGGGTCCTCCCCGGGGGGCTCACCCGGGTGGCCCTCGAGGAGGGCGGGCTGGTGGTCAACTCCAGCCAGGGCGGAGGGTCCAAGGACACCTGGGTCATCGGAACCGGACCCCCGGTGCCGGTGGCCGAGGTGCGCCCGCCGGTCGCGGTCAGCGCCGGGCCCCCGATGGATGCCGGGCCGCGCCACGATGTCGAGAACAGCCGACAGCAACAGCAGCAACAGCAGCAGCAACAGCAATGACCAATGCGCTGCTGAGCCGGGTGGCGGAGTCCATCTTCTGGGTGGGCCGTTATGTCGAACGGGCGGAAGGCACCGCCCGGATCCTTGACGTCTCGGTCTTCCAAGCCCTGGAGCAGAGCGATGCCGAGGGCGCCCACGCCGCTCGGCGGCTCTTGGCGGTGATGGGCCTGCCCGATGTCGAGGACGAAACCTTGTGGCAGGCGACGGAACGACTGGCCACGGATCCCAACAGTCGCTCATCGATAGCCGGGGCCGTGGCCGCGGCCCGGGAGAATTCCCGGGCGGTTCGCCACGTGGTGCCGGTCGAATTCTGGGAGCACATCAATGCGACGTGGTCCTCGTTGCCTCGCGAGTGGGAGTCCACCCGGTGGGTGGGGCCCGCCCCCTACCTCTCGTTCGTCAAGACCCAGGTGGCCGGCATTACCGGGCTGGCCGACACCCTCATGAGCCGCGACCAGACCTGGCTGTTCTTCACCCTCGGCCGGTGTCTCGAGCGCACCGACGTGGTGGCGCGCCAGTTGGCCACCGTTCAGTTCGACGAAGTCTTCGACAGCGGCCTGGTGATGCTGCTCCGCTCCTGTGGGGGCTACGAGCCCTACCTGCGGCTGTCCCAGGGCGTGGTCAAGCCGGGCCGTGTCCTCGACTTCCTGTTGCGCGACCGGCTGTTTCCCCGGTCGGCGTTTGCCTCGTTGACGTTGGCCGAAGAGTGTCTGGACCAGATCAACGCCGGGCGGGACGGGGCGTGGGAGGACGCCCGCGGCCTGGTCGGGCTGGCCCGGGCCGAGCTCGAGTACTCGGCGCCGTCGACCCTGTCCCGGGGCCTCGAGACCCGGCTCGAGCGCTTACAGGGGTCTATCTCGTCGGTGAGCGATGCCGTCACCCGTCGCTATTTCGCCCAGGATCTCCCGACCCAGTGGCACCGGGGAGGTGTCGGCGCATGAGTCGGGCCGACGGCTGGCGACTCCGGGTGCTGCACGAGACCCGGTTCGATTACGACTCGCCGGCCCGGGCGTCCTACAACGAGCTCCGGCTCACCCCTCGGACCGAGCGGGGTCAGACCGCGCTCGAGGCGAAGGTCGTCACCGTGCCAGTGGCACCCCAGTACAGCTATGTCGACTACTGGGGCACCCAGGTGGTGTCGTTCAACGTCGACCGGGGGCACGAGATGCTGTCCGTCCTGGGCAGTGCCCTGGTCGACACCCAACGTCCGGAACCACCCGAAGACGCCTCCTGGGACGAGGTAGCCGACGCCTCGCTGACCATGGCCGACCATCTCTCCCACAAGCTGTACACCCGGCCGGGGAACGAGCTCGCCGAGTTGGCCGCCGGCGTGCGCACCTCCCGTCCGCTGGAGACGGCCCGGCGGATCATGGCGCAGGCTCACACCTGTCTCCGGTACGTGCGCGGGGTGACCAGCGTTCATACCTCCGCCGACGAGGCGTTTGCCGACGGCGCCGGGGTGTGCCAGGACTTTGCCCACCTCGCCCTGGCCATGACCAAGTCGGTGGGGCTGCCGTCCCGCTATGTGTCCGGCTACTTCCACCCCGACGCGGAGGCCACCATCGGCGAGGAGATCATCGGGGAGAGCCACGCGTGGGTGGAGGTGTGGACCGGGTCGTGGTGGGGGTTCGACCCCACCAATGACTGTGCCGTCGGGGAACGGCACGTGGCGGTGGGGCGCGGCCGCGACTACTCCGACGTTCCGCCGGTCAAGGGGATCTACGCCGGCCACGCGGAGCACACCATGCAGGTCGGCGTGCGCATCACGAGGACCCACTGAACGGTGCTGACCCGCATGCGGATCTGGCTGCCGGATGCCCCCGGGATCCTGGCCGCAGTGGCCTCGGAGATCGGTGCCGTCGACGGCAACGTCATCGGGCTCGAGGTGCTCGAGCGCCAAGCCGGCGTGGCCATCGACGAACTGGTGGTGGAGCTTCCCGATGCCCCCGGTGCGGTCGAAGCCGTCCTGAAGGGGATCCGTAACGTCGCCGGCGCCGGGGTGGAGGATGTCCGGGAGATGGCCAGCATGGGTGTGGACCGGGAGGACACCGTCCTCAACGCCGCCGCCGCCATCCTGCAAGCCGCCACCCCCCCGGCGGCCATGAACGCCTTGGTCGGGCGGCTCCTCGCCCTCTTCGACCTCTCCTGGTTGGCGCTGGCCGACCTGGATTGCCGGCAGTTCATCGAGGTCCACGGCGACGCCCCCGCGGTGGAATGGGTGGCGGCGTTCGCGGAAGGGGCCCGGTCGGGGACGGATCAGGCCAACGACACCACCAACTCCGGGGTCTTCATCGAGTCGATGCCGGAGACCGAGTTCACCGTGTGCGGTGGTCGGGCCGCTCCCATTCGTCGGCGTGAGCGTCATGAGATCGCCACCCTGGTCATGGTCACCGCTCGCTTCGTCGATGCGTTCGGATGGCGCGAACGGGTCCCGCGGGCGGTCAGCTGAGCCGGCTCCGTTGCACCTTGCCACTGGAGGTACGAGGCAACGTGCCCACCACCACCAGTTCCTTGGGCGCGGCCCAGGGAGCCAGCTGTTCGGACACCGCCGCCCGCAGCGACGCCAGCCCCGGCGGCACCGCCGGGTCGGCGGGCACCACCCAGGCCACCACCCGGTGGCCCCATTCCGGGTCAGCCCGTTTCCACACCGCCACCTCGGCGATCCCCGGGTGGCGGGCCAGGACGGACTCGACCGCCGACGGCCACACCATCTCCGCGCCGGTCACGATGACCTCGGCCATCCGGCCCCGCACCGATAGCCTCCCGCCTCCATCGAGGCTTCCCCCGTCGCCGGTCGGGAGCCAGCCGCCCCGAAGTCGGGGATCGGTGCCGTCCCGATAGGCGCGCAGCAGCATCGGCCCGCGGACCAGTACCTCACCGTCGGCCCCGAGCTCGCCGTCTCCGATGCGGAGCTCGACCCCGTCGAGGGGGATGCCGTCGTAGACGACGCCCGATCCGGTCTCGGTCATCCCGTAGGTGGTGACCACGTTGTCCGGGAGGCGTTGCGGTGGGGCGGCCCCACCCAGGAGCACCGTCCGGTAGCCGGTGGTATCCGTCCGTCGGAGCGCGGTGGCCACCAGCGAGACCCGGGTGGCCCCGCGGACGGCTTCGTCGGCCACCGCGTCGGCGTCGAATTGCTCGAGCAGCGTGTACGGGGTGCCTGTGGCGATGGCCCGGGTCAGCACGGAGAGACCGCCGATGTGGGCGAGCGGGAGGCAGGCCACCCATCGGTCACGGGCCGGATCGATGTCGAGCCGGCCCGAACTGGCCACCGCCGAGGCCTGGACGGCCGAATGAGTGAGGACGACTCCCTTGGGCTCGCCGGTCGTCCCGCTGGTGGCCACCACCAGGGCGTCGCCGTCGTCCACCGGAACGCCGTCGGCCCTTGGATGGGATCCGTCCGGGTCGACCACCGTCGTCGGCCGGAGCGCCTCGAGGAGCCGGTTGACCGCCGGCGTGGGCAGCCGGCGGTCCAGCGGGAGCACCGCGTCCCCCCGGTCCCACGCCCGGTGCAGGGCGTCGACAAATGCCTGACCGGCAGGGAGGTCGACGGCCACCAGGTCAGGCATGCGAGCTAGGTTAGGTGACTGCCCGGTGAACGACGCGAGGAGCGAGTGATCGCATGGTGAAGGCAGAAGAGACGGTGATCAGCGGGGCTCCCGAGGATCCGGTCGATCAGTACCGGAGCCTGCCCCTTCCCGATTGGGAGCGGCGCGGCGTCTACAAGGACATCCACTTCGACGTCGCCGACGGGATCGCCAAGCTCACCATCGCCCGCCCGGAAGTCCGCAACGCCTTTCGCCCCCAGACGCTCTTCGAGCTCTCCGATGCCCTCGCTGCGGCTCGCGATGACTCATCGGTGGGGGTGGTGATCCTGACCGGCGAAGGTCCGGACGCCTTCTGCTCGGGCGGGGACCAGACGATCCGCGGCGACGACGGGTACCTGGGGGACGACGAGGTCGCCCAGCAGGGGATCGGTCGGCTCAATGTGCTCGATCTGCAGGTCGAGATCCGGCGGATGCCCAAACCGGTGGTGGCCATGGTCGCCGGTTACGCCATCGGCGGGGGTCACATCCTTCACCTGGTGTGCGACCTCACCATCGCCGCCGACAACGCCCGCTTCGGCCAGACCGGCCCCATTGTCGGGAGCTTCGACGGCGGTTACGGGTCGAGTCTGCTGGCCCGCACCATCGGGCTGAAGCGGGCCAAGGAGGTGTGGTTCCTCTGCCGCCAGTACGACGCCGCCACCGCCCTCGACTGGGGACTGGTCAACGAGGTGGTGCCGCTGGGCTCGCTCGAGGCCGAGACCATCGCCTGGTGCCGGCGGATGCTGTCCCTGTCGCCGATCGCCCTGCGGATGATCAAGGGCGGCCTGCACGCGGCCGACGACGGGCTGGCCGGGCTGCAGCAGTTCGCCGGTGACGCCACCATGCTCTTCTATATGAGCGAAGAGGGGCAAGAGGGCCGCAATGCCTTCCAGGAGCGCCGGAAGCCGGACTTCGGTAGGTTCCCTCGCCGCCCATGAGGGTGGCGCCGAGATGACCGCGGTGCCCGCCATCGGCACCGCCCGCCCGACCCCGGGCCCGGTGAAGCGGTGGGTGCTGGGTGCCCGGCCCCGCACCCTGCCGGCCGCGGTGGTCCCGGTCCTGGTCGGAACGGCCGCCGCCCACCTGTGGGTCTCCCGGTTGACCTCCACCGGCCCCACCCGGGTGGCCGGGCTGGGTCCTGGGGCGGCACCGTCGCCCTGGGACTCCCACTGGTGGCGGGCGCTCGGGGCGCTGGCGGTGGCCCTGGCCCTCCAGATCGGCACCAACTATGCCAACGACTACTCCGACGGCGTCCGGGGGACCGATGACCAGCGGGTCGGCCCGGTCCGGCTGGTGGCGGCCGGCCTGGCGTCTCCGGCGGCGGTCAAGCGGGCGGCGTTTGCCGCCTTCGGCGTGGCCGGCGTGGTCGGCCTGACCCTGGCCTGGGCCACTTCGTGGTGGGTGGTGGCGGTGGGAGCCGCCTGCCTGGCCGCGGGGTGGTTCTATACCGGCGGCCCCCGTCCCTACGGGTACGCCGGATTCGGCGAGCTGTTCGTTTTCGTCTTCTTCGGGGTGGTGGCCACCGTCGGCACCTTCTACGTCCAGACCGGGAAGCTGACCGGCGGCCTGGTGGTTCCCGCCTCGGTGGGAGTGGGCCTGTTGGCCACCGCGTTGTTGCTGGCCAACAACCTTCGGGACATCGAAACCGATCGGGTGGCCGGGAAGCGGACCCTCGCCGCCCGGGTGGGCCGGCGAACCGGCGGATGGTTCTACGTCGGCTGCGTGGTGCTCCCGTTCATCGGGGTCGTGGTGGTGGGCTCGCTCGCCGCCACCGGCGACACCTTCCCCTGGCACCCGATCTACCTCTTCCTGCCGATGCTGGCGCTGCCGCTGCTCATCGCCCCGATCCGGATCGTCACCAGCGAAGCCTCGGGTCGGGGGCTGCTCCCGGTGCTGGCCGCCACCGGCCGGCTCCAGCTCGTCTTCGGCGCCCTGCTGGCTGCCGCCCTCTGGCTGTGGGCGACGTGACCTCAGGGTTGCGATTCCAGAAAGGCCCGGATCTCCTGGGCCACCCGCGCCGGTTCTTGGAGGTGGGGGGAATGGCCGGCATCCTCGATCACCACCCGGGCGGCGTTGCCACCGATGGCGTCGGCCATCCGTCGACCGATGGCGGTGAACTTGTCGTCGAGCTCGCCAGTGACGATCAGGACCGGCATGTCCAGGCCGGAGAGTCGGGTCCAGGACGGGACCTGGGTGCCGGTGCCGGACAGCCGCAGGCTCGAGGCCAAGCCCGGTCCGGTGTTTCGACGACGCTCGGCCAACCCGTCCGCCTCGGCCGGCACCCCGGCCAGCAGCGGGGTGTCGAGCCATCGGCGCAGGAAGGCATCGACCCGGGCCGGCGCCTCGGCCGGGGCCCCGTCCCCGTCGTTTCCCGACCCGGGCGGGTCGAGTTGGTCGGCCAACCCCTCGTCCCGGGCTCGCCGTTCCGCCCGTTCGTCGGGATCGTCGATGCCGGCGGTACCCGAGATCAACACCAGGGCGTCGACCAGCTCGGGTTGGTCGAGGGCGAGGTGGAGGCAGAAGCGGGCACCCATCGAGTAGCCGAGATAGGCGGCCCGGCCCCCCGCCGCCCCCAACAACGCCGCCCCGTTGGGGAGATCGGCGCGGACCGGAGCCGAGCCCCCGTGGCCGGGCAGGTCGACCCGCACCACCTGATGATCGGTGGCCAACCGGCTGTCCAGCGATCCCCACACGCCGCCGGTCTGGGTGAACCCGTGGGCCAAGACCAGGCGCGGTCCTTCCCCGATCACCGTGGCGTGCAGCCATACGGCGCCGGGCTTCGGAGCTGGGATGGTGGGGTCAGGCGGCTTCACTCGAACGGTCCTCCGTCATGAGCGTACCGACACCGACGCCGGCGTCCGGGGGCGCCGACCTCCAGATGGGCTTCGCCGCCACCCTGGTCGACGAGTGGTCCCGATGCGGCGTCTCCCACGCGGTGATCTGCCCCGGGTCCCGGTCGACGCCGTTGGCGGTCGCCCTCCTGCGCCACCCCGGGGTGGAGATCCACGTCCGCCTCGACGAGCGCTCCGCCGCCTTCACCGCCCTCGGTATCGGTCTGGCCCAGGGGATCCCGGCGGTGATGGTGACCACCAGCGGCACCGCCGCCGCCGAGCTCCATGCCGCGGTGGCCGAGGCCGACCTGGCCAAGGTGCCGCTGCTGATCTGTACCGCCGACCGGCCCCCGGAGCTCCGCGACATCGGCGCCCCCCAGACCATCGATCAACAGCACCTGTTCGGGCGGTCGGCCCGCTGGTTCGCCGACCCCGGGATGGCCGATGCGGCCGGGCGACCCACCTGGCGGTCGCTGGCCTCCCGGTCGGTGGCCGAGGCCGTCACCGGACCGTTGGGACCCGGACCGGTTCACCTGAACCTCCCCTTCCGCGAGCCGCTCCTGGTGGATGCCGGCACCGGCACCGTCGACGCCGGTCGGCCCGACGGTCGGCCGTGGTACCGGATCGAGAAGGCCCCGCCGGGTCCGGCTCCGGCCGCCGTCGCCCGCATCGTCGACGCCGGCCGGGCCGGCACCCGGGGAGTCATCGTCGCCGGCGCCGATTGCGGCGACCCGGTCGCCGTGGCCGCCGCCGCGTCCGCTCTCGGGTGGCCGGTGCTGGCCGACCCCCGATCCGGCCTTCGCCGCCCGGGATCGGCGGTGATCGCCGCCGCCGACGGCATCCTCCGCTCCGAGGCCTTCGGTGCCACCCATCGTCCCGACTTCGTCCTGCGGTTGGGCGCCCCCTGGGTCTCCAAGGTGGTCAACTCCTACCTGGCCACTTCGGTGACGGCATCCACCCCGGTGGTGGCGGTGGCCCCCTGGGGTCAGTGGGTGGATCCGGATCGGTCGGTCACCACGGTGATCGCCGCCGATCCCACCCGGATGTGCCGGGGGATCGTCGACGGGATGGGGGATCGGACCGGGGACGGCGCCAGCACCTGGCTCGAAGGCTGGCGGTCGGCCGAGTACGCCGCCCAGGCCGCCATCGGGGAGCGTCTCGGCGCGCCGCGGGGCGCCGGCAACGGACGGGCGACCCCGATACCCGTGTGGACCGAGCCCGGACTCGCCCGGCGGCTGTTTGCCGACCTTCCCGCCGGGGTGACCCTGGTGGCGTCGTCGTCGATGCCGATCCGGGATCTCGAATCCTTCGGGGCGCCGCGGGTCGATCCCCCCCGGGTGTTGGCCAACCGCGGCGCCAACGGCATCGACGGCGTGGTCTCCACCGCGCTGGGGGTAGCCATGGCCAGCGGGCCCACCGTGGCCCTGGTCGGAGACCTGGCCTTCCTCCACGATGTCTCGGCGTTGGTCGGGAGGGCGGGAGACGCTGCCCCGTGCACGGTGGTGGTGGCCGACAACGGCGGGGGCGGGATCTTCTCGTTCCTCCCCCCGGCGGCGATGCTCGACGGCGCCACCTTCGAGACGCTGTTCGGCACGCCGCAGGACCCCGACGTGGCCCGGGTGGCGGCCGGATTCGGGGTGGCGGTGGAGGAGATCGAACCCGACGACGGGCCCGGGGCGGTCGGGGAGGCGGTGGGTCGGCGGATCGCCGCCGG
The DNA here is from genome assembly GCA_035551535.1 of Acidimicrobiales bacterium. Taxonomy (GTDB): domain Bacteria; phylum Actinomycetota; class Acidimicrobiia; order Acidimicrobiales; family RAAP-2; genus DASZIT01. The sequence continues at coordinate 38,558 of DASZNG010000011.1, read as the reverse complement.
CGGACTCTCGGTGATCCGGGTGCGGTTACCCGACCGTTCGGCGAACGTGGAGATCCACGCCGAGATCAACCGGGCGGTGGTGGCGGCGGTCGATGGCGCCATGGCCGGCGGTGTCGACCGGAGCGGTCCGGGGGCGGCCGCTCAGCAGGGGGTCGGATCGTAGGAGGGGACGCTCGACGCCGCGGTGGTCGGGGGCGGTGCCGCGCTGGCGGCGGTGGTGGCGGTCGACGCCGGGGCGGTGGTGGTGGTCACCGTCGGCACCGGGATCGGGCTCCCGTAGCTGTCGAGCGGAGGAGTGGTCACCGTCCCGGTGGAACCACCCAGGAATTGGGTGATGGTCTGCTGGGTCTGGGGTTGCTGGACGACCTGCACCGCCTCGCCCCCGTAGGGTGCGTAGCTCGCCCCCACCGTGGTGACGGTGTAGTTCTGGAGGCTGGATCCGGAGAAGGCGTGGTAACGCTCGGCCAGGCTCAACAGCATCCCCGAGCTGAATTGGTCGTCGAGGGTCACGTCGTGGGTGAGCGAGGAGATGAAGGATGCCGCCTGGATCGGGTTGTACGTCGACTTGGCTTTGTTGACCACGGCCTCGATGACCAGGTTCTGCCGGGTGATACGGCCGATGTCCGACGAGTAGTCGCTCACCCACGTCCCGCCCTTGTAGTACTCGAAGTGGCGGGACCGGGACAGGGCCAGCGCCTGGGTGCCGTTGATCGCCTGGCAGCCGGCGGTCGGGATGTTCAGACCCGTGCAGTTGCTGTAGACGCCGTTGGCGTTGCAGTCGCCGTAGTCCTTGACCGGATAGGGGAAGTTCATCTTGATCCCACCGAGCCCGTTGACCGCGTCGGTCAGCCCGAAGAAGTTGACCACGATCCAGTGACTGATCGGGATGCCGAAGGTGTTCTCCACCGTCTGGACCACCCCGTTGGCGCCGGTGCCGCTGGGGTTCGGATCGTTGGGGCCGGCGGCGAAGGCGGCGTTGATCTTGTTCTTGCTCGACACCCCCGACGAGGCCGGCACGCCCGACAGGGTCACGAAGGTGTCCCGGGGGATCGAAAGGGTGCTGGCGGTTCCGGCGGCGGGATCGACATGGACGATCTTGATGGTGTCGCTCCGCTGGCCACCGGCGGTGGTGGCGCTGCCGAACTGCTGGGCCTGGGCGGCGGTCTCCCCGGTCCGGGTGTCGGACCCGATCACCAGCACGTTGTACGGCGCGCCGTTGGCCACGGCCACGCAGCTGGGGCAGACCGCGGTCTTGATCTGGCCCCACTCGTAACGGAAATAGCCGTAGCCGCTGGCAGCCAGGACCACGATGATGATGAGGAGGAGGATGACGATCCGCAAGACCCGCTCCCCGGTGCGGCGACGCCGTTTTGCCGGCTTGAGCCGGGGCTGGGTCGAGGGGGGCATCGGCGCCCCCGCCCGGCGGGGGATCGGGATCTGACCCCCGAGGATCGGCCCGGGGAACTCGTTGTTACCGGCCATGCGCTCCGTGCGCTCCGCTCACGCCGGCCCGCGTCCGCCGGTGCGTCCGCCGGTGCGTCCGCCGGTCGGGACAGCAGGTGCCGCTCTGAGAATGGTCGATGGGTGGAGGCAAGAAGTTGGCCTGTCGCTCGTCCTGTCGATCGGCCGGGACGCTGCATCCCACCGACGTGATCTCGGAAAGTTTCCCACGCACGACGCCCGGATTGACGTCACCCGCCGCTGCCGCGGTTGTGCGAGCGGACCAACTTTACCAGTCGGTCCTGGTCAGGAAGTGGACGGCAGCCACGAACCGTGGAACCCGAACGGCACCCGGGCCGGGAGGTGCACGGTGGCCACCGGTGGCCCGGCGAACGAAGTGGCATCGAGGATGACCAGATCGCTGGCGTCGCGGGCGCGATCGTAGACAGCGCTCAACACCCAGCCTTCGTCTTCGCCGCCGCCGTCGGCGGCCCGGACGAAGACGGGCTCGCCCGGCGCCCGGGATTCGCCCGGGTCGAAGCGGATGGTTTCGTCCCGTTGGAGGTCGTACTTGATGAGGCCGATCGCCTCCTCGGTCTCGGGCTCGGATCCCAACAGCGTGCAATAGCCGTAGCGGTGGGGCCGGCCGGCGACATCGTCGTCCATCCGCGGGAATTCCACCGGGGCGTCATCTAGCCGGGTCTCGACCAGCCGGTTTCTCGTCGCGTCGATGGTCCACCGGGCCAACGCCGGGGGGCTGGAGGCGATGGCCTCACCGGGGGCGGTGTCGAACGCCGAGTCGTACCGGATGACGTCCATCACGATCGCGTCGCCGTCGTCGTAGGCGTTGAGCACGTGGAACACGTAGACCGGGTCGATACCGATCCAGGTGACGTCCCCATCGCCGCCCTGGCGAGGCATCACCCCGATCCGGCTGCCGGACTCGGGCATCCACCGGAACGGGAGCGACTGCCCGGTGGCCGCCAGATCCAGGTCGAAGACCACCGGAAGGTCCATGAACACCACCCGGGAGGCGGTGACCCCGAAATCGTGCATCATCGCCGCCCGCGGGATGTCGATGTCCTGGCTCCGGGTGAGGGTGCCGGTGGCATCGACGGTGTGGCAGCGGAGAAAGGGCGGTCCGAAGACGTCGTAACCGAAGAAGACGAGCTCCCCGGTGTCCGGGTCGACCTTCGGGTGCGCGGTCATCGGCGACGCCAGGGCGGCGTCGAAGTCGTGGACCCGGGCCCGCTCGAGATCGCTGGACAGCGCATGGGGGAAACCCGACTCCACCAGGGCCAGGGTGGTGCCGGCATGACGGATGACATGGGTGTTGGCCGGCCCGTTGAGCGGCTCCTGGGGACCGTTGGGCGGATCGGTGCCGATCTCGGCCGCCAGCTTGCGGGTTCTGACCCAGCGGTTCCGGTAGCCGACCGCCTTGCCCCCGGCCAGGGAGATGTCATGGATCATCCCGTCGCCGGTGAACCAGTGGTACTGGCGGTCATCGGCCGGCACCGACACCGGGTTGGGCCCGTTGCGGAGCAGGCGGCCTTCGAGGTCGGGAGGGACGACGCCGGTGACCGGCAACGGGTGCGCCTCGGTCAGCTCTTCGAGTACCGGAGCGAAGTTGCCTTCGAGGTAGGGATTTGGCACCGCGGACTCCTTGATTGCTGGGCGGAACGCTGCTGCCGTCACCGACGACCGGCCCTCGGGAGCGTATCGGTCTTCATCGGGGGCGCGGCGGTCGGCGGCGATGGTCGCGGGGGCGGGCGGCGTCGATGGAGCCGGCGGGTGGTGCCGACGTGGCAGGCTGAGTCCATGTCCGGACTTGCCGAGGATCTCCGCTTCCGGGGGCTCATCCACCAGATGACCGACCCTTCCCTCGAGGCCCGTCTCGACGCCGACCGCCTGACCGCCTACACCGGGTTCGACCCCACCGCCGACAGCCTCCACGTCGGCCACCTCCTGCAGCTGTGCAACCTGCGGCGCCTCCAGCTGGCCGGACACCGACCCATCGCCCTGGCCGGGGGCGGGACCGGATTCATCGGGGATCCCGGCGGCAGATCGGAGGAACGATCGCTGCTGACGGCGGAATCGCTGCAGGCCAATCTCCATGGCATCCAGGGCCAGCTCGAACGGTTCCTCGACTTCGATTCCGGTGGCGAGGCACCGGCCCGGTTGCTGAACAATGCCGACTGGTTGACCACCCTCGGCCTCTTCGACTTCCTGCGCGACGTCGGCAAGCATTTCACCGTCAACCAGATGGTGGCCAAGGACTCGGTCAGGTCACGGCTCGACCGCGACGGGCAGGGCATCTCGTTCACCGAGTTCAGCTACATGCTGCTGCAGGCCTACGACTTCCTCCAGCTGTTCGACCAGTGCGACTGCACCCTCCAGCTCGGGGGCAGCGACCAGTGGGGGAACATCACCATCGGCATCGACCTGGTCCGCAAGGTGCGCCATGCCGAAGTGTGGGGATTGACCACCCCGTTGGTGCTGAAGGCCGACGGGACCAAGTTCGGGAAGACGGAGACCGGGACGGTGTGGCTCGACCCCAACCGGACGAGCCCGTACCAGCTCTACCAGTTCTTCATCCGCAGCGAGGACGCAGTGGTCGGCACCTACCTCCGCTACTTCACTTTTCTCTCCCGGGACGAGATCCTGGCCCTCGACCAGGTCACCGCCGACCACCCCGAGCGCCGGGAGGCGCAACGGGAACTGGCCCGCCGGGTGTGCACCCTGGTGCACGGGGCCGACGAGACCGAACGGGCGGAACGGGCGGCGGCCGCGCTGTTCGGCGCCGAGGTCGCGGAGCTCGACGAGCGTTCGCTCCTCGACGTCTTTGCCGACGCCCCCTCCACCCAGATGGCCCGGAGCCGGCTCGAGGCCGGGGGTCTGCCCCTGGTCGATCTGCTGGTGGAGATCGGGGTCAAGTCCAAGAGCCAGGCCCGCACCACCGTCGAGCAAGGCGGCGTCTACGTGAACAACCGGCGGGAGACCGAGGTGGACCGGATGTTGGTGGCCGACGACCTGCTGGCCGGGCGGTACCTCCTGGTGCGGCGGGGCAAGAAGAACTACCACCTGGTCAGCTTCGTCTAATGGCGGCCGCCGCCGTCCGACCGCGGTGGGGGCGAAGGAGGGCGCGGCCGGCCCCGCCCTACACTCCTGTCCATGAGCGCACCTGCCCAACCGACGTCGGACGCGTCACCGGTGAGGTTGACCGCCGGGCTCCCGGAGACGATCCTGCCGCCCGAATCGGAAGCGGTGGTGACCGCGCTGGGATCCGCCCTCGAGCAACCCGGGGAGCGGCGTCGCCACGCGGTGGCCGATGTGGTGCGGTCGGAGCCGAAGTCGCTGGCCGCCTGGGCCGCCCTCGGGTCTCTGGCCCGCGACGATGTCGAGGCCTACGCCTACTTCCGGGTCGGCTACCACCGCGGGCTGGACGCGCTGCGGGGGGCAGGCTGGAAGGGATCGGGCACCGTGCAATGGGCCCATGAGGAGAACCGTCCGTTCCTCCGGTGCCTCGACGGCCTCCGCTCGGCGGCCGGCTCGATCGGTGAGCACCGCGAGGAAGAGCGGTGTGCCACGTTCCTCCGACAGCTCGATCCGTCGTGGCGATCCGACCGCACCGGGTACCCGGCTTGACCGTCGGATGGCCGGCCGGCCTGGCCGCGGTGGCGGCGGTGGCCATCGGCTCGATGGTGTTGGCCGGGTGTGCCGCCCAGGAACAGTCGGGGACCCCGGCCCATCAGGTGGCGGCCTGGGTCGCCGGGGCGGGCGCCGGGGCGTCGATCGGCACCGTCGAAGTCGACATCAAGAACGTAGACCTGGCCTTCCGTCAGCACGACCCGGCCGGGGAGATCCGATCGGTGTGCGGACTGCTGGTGGACGATTCCGGCACCGCCAACGGCAACCTGCCCACCCCCGACCAGAAGCTCTCCGACGACCTGTCCGCCGCCTACAGCACCGCCTATGACGCGGGAACCGACTGCTATAACGGGGCCGGCGGTGACCAGAAGCTGCTGGCCACCTCGGCCAGCTTGCGGGTCAAGGCCCAGTCCCAGATGGCCACCGCCCTCGACCGCATCACCGCGGTGACCGGCAAGGTGCCCTCCACCACCACCACCACCGCCCCGGCCAACGTCGACCCGTTCGGGAGCTGAGGACGTGCCCACCGGGACCGGCATCACCGGACCCATCCCCGACGGCCAGGACCCCGAGGAGTACGACCGCCGAAGGCGCCGGGTGTTGTGGTCGATGCCCACCGGGCTCTTCGTGGTCGGAAGCCGGTCCGGCGAGCGGGCCAACCTGATGGCTGCCAATCTGGTCATGCAGGTGTCGACCACCCCGAAGCTGGTGGCGGTGGCGGTGGAGACCGGCGCGGTCACCGCCGGGCTGATCGGCGAGAGCGGGGTGTTCTCGATCTCGATCCTCGCCCGGGCCGACCGGGCGGTGGTGCGCCGGTTCGTGAAGCCGGCCACCGAGGTGGAGATCGGGACCGACGGGGCCGTCACCGCCATCCAGGGTGAACTGGTGGTCGAGGTGTCCGGAGGGGTGCCGGTCCTGGCCGCCGCCGCCGGTTGGCTGGCCTGCGGGGTACGCCAGACGGTGGGGTTGGAGACCGGTCCCGCCCCGGAAGCCAGCCACGTCCTGTTTATCGGCGAGGTAGTCGACGTGGGGGAACGGATCGACGGCGGGGCGGCGCCCGACGCCGAGGCGGGGCGGGCGGAGGTGCTCCGGATGGAGGACACCCGGATGAACTACGGAGGCTGACCGGCTCCCGCCCGTCGGCCGCCGGCTCAGCTCGGGTCGATGGGGTCCTTCGGCCGCAGGTCGATCCGGAGGGTGAGAATCCCGTCCACCAACTCCGCCTGGGCGTCACCGATCATGGCGTAGTCCATGAAGTCGGCCTGCATCTGCTCCTTGAACCGCACACGCTCAGCTCCCTCGATGGGGGGAAGGCCCCGGGTGCGGACGGCGTTCGCCCGGTCCCGGAACCGCTCGATCATGGCTTGGGGGTCGAATCCTTCGGGCACCCAACGATCGTACAGTGGGCTTTTGCGCGTTACGACCGCTGGCGGCCCGCACTACACTGAGGGCGATCGAGGACGGCGGCTGCCCTGGCCCGGTGGGTTGCGTGGGCGCCGCCTGGGTCGGGGACAGTCCGGGGACAAGGAGTTGTTCGGTGAAGAAGGGTCGGCATCGCCGTTTCGAGGAGGCACGCAGTCTCAAGCGCTCCGTCGCGACCGCGAACCGGAGCTGTCCCGAGTGCGGTGCCGAACCTGACGACAAGCACGCGTCGTGGTGCCTGGCCACCGAGGACGAGTACGACGAGATCCTGGGGACGGCTCCGAGCCGGTCCACCTATGCCGAGGACGACCCGCTGGCCGAGTGACCGCGGTGAGGCCTACCGGCGGGTGGCGGGATGGGGGAGGAGGGCCACCTTGGTCCGGGGCATCATCCGCTCATCCAGGTAGGCGCGGAGCCGGCGATAGACCTTCTTGCCGGTCATGGTGACGAGTTCGGTCTGCATGCTCACGTACACGGGCTCGTGCCCGATGAAGGCGGCGGGATCCTCGGTGCACCACCAATGGAACTCCTCGCCCCCCTCGCCCCAATGGCGGCGGTCCCACTGGCGGATCACCGAGGTGACGTGGCCGTCGGGCGACGATTCGTCCTCGCGCCGGAGGGGGAGCTGCCAGCACACCTCCGGCTTCAGTTCGACATGACTCCGCCCTTGCCGCTCGGCTGACTTGTGCAGTGCGCACCCGGCGCCGGCCGCGAAGCCGGGCCGGTTCAAGAAGATGCAGGCTCCGTCGACCATGCGGGTGGCGAGCTCGCCGTCCGGCAGCTTCTTCACCACCCCCTTGCGCCCCTGCCGATGGAATTGCCAGAGGTCGGGAGTCAGCTCCGCCGCCGCCTTCTCGACGGTGCGAGCGTCCTTCTTCCCGGTGAAGTGGGCGCCGTAGGAGCAGCAGCCCTGGATGAGTTCCGGAGCCGGACCGGTGAGGACGCCCTGGCAACCCTGTCCGTAGATACAGGTCCAGGGGCTGGTCAGAAAGGTCACGTCGAACTGCCAGGTCCGCTCCTCGTCCGGGTCCTTGAAGCTGATCCATTCGTGAGCATCGGAGGGCACCTGGGGCCGGGCGGGGGTCACGCCCCCAATGATGACAGGCGTGAGCGAAGCGCGTGACCAACGGCGTTCGGTACCGGCGTTTGCCTCCGGTGCGCGAACGATGCGCCCGTTCACCGGGATCGTCCGGTACGTTTCACCGGGTGAACGCAGTCCTTGTCGCTGGGGCGACCATCGCCGGACTGGCGGCCGGTGGCGTGTTGGACCCCCTCGGCCAGCGGTTGGCCGAGCGCAGCCAACTGGACGAGGCACGCAAGCGGGCCGAGGCCGCCGAGGCAGGTGACGCCGACGCCGACGCCGACGCCGACGCCGACGCCGACGCGGCACCGGGTGCCGACCCCGACCTTCTCGCCGACCCCGAGCCGGTCGCGACCCCCACCCACCTGGTCGTCCAGGGACCGTCCGCGGTCCGGACGGTGATGGCGGCCGTTCTCACCGGGGCCCTGTTCGGCCTGGGGGCGGCGCACTTCGGAACCGACCTGGTGCTGGCGCCGTTCTGTGTGCTCTTCGCACTGCTGGTGGTGGTGGCGGTGACCGACCTGTCCTACCGTCTGGTTCCCCGCCGGCTCATCTACGCCGCTCTCGTGCTCATGGTCCCACTGCTGGTGGCCACCTCGGCGGTCGACCACCAGTGGCAGCACCTGAGCGGGTCGGCCATCGCCGGCGCGGTGGCGTTCGGGTTCTTCTTCACCATCTGGTGGTTCATCCCCCAGGGAATGGGGTTCGGCGACGTCCGGCTGGCCGGGGTGATCGGAATTTGCGTCGGCTACCTGAGCCTGGTCCACGCCTACTTCGCCTTCTTCGGGGGCTTCGTGATCGGCATGGTCTTCGGGCTGGTGATGATGGCGGTGCTGGCCTCCGGTCGGAAGACCCGGATCCCGTTTGCCCCCGCGCTGGCGGTGGGCGCGGTGCTGGCGGTGTTCTTCGGGGCCCACCTGGCCCACAGCTTTTTCGGGACGACCTAGAGCGTGGGGGCTCGGCACCCCGAGTAGATTTGCTTCGATGCTTCGCTATCTGACCGCCGGAGAGTCCCATGGACGCGCTCTGGTGGTGATCGTGGAGGGCATGCCCGCCGGCCTGCTGGTCACCACCGAAGACCTGCAGTACGGGCTGGCCCGCCGCCGCCTCGGCTTCGGGCGCGGACCGCGGATGCGCTTCGAAGCCGACGAGGTGACCCTGGTGGCGGGGGTCCGCCACGGCCGCACCCTCGGATCGCCGATTGCCATCGAGATCGCCAATACCGAATGGCCCAAGTGGGAAGCGGAGATGTCACCGGCTCCCGGCCTCCCCACCAAGATCCTCACCCAGCCCCGGCCCGGTCACGCCGACCTGGCCGGCATGCTCAAGTACGGATTGAACGACGCCCGCGACGTCCTCGAGCGGGCGTCGGCCCGGGAGACCGCCGCCCGGGTGGCAGCCGGGACCCTGGCCAAGCTGCTCCTGGCCCAGATCGGCGTCGACCTGGTCAGCCACATCGTCCAGATCGGACCCGAGCGGTCGGAGGCGGGCGTGCTGCCGACCTTCGATGACCGGCTTCGCATCGACGAGTCTCCGGTTCGGAGCGCCGACCCCGAAGCCGAGACCCGGATGGTGGCGGCCATCAAGGCCGCGGCCAAGGACGGCGACTCGCTCGGAGGGGTGGCCGAGATCATCGCCTACGGGGTCCCGGTCGGACTCGGCAGCTACGCGCAGTGGGACCGGCGCCTCGACGCCCGGTTGGCCCAGGCGCTGATGAGCATCCAGGCCATCAAGGCGGTGGAGATCGGCGAGGGACTGGACCTACCGGCGTTGCGCGGCTCGGTGGCCCACGACGCCATCCGGGTCGCCGACCCCGATTCCGAGGATCGGGAGACGGCCCTGGCCGGCAAGCTCGGAGGCGGGTACATGCGGGAGACCCATCGGGCCGGCGGGATCGAGGGCGGGGTCTCCACCGGTTCCCCCATCGTGACCCGGGCCTCGATGAAGCCACTGGCCACCCTCAACCGTCCGACCCTCGAGACGGTCGACGTGGTGACCAAGGAAACCACCGTGTCGTTCAAGGAGCGGACCGATGTCACCGCGGTGCCGGCCATGGGCGTGGTGGCCGAGACCATGGTGGCGCTGGTCCTCGCCCAAGAGGCACAGCGCAAGTTCGGCGGCGATTCGGTGACCGAGTTCCGGCGCAACCGGGTGGCCTTCCTGAAGAGCTTGGGAGAGACGCCGTCGGCCGCCGGCTCGCCGCCACCCGATGCCTGACCGGCTGTTGCTGGTCGGGATGATGGGTGCCGGAAAGACGACGGTCGGGCGGCTGGCCGCCGCCCGGCTCGGGTGGACGTTCTTCGACTCCGACGCCCAGGTGCTGGCGGCCACCGGCCGGACGGTGCCGGAGATCTTCGCCGCCGACGGGGAGGCGGCCTTCCGGGCCGAGGAGAGCCGGGTGCTGGCCGAAGCCGTGGCCGGTCCCACTCCGGTGGTGATATCGGTAGCCGGAGGGGCGGTCCTCTCCGAGGCGAACCGCGCGCGGTTGGCCGGGGCCGGGGTGGTGGTGTGGCTGCGGGCCGATCCGGCGACTCTCGGGAGCCGGGTCGGGCGCGGCGAAGGCCGGCCGCTCATCGGGGACGACCCGGTGGCGTCGCTGGCCGGGCTCGATCGGATCCGCCGCCCCCTCTACGCCTCCATCGCCCACCTGGTGATCGACGTCGACGAGCTCACCCCGGAGGACGTGGTCGAGCGGGTGTTGGCCGGCGCCGGTCTGGCCGACGGCGAGATCGGGGCGGAGGCGTGATCCGCATCCCGGTGGCGCTCGGTGACCGGGCCTACGACGTGGTGGTGGGCGACGGTGCCCGCCATCGGTTGCCCGAGGCGGTCTCGGAGTCGGTCCCCTCCGCCCGGCGGGCGGCGATGGTCACTCAGGCCGGCATCCCGGTGGAGGTGGATCCCGGCCTGCCGTTCGACGTGTTCACCGTGCCGGACGGCGAGGGGGCCAAGTCGCTGAGCGCGATCGAGGAACTGTGCCGGGGCTTTGCCCGGGCCGGCCTCAGCCGGGCCGATGTGGTGGTGGCGGTCGGTGGCGGGGTGGTCACCGACCTGGCCGGCTTCGCGGCGGCATCCTTTCACCGGGGGACCGCCTACGTGAACGTCTCGACCACCTTGCTCGGACAGGTGGACGCCGCCATCGGCGGCAAGACCGGCGTCAATCTTCCCGAGGGGAAGAACCTGGTCGGGGCGTTCTGGCAACCCCGGGCCGTCCTGTGCGATCCGGAGGTGCTGGCCACCCTCCCGCCGCGGGAGTGGGCCTCGGGGCGCGGCGAGATGGCCAAGTACGCCTTCCTCGACCGGTCCTTGGCGTCGGGGACGGCGTCCCCACCCGACCAGTTCCTCCTCGATCTCGACCTCGCCGACCAGGTAGCCCGGTGCGTGCAGATCAAGGCCGAGGTGGTGGCGTCCGACGAGCGGGAGGGTGACCGCCGGATGATCCTCAACTATGGGCACACGCTGGCCCACGCCCTGGAGGCCGCCGCCTTCGGGCCGGAGCCGGACGGGGATCTGCGCCACGGGGAGGCGGTGGCCATCGGTCTGGTCTTCGCCGCCCGGTTGGCCCGGAGGCTCGGACGGATCGACGACGCCCGGGTCGAGCTCCACCGCCGGGTGGTCGGCGCCTTCGACCTGCCCGGCGATCTGCCTGCCGGCGCCGATGCCGAAGAGCTGCTTTCGTTCATGGCCCGGGACAAGAAGGCCCACCACGACCTGACCTTCGTACTCGACGGTCCCGACGGGCCCGAACCGGTGCGGAACGTCGCACCGGTCGAGGTGCTCGCTACCCTGGCAGAGATGGAACCCACCTCATGAGCAATTCCGGACTCATCGTGCTGCTCTCCGGGCCCAACCTGGACTTGTTGGGTGACCGGGAGCCGGACATCTACGGACCCGAGACGTTGGCCGATCACGTGGCCACCGCCACCAAGGCGGCGGTCGGGTTCGGGCTGGACGTCGAGCACCTCCAGACCAACCACGAGGGGGAGCTGGTCGAGGCCGTGCACGGCGCCAGGGGGAGGGCGGCGGCCATCATCGTCAACGCCGGGGCCCTCAGCCACACCTCGTGGTCGCTGCACGATGCGCTGGCCGCGTTCGACGGGGCGGTGGTCGAGCTGCATCTTTCCAACCCCGCTGCCCGCGAGCCGTTCCGGCACCTGTCGGTGATCGCCCCGGTGGCCGACGGTTGCATCGCCGGATTCGGTGGGTTGGGGTATGCGTTGGCGGTGGAGGCGGTCCACCGCATCCTCGTCGCCCGATCGGAGCGTTGAGGTGTCGGCGACGACCGCCCCTGATCCGCTCCCGCCGCTGTCGGTCACGGGGAGGCTTGACCGACTGCGAAACAGGTTTGCCGACCCGGACGCCGACGGAGCCGGCGTCGAGGCGTTGCTGGTCACGACCCCGGCCAACATCCGTTGGCTCACCGGGTTCTCCGGGTCGGCCGGCTTGCTGTTGGTCGGCGCCGACGGCGCGATGCTGACCACCGACGGGCGGTACCGGACCCAGTCGGCCGAGCAACTCGGCGCCGCCGGCGCCGACGAGGTGACCATCGTGGTGGGCGGGGTCCAGGCCCAGCGGGAGGCGCTGGCCGGCGCAACCGGATCCGCCGCCCGGCTCGGTCTGGAGGCCGACGACGTGACCTGGGCGGCACAGCGTTCGTGGGCGGAGATCTTCGCCGCGGCCGAGCTGGTTCCCACCCGGGCTCTGATCGAGGGGCTCCGGGTGGTGAAGGACGCCGACGAGATCCTCCGGATGGAACGGGCCGCCGCCATCGCCGATCAGGGGCTGGCCGCGGTGCTCCCGATGCTGGCGGCAGTGGGCTCGGGCAACGGATCCGCCCCGCCGCTGACCGAGTCGGGGTTTGCCGCCGCCCTCGATCACGCCATGCGATTGGCCGGGGCCGAGGACAGCGCCTTCGAGACCATCGTGGCCTCGGGCGAGAATTCGGCCAAGCCCCACGCCCGCCCGGGCGGCCGGCAGATCCGGCCCGGGGACCCGGTGGTCGTCGACTTCGGCGCCGTCTTCGACGGGTACCGCTCGGACATGACCCGGACCTTCTGTGTCGGGGGGGAGCCGGCCGGCGAGCTGGCCCGGGTATTCGAGGTGGTGGCGAAGTCCCAGCGGGCCGGGGTGGCGGCGGTGGCTCCGGGCACGGAGACGGGAGCCGTGGACCAGGTCTGCCGGCAGGTGATCGACGATGCCGGATGGGGCGAGCGGTTCGAGCACGGCACCGGCCACGGCGTCGGCCTCGACATCCACGAGGCCCCGTCGGTCGGGCCAGGGTCAACTGCTATCCTCGCCCCCGGCGCCGTCATCACCGTCGAGCCGGGCGTGTACCTGCCCGACACCGGTGGGGTACGCATCGAGGACACCTTGGTGGTGACCGAGGGCGGTAGCCGTTCCCTCACCCAGTTCCCGAAAGAAGTTCCTGTCTGATGGCTGTCTCCACCAACGACCTCCGGAATGGCATGACCCTCGATCTCCCCGAAGGGTTGTTTGCCGTGGTCGAATTCCAGCACGTGAAGCCGGGCAAGGGCGGCGCCTTCGTGCGGACCAAACTGAAGAACGTCAGGACCGGCGCGGTGATCGAGCGCACCTACCGGGCCGACGAGAAGCTCGAGCAGGCGATCATCGACAAGCGGGAAATGCAGTTCCTCTACCGGGACAGCTCCGACTACGTGTTCATGGACACCGTCTCCTACGAGCAGCTCCAGGTGACGACCGCCTCGCTGGGCGACTCGGCCAATTACCTGAAGGAGGGCGACGATGCCGTCCTCCAGTTCTTCGGGACCGAGATCGTCGGGGTGGACCTACCCGCCGCCGTCGAGCTGAAGGTGACCGAGACCGAGCCCGGCGTCCAGGGTGACCGGGTGTCCGGGGCCCGCAAACCGGCCACTGTCGAGACCGGGTTGGTGCTGCAGGTGCCGTTGTTCGTCAATCCGGGTGAGATGATCAAGGTCGACACCCGGTCGGGCGAGTACCTGACCCGAGCCTGACCGTACGGTCCGCGCCGGGGAAGCCTCGTGGCTCCAGCTGGCCCTCGTGTCTCCCACCATGGAAACCTCGCCCCGACACCAGGCCCGAGAGCGGGCCCTCTCCCTCATGTACGAGGCAGAGCTGAAGGATGACCCCCCGTCGGCGGTCCTCGAGGCGCTGATGGTCCCGCCGGATCCCTACACGGTGGCGCTGCTGCGGGCGGTGGAGGACAGGCGAGCCGAGATCGACGGGCTCATCGACGGCGCCGCCATCGGCTGGGACCTCGACCGGATGGCGGTGGTCGACCGGAACGTCCTCCGGCTGGCGGTGGCCGAATTGCTGGGCTCTACCGACGTGCCCACCGCGGTGATCCTCAACGAGGCGGTCGAGCTCGCCTCCGGCTACTCCACCGACGATTCCGGGCGTTTCGTCAACGGGGTGCTGGCCACCCTGGCCGGTCGCCTTCGGGCCTGACATCAGGCGGCGGCAGGCTCCGGCAATGCCCGGGCCCGGCGCACCGAACGGCTGAAGGCCTCGTTGCGGGGCATGACCATGCGCATGGCCCGGCACAGGCCCCAGACGGCACCGCGGGTGGCCACCAACTCCGGCCAGGGCTGCCAGACCCCCAGCATCCGTGACGCCCAGTCGGGAAGGATGGAGATGGCCGCCCGGATCAACGGGGCATAGGCGGCCTGGTCGACCACACCGCCGATGTTGGGTGCCAGCAGGAATTGGAGACCCCGGGCCGCCTGATCCCCGAAGGCGAGTTCGGGCCGGACCGCGGTCAAATACGCCTCGACACCGGCGGCATCGGTGGGCACCCGGGTCGCACCCAGTCGCCGGGCGATCTCGGCGACCTCGGCGAAGTACCGATCCACGTCCGGGGCCCGCAGGGGCCGGACCCCGAACAGTTGGTTGGACCGCAGGAACTGCGCGTGTTCGGCCACGTGCACCCAACGGAGGAGATCCGGATCCGACGCGGCATAGGGGAGACCGTCAGGTCGGATCCCCTGCACCGACTCGTGCACCTTCTTCACCGTGTCGATGAGCTTCTCGGCGGTGGCCGTGGACCCGAAGATGGTCCCGCCCACGAAGGTGCCGGTCCGCTGCAGCCGGCCCCGCGGATCCTCCTCGTAGACGGAGAAATCCGCCACCCCGGCCATGGCCCCGGGATGGAGCGTCTGCAGCAACAGCGAGGACACCCCGCCGATGAGCATGGCCGGCGTGTCCGAGTGCACCCGCCAGGTGACCGAATCCGGGCCGAAGAGCCCCGGGTCGCCGGGGGAGTCGTCGAACGACACCAGCGGCTTGCCGAACTTGCTGCGCATGGTGGACGCCACCATCCCGCGGATCGGGCCCATCGGGTCGAGCTTCATCATCTGTCCTTCCCGGAGAATCGACACATTAACTACCACTGGTACTTTATACTGGATCCATGGGGAACACCGCCATGGCCGCCCGCCCGGTCCGCCGAGGACGGCCCCCCGGGCCCCGCCCCGATCCCGAGCACCGGCGCCGCCAGCTGATGGCCGCCGCCCGCCAGGCCATCGCCCGGCTGGGTCCCGACGCCTCGATGACGGCGATCGCCGGTGTCGCCGGCTACACCAAACCCGCCCTCTATGCCGTCTTCGAGGACAAGGCGTCGCTGGCCGACGCCTTGGCCGCCGAGGTGTCGGGCGAGCTGGCAGTGCGGATCGGGTCACTGGTGGCGAACGATCGCCAGCTCCCGGCGGCCTTGCGCGGGGCCATCGACGCCTTCTGCCAATTCGTCGAAGACGAGCCGGCGCTGTTCCGGTTTCTGGTCCAGGGAGCCGCCGGCTTCGGCCGCTCGCTCGGCGAGCGCCGGCTGCTGGTGTCGGTGGGCGAGCAGGTCGGTGCCCTCCTGGCGGAGGGTCTGGAGATGGCCGGCGCCGATCCCACCCCCGCCGCCACCCTGGGGTATGCGCTCATGGGTTCGGTGTTCATGGCCGCCGACTGGTGGGTGGATGCGCGGACGGTGTCCCGCGCCGAATTGGTTGATCAGCTCACCGTGTTCGTCGGGAGCGGGCTGGCGCCGTTCGCCGGTCAGGCGGCGGAGCGGCGGGGCGGCGGCGCGGCAGGGCGGCGGGGCGGCGGGGCGAGTGGGAGGGGTGGGACGGGTGGGATGACGCGTCGAGGTGAGGGTCGCGGTATAGTCGAGGCCTGACCGTGAAGCGGGTCCTGTGAGGCCCGAACGGACAGGAGGAACGGTGGCCGAACGCGAACGCAGTCACGCACGACCGCGGGGCGCGGTGTTTGTCCCCAGGGCCCAAGTGATGTCGGCTTCCGACGTCCAGCGAGCCATCACCCGCATGGCCCATGAGATCGCCGAGCGCAACCGGGGCCTGGAGCACCTGGTGCTGATCGGGCTCCAAACCGGCGGCGTCCCCATCGCCCAGCGGCTGGCCGCCAGCCTCGAGGCGGTCGAGAACACCACCATCCCGGTCGGCATCCTCGACGTGGCCTTCTACCGCGACGACATCGGGCTGCGCCCGGTGTTGCCGGAGGCGGTGACCGACATCAGCTTCGACCTCACCGGGGCCACCGTGGTGCTGGTGGACGACGTCCTGTTCACCGGGCGCACCATCCGGGCGGCCCTCAACGCGGTCAGCGAGTACGGGCGGGCCCAGGCGGTGCAGCTGGCGGTGATGGTCGATCGCGGGCACCGGGAATTGCCCATCCGCCCCGACTACGTCGGAAAGAACCTCCCCACCCGCCGCGACGAGATGGTCGACGTCACCGAAGAGGGCGTGGCTCTCGGGGATCTGGTGGGGAAGTGAACGACTTCCCTCTCCATCTTCTGGCCATCGACGATCTCGGATCCGACGGCATCGGCGAGGTGCTGCGGGTCGCCGACTCCTTCGTGGAGGTCGGCCACCGGGCCAATCCGAAGGTTCCCGCCCTCCGGGGGCGCACGGTGGCCACCCTGTTCTTCGAGGACTCGACTCGCACCCGGGTCTCGTTCGAGACCGCCGCCAAGCGGCTCTCCGCCGACGTCCTGTCCTTCGCGGCGGGGTCCTCGTCGGTGAAGAAGGGCGAGTCGCTCCGAGACACGGTGGAGACCATCGAGGCGATGGGGATCGACGCCATCATCATCCGCCATCCGTCCTCCGGGGCGCCGGCCCGAGTGGCGGGCTGGGTCACCAGTTCGTCGGTGATCAACGCCGGCGACGGCTGGCACGAGCACCCGACCCAGGCCCTGCTCGACCTCTATACGGTGCGTCAGGCGCTGGGCGGGGGCGACGAGGGAGTGCACCGGTTCAAGAGCCTGCAGGTGGTCATCGTCGGCGACATCCGGCACAGCCGGGTGGCCCGCTCCCAGATCTCCGCCTATGCCGCCCTCGGCGCGGAGGTGACCCTGGTGGCGCCGCCCACCCTCTTGCCGCCGTCGATCGAGGGGTGGCCCATCGTCGCCGTCAGCCACGACATCGACCGGGAGCTCCCATCGGCCGACGTGGTCTCGCTGCTCCGACTCCAGTCCGAACGGGGGAGCGGCGAGTTCGTTCCCAGCCTTCGGGAGTACACGGCCGGGTTCGGGCTCACCGCCCGACGGGCGGCGATGCTGAAGCCCGAGACCCTCATCCTCCATCCCGGGCCGATGGTCCGGGGGGTGGAGATCGCCTCGGAGGTCGCCGACCTGCCCGCCGCCCACATCACCGGCCAGGTGAGCAACGGGGTGGCCGTCCGGATGGCGGTGCTCTTCCTCATGCTCGGGCACGGGCCGGCCGAGAGCAGTGCCGATGCCTGAGCCGAGTGGAGCTACGCCCACCTTGGTCATCCGGGGGGGCACGATGATCGACGCCGCCGGTGAGCGACGGGTCGACGTGGCCGTGGCCGACGGCGCCGTCGTCGCCATCGGCGAGGGGCTCGGGGTGCCACCCGGAGCCACCGTGCTCGACGCCGGCGGGTGCACCGTGGCCCCCGGGCTGGTCGATCTCCACGTCCACCTGCGGGAGCCCGGCCAGGAGGAGGCCGAGACCATCGAGACCGGCACCCGGGCGGCGGCGCTGGGCGGCTACACCGCGGTGGTCGCCATGCCCAACACCAACCCGCCCCTCGACTCCGCCGACGCCGTTCGCAACGTCCTCGAGTTGGCCCGCACCGCCACCGCCCAGGTGGCGGTGGCCGGGGCCATCACCGTCGGCCGGGAGGGAAACCACCTCGCCCCGATGGCCGAACTCGCGGCCCTCGGGGTCCACCTGTTCACCGACGACGGGGCCGGGGTGCAGTCGGCCGGCCTGATGCGGCGGGCCCTCGAGTACGCCCGCGGCCTCGGCGTCACCCTCGCCCAGCACTGCGAGGACGGGAGCCTGGCCTGCGACGGCGCCATGCACGAAGGTGTCTGGTCGAGCCGGTTGGGCCTCCCCGGCCTGCCGGCGCTGGCCGAGGAGGTGATGGTCGGGAGGGACATCGCCCTGTCCCGGTCCACCGGTGCCCGCATCCATTTCCTCCACCTGTCCACCGCCGCCTCCATCGACCTGGTGCGGCAGGCCAAAGCCGCCGGGTTGCCGGTCACCGCCGAAGCCGCCCCCCATCACTTCTCGCTGACCGATGCCCGGGCCGTCGGCTACGACCCGGTGTTCAAGGTCAACCCCCCGCTGCGACCCCAATCCGACGTCGACGCGGTGAAGGCGGGACTGGCCGACGGGACGCTCGATGCCATTGCCACCGACCACGCCCCCCACGCCCCGGAGTTCAAGGATCTCCCGTTCGATCTCGCTCCCCCGGGGATGCTCGGCTTGCAGACGGCCCTGTCGCTGGCCATCGGCGAGCTCGAGCTCCCCCTGGCCCGGATCCTGGCGCTGATGAGTTGGCAGCCGGCGGCCATCGCCGGGCTCGACCCGGCCCGCGGCGGATGTCAGGGAGGCCCGATCGGGGTGGGGTCGGCCGCCAACCTGTGCGTGATCGATCCCACCGCCACCTGGACGGTCGACCCGATGGCGCTGGCCAGCCGCAGCCGGAACACCCCGTATGCCGGTCGGACCCTCACTGGCCGGGTCCGGCACACGGTGTGCCGGGGAGAACCGGTGGTCGTCGACGGCGAGGCGACCCGGTGACGGGACGGAACGGGACCGCCCCGCGGACCGAAGCCCGACTGGTGCTGGCCGACGGCGAGGTGTTCGAGGGCGACGCCATCGGCGCCCAGCCGGCCGACGCCGCCGGCGGCTCCATCGCCACCGGGGAGGCGGTGTTCAACACCGTGCTGTCCGGCTACCAGGAGGTACTCACCGACCCCTCTTACGCCGGTCAGGTCATCGCCTTCACGTATCCGCACATCGGCAACTACGGGGTGAACCCGACCGACGACGAGGCGATCCGGCCCCACTGTCGAGGGATCATCGTGCGCGACCTGGCCGACCGTCCGAGCAGCTGGAGGTCGCAGGGGACGTTGGAGGCCTTCCTGGTCCGGCACGGGGTCCCCGGCATCAGTGGGGTGGACACCCGGCGGCTGACCCGCCACCTCCGCCACCAAGGGGCGATGCCCTGTGCCTTCGGGACCGGGTCGGAGTCGGACTTGCTGACCGCGGCCCGGGCAGCCGAAGCCACCGATGGTCGAGACCTGGTGTCGGCGGTGACCACCCAGACGATCAGTGTCCGGGGGGACGGTCCCTACCGGGTGGTGGCCTACGACTTCGGGATCAAGGAGGCCATGCTCCGCCAACTCGGCGAACTGGCCACCGTGACGCTGGTTCCGGCCTCGACCCCGGCGGACCAGGTCCTGGCCATGGAACCGGACGGGGTCTTCCTCTCCAACGGCCCCGGCGACCCGGCCGCGCTCCCGGCCATCACCGCCGAGATCGGGAAGCTGGCCGCCGCCGGCACCGTGCCGGTGTTCGGGATCTGCCTGGGCCACCAGATCCTGGCCTCCGCCCTCGGCGCCGCCACCTACAAGCTCCCGTTCGGACACCATGGCGGGAATCACCCGGTGAGACGACTGGCCACCGGCAAGGTGGAGATCACCTCGCAGAACCACAACTACGCGGTGGCCGAGGGATCGCTGGCGTCGGCCGACGTCACCCACGTCAACCTCAACGACGGGGTCATCGAAGGACTCCGGAGCCGGGACACCCCCGCCTTCAGCGTCCAGTACCACCCCGAGGCCGGTCCCGGGCCCCACGACGCCCGCTATCTGTTCGAGGAGTTCCGTCTGCTGATGGATGCCACCGGCGCCATCTCCCGCGCTGGTCGAGCAGCGGGCACCGCCTGATGCCCCGCCGTTCCGACATCGACTCGATCCTGGTCATCGGGTCCGGACCCATCGTCATCGGTCAGGCCTGCGAATTCGACTACTCCGGCACCCAGGCCTGCCGGGTCCTGGCCGAAGAGGGGTTCCGGGTGGTGCTGGCCAACTCGAACCCGGCCACCATCATGACCGACCCGGCCATGGCCGACCGGACCTATGTCGAACCGCTCGATCACGACGTGCTGGCCGCCATCATCGAGCGCGAGCGCCCCGACGCGCTGCTGCCGACCCTGGGCGGCCAGACCGCCCTCAACCTGACCATGAGCCTGTCCGCAGCGGGCGTCCTCGATGCCTACGGGGTGGAGGTCATCGGGGCCAATGCCGACGCCATCACCACCGCCGAGGATCGCGAGAAGTTCAAGGCGGCGATGGAGGAGATCGGTCTGGCCGTTCCCGCTTCCGGCTTTGCCCACTCCCTCGACGAGGCGCTGGCCATCGGGGAAACCATCGGCTATCCGATCATGGTCCGCCCGAGCTTTATCCTGGGGGGAGCCGGCACCGGCATTGCCGTCGATCGTGAACGCCTGACCCAACTGGCGGCCGAAGGCATCGATGCCTCCCCGATCGGCGAGGTCCTCATCGAGGAGTCGATCGCCGGACAGAAGGAGTTCGAGCTCGAGGTGATGCGGGACCACGCCGACAACTGCGTGGTCATCTGTTCGATCGAGAATGTCGACCCGATGGGCATCCACACCGGCGACTCGATCACCGTCGCCCCGGCCCAGACCCTCACCGATGTCGAGTACCAGACCATGCGGGATGCCGCTTTCGCCTGCATCCGTCGGGTGGGGGTGGAGACGGGGGGGTCGAACGTGCAGTTCGCGGTCAACCCGGTCGACGGGCGCCAGGTGGTGATCGAGATGAACCCGCGGGTGTCGCGGTCCTCGGCCCTGGCCTCGAAGGCCACCGGCTTTCCGATCGCCAAGATCGCCGCCAAGCTGGCCGTCGGCTACCGGCTCGACGAGGTGACCAACGACATCACCGGGGTGACCCCGGCCTCCTTCGAGCCGACCATCGACTATGTCGTGACCAAGATTCCCCGGTGGGCGTTCGAGAAGCTGCCGGGCGCCACCGACGAGCTCGGAACCCGGATGCAGTCGGTCGGCGAGGTGATGGCCATCGGGAGGACATTCCCCGAGTCCCTGCAAAAGGCGATCCGCTCGCTGGAGCAGGGCCGGGCCGGGCTCAACGCCGATGCCTCCGAGGCGGAGGTCGACCGGGTGCCGGTCGGGGACCTGAAGGCGGCGGTGATCACCGCCACCCCCGAGCGGCTCTTCCAGCTCGAATCGCTGTTGCGCCGCGGGGTGTCGGTCGACCAGCTGGCCTCGGCCACCGGCATCGATCCCTGGTTCCTGTCCGAGATGGCATCGATCACCGACGCCCGGATGGCCCTCGATCTCCAGGTCACCCTGGGGGTCACGGTCGACGACCTCGACCGGCGGGGGTGGCGCCGGCTCAAGCGGTTGGGGTTCTCCGATGCCCAACTGGCCCACCTGTTCGGGAGCGGGGTGAGCGCGGATGACGTCCGGAGGATCCGGCTCGCCCTCGACGCCGGGGTCACCTTCAAGACCGTCGACACCTGCGGGGCGGAATTCGAGGCCCACACCCCCTACCACTACGCCACCACCGAGGACGAAGACGAGGTGGCCCCGTCGGCCCGGCCCCGGGTCATCATCTTGGGCTCGGGGCCCAACCGGATCGGCCAGGGCATCGAGTTCGACTACTGCTGCGTGCATGCATCGTTCGCCCTCCGGGACGCCGGCTTCGAAACGGTGATGGTGAACTGCAACCCGGAGACCGTCTCCACCGACTACGACACCTCGGACCGCCTCTACTTCGAGCCTCTCACCCCCGAAGACCTGGCCAACGTGCTCGACGCCGAGATCAACGCCTCGGTGGACGGTGGCCGGGTCGTCGGGGTCATCGTCAGCCTCGGCGGGCAGACCCCGTTGAAACTGGCGGCCACCATCCCCGAGGAACTGGTGCTCGGGACCTCGCCGGCCTCGATCGACCTCGCCGAGGATCGCGAGCGCTGGAACGCCCTGTGTGGCCAACTGGGGATTCCCCAGCCGCCGGGTGGGACCGCCGCGACGGCCGCCGAAGCGGTGGCCGTCGCGGCCGGGGTCGGGTATCCGGTCCTGGTCCGCCCCTCCTACGTGCTGGGAGGGCGGGCCATGGAGATCGTCTACGACGACGAGCGGTTGGTGGCGGCGGTGGAGGCGATGGGCGCCATGTTGAGCCGGGAGGGCGGGGTGACCGCCGAGCGCCGGGTGCTGGTGGACCGGTTCCTGGAGGACGCGGTGGAAGTCGACATCGACGCGGTGCGTGACGCCACCGGCGACGTGGTGATCTGCGGGGTGATGGAACACGTGGAAGAGGCCGGCGTCCACTCGGGGGACTCGGCCTGCGCGCTTCCTCCCCAGACCCTGTCGGCCAAGGTGATCGCCGAGCTCGAGCACCATGTTCGGGTCATCGCCGACGCCCTCGACGTCTGCGGCGTCTGCAACGTGCAGTTCGCGGTGAAGGACGACCAGGTCTATGTGCTGGAAGCCAATCCGAGGGCGAGCCGGACGGTTCCGTTCGTGGCCAAGGCCACCGGGGTCCCGGTGGCCATGGTGGCGGCCCGGGTGATGGTCGGGGCCACCCTCGAGGAGCTCCGGGCCGAGGGCCTGTTGCGCGACCCGGTCGGCGGACATGTGTCGGTGAAGGAGGCGGTGCTGCCGTTCAACCGCTTTCCGGGAGTCGACACCCTGCTCGGGCCCGAGATGCGTTCGACCGGCGAGGTGATGGGGATCGGGACCACCTTCGGTCTGGCCTTCGCCAAGAGCCAGATCGCCGCCGGCAACCGGCTCCCGGTGGACGGGACCGTGTTTCTCTCGCTCGCCGATCGCGACAAGCGGTCTGGCCTGGAAGCGGCTCGTCAGTTCGTTTCCATGGGATTCGACCTGGCGGCCACCTCGGGGACCGCCGCCCTGCTCGAAGCCCAAGGCATCCCGGTGGCGACGGTGGTGGCCAAGGTCGGTGACCGTGGCACCGCCGGGGTCGACGCCGTCGAGCTCATCGCCGGCGGCAAGGTCCAACTGGTGGTCAACACCCCCCGGGGGCGCGGCCCGCGGGCCGACGGCCTCCACATCCGGGCCACCGCCTTGGCCCACCAGGTGCCGTGCCTGACCACCGTGGCCGCCTTCAAGGCGGCGGCCGCCGGGATCGCCGACTGGATCAGCCATCCACTGTCGGTCCGGTCACTCCAGGAGTACCACGGCTCATGAGTGCCGTCGTGCGGGCCGGCCGGATGCGGAAAGCCTGGCGGGCGGTGGTCGCCGGTGACGTGGACACCACCTGTCGCATCGGAGCCGTGGAGCTCCGGAATCCGGTGATGACCGCGTCGGGGACCGCCGGACACGGCGACGAGCTGGAGCCGTATTTCCCGCTGTCGTCGCTCGGGGCGGTGGTGGTCAAATCGATCTCTCCGGCACCGTGGCCGGGCAACCCGGCGCCGCGGGTCCACGAGACGCCGTCGGGAATGTTGAACAGCGTCGGACTCCAGGGTCCGGGAATCGAGGCATGGGCCCGCGACGACCTGCCGCGGCTGGCGGCGACCGGCGCCCGGGTGGTGGTCAGCATCTGGGGGCAGCGGGTGGCTGACTACGCCGAGGCGGCAAGCCAGCTGTCGAACGTTGACGGCCTCACCGCCATCGAGGTCAACGTCAGCTGCCCGAACGTGGAGGACCGGCGACGGATGTTCGCCCACTCGGCCAAGGCGACCGCCGAAGTGCTGGCCGTGGTGCGCGAGGCGAATCGGCTGCCGCTGTGGGCCAAACTCAGCCCCAACGTGGCCGACCTGGCCGAGATCGCCAGCGCCGCCGTCGGAGCGGGAGCCGACGCGGTGACGCTCATCAACACCGTGCTGGGGATGACCATCGACATCGAGGGGCGACGGCCGCTTCTCGGTGCCGGCGGCGGCGGTTTGTCGGGAGCCGCCATCCATCCGGTGGCGGTGCGGGCCGTGTACGACGTGCGGTGTGCGCTGCCCGGCGCCGCCATCATCGGGGTGGGTGGCGTGATGACGGGGGCCGACGCCATCGAGCTGCTGATGGCCGGGGCCGACGGGATCCAGGTGGGAACCGCCACCTTCCGCGATCCCCGGGCCCCGCTGCGGATACTGGAGGAGATGGAGGCGTGGTGCGCCCGGCGGGGGATCCGGGCGATGCGCGATCTGATCGGAGCTGCCCATGGCCGATGACCGGTTGCGTGAGGGGTTCGGCGCCCGGCTGGCCGCGGCGATCGACACGACCGGGCCACTGTGCGCGGGGATCGATCCGTCCGAGTCGCTGCTCCGGGCCTGGGACCTGAGCGACGATGCTGCCGGCCTCCGGGACTTCGGGGCCAGGTGCGTCGACGCCTTCGCCGGGGTGGTCCCGGTGGTGAAGCCACAGGTGGCGTTCTTCGAACGATTCGGTGCCGCCGGGATCGCCGCCCTCGAAGCCCTCATCGGCGACGCCAGGCAAGCCGGCCTCTTGGTCATCGCCGACGCCAAGCGGGGGGATATCGGGAGCACCATGGAGGCTTACGCCTCGACGTGGCTCGATCCCCTGAACCCTCTCTGCGCGGACGCGGTCACCGCCACGCCCTACCTCGGCCTCGGCTCGCTGCAGCCGATGTTCGACCTCGCCGTCGAGCACGGGAAGGGGGTGATCGTGGTGGTGCGGACCTCCAATCCGGAGGGCCGGTCCCTGCAGGAGGCGCTGACCGACTCGGGCCAGGGTCCGGCGGTCGAGGACATGCTGCTGGCCCGGATCGCCGAACTGAACACCGGAGGACTTTCCCTTCCGGGAACGGTGGGGGTGGTGGTCGGCGCCACCCTGGCCCCGTCCACGTTCCCGCTGGCTTCGCTGGGGGGTCCGATTCTGGCCCCGGGAGTCGGCGCCCAAGGCGCCACCGCCGAAGATGTCGGCAAGCTGTTCCGGGGTTGCAAGCCGGGAACGGTACTGGCCAGCTCGTCCCGCTCGCTGCTGGCCGCCGGCCCTGACCCGGCGTCGCTCCGAGCCGCCGCCTTCGCCTCCCGGGAGGAGATGGCCGCCGCCCTCGGGTAGCGGGTCAACCGGGGCCGGACGGTTTCGCCAAGCGCCGATGCCCGGAGAGGTGAGCGATGCCGGAGAACGATACGTCCTCTCGGTAGGATGCCGCGGCACATCACGTGCCCGATGCCAGGAGCGCCATGCAGGTAATCATTCTGGGAAGCGGGAGCCCGCTTCCTGATCCTCAGCGGGCCGGCCCGTCGACGTTGGTGCGGACCAGCGCCGGCGACCTCCTCTTCGATTGTGGCCGCGGGGTTCTCATGCGGGCGGCGGCTGCCGGTTCCGCCGCCGGAGCCTTCCGGGCGCTGTTCCTGACCCACCTCCACAGCGACCACATCACCGATCTGAACGACATCTACACCATGCGGTGGGCGATGTCCTTCCAACCCAATCCGTTGCCCGTCTACGGTCCCGCGGGAACCGCGACACTCCTCGAGGCCACCGAGGCCATGCTCGAACTGGACATCGGCTACCGCCTCGCCCACCACGATGATCTCCAATGGCGACCGGCGGCCGAGGTGACCGAGGTGGACGAGGGACTCACCTTCGAGGAGGGCACCGTGCGAGTCGTCGCGGCTCCGACCGATCACGCCCCGGTCCGGCCGACAGTCGGCTACCGGATCGACGACGGGGACCGGTCGGTGGTCATCGCCGGCGATACCGTGCCGTGCGCCGGGCTCGACGGTCTGTGCCGGGATGCCGATGTCCTGGTCCAGACCGTGGTGCGGCGAGACTTGATCGAGCAGTTCGGGCTACCGCGGCTCAACGACGTGCTCGACTACCACTCGTCGGTCCCCGATGCCGCCCAGACGGCCACCCGGAACCGCGTGGGAACGCTGCTGCTCACCCATCTGGTGCCCTCACCCGCCCCCGGGACCGAGCAGGAATGGCTCGACCAAGCCACCTCCGAGTTCGACGGCCAGGTCATCTTGGCCACCGACCTCCTGGTGGTGGACGTCACCGGCTGACCGGTCGACGCGGTTCGTGATCCAGGTTCAGGTGGAGACCAGGACGGGTTCGGGTTCGGGTTCGACTCGGTGCGCCGGGGGTCCGGCGAGCTTCAGGAGATTCCCACCCCGGAGCACCAATCCGGCGACGACCGCCCCGGCCACGAAGATGATCGACGACCACAGGAACGCTGTTGTGTAGCTGTGCAGGGCGGCCGCCTGGAGGTTCGCCGGGCTGGCGATCTTCCCGACCAGGTAGGCCGAGACGGCACCGGCGGCCACGGTGTTGAGCAGTGCGGTACCGATGGACCCGCCAACTTGCTGGCTGGTATTGAGGGTGGCCGACCCGACTCCGGCGTCGTGCGGCTGGAGGCCGAGGGTTCCGGTACTGAACGAGGGAGCCAGACTCAGTCCGAAACCGAGGCCCAGCAAGATCAAGTACGGAAGGACGTGGCTGGCATACGAACTGTGCAGCCCGACCAGATGGAGCATGTACATGGCCGCGGCACCCAGCAACAGGCCGATCGGGACGATGACCTTGGGTCCAATCTTGGGGAGGAGCACCCGGTTGGAGATCTGGGCCATGGTGGCCAGGGCGGCGACCATCGGCAGGAAGGCGATCCCGGTCTTCACCGGGCTGAAGCCCAAGATTCCCTGCATGTAGTAGGTGAGGAAGAGGAACACCCCGAAGATCCCGATACTGGCGAACAGCATGGCCAACATCGAGCCGCCTCGGGTCCGGTTGAGCACCACCCGGGGCGGCAGCAGGGGGAATCGGGCCCGGGTCTCGACGTAAGCGAAGACGGCCAGGAGCCCGACGCCGAGGATCAGGAACCCGATGGTGTAGGGGTTGCTCCAGGCGGTGGTCTCCGCGTGCGACAGGCCGTAAACGAGACTGAACAGCCCGCCCGTCACCAGGAACAATCCTCGGAGGTCCACCGGATCCCGGTCGGCCGCCTTGTCGTTCTTGAGCCACAGGAGGGAACCCGTGGCGGCGATGGCGGCGAAGACGAGGTTCACGAACAGGGTCCATCGCCAAGATTCGTAGGAAGTCAGGATGCCACCGAGCAGGAGCCCCAGGGCCCCGCCGGCCCCGGCGATTCCGCCGTAGATGCCGAACGCCTTCCCCCGCTCGGCCGGGTCGGTGAACGTGGTCGTCAGCAGGGCGAGGACCGAAGGGGCGAGGAGCGCACCGAAGGCACCCTGCACGGAACGGGCGATCACCAGCATGGCGAAGTTGACCGATGCGCCCCCGAGTGCCGAGGCGAAGGCGAACCCGACCAACCCGATGACCAGGGTCCGCTTCCGGCCGATGATGTCGCCGATGCGGCCCCCGAGCAACAGCAGGCTCCCGAAGGCCAGCGAGTAGCCGGTCACCACCCACTGCCGGTCGGCATTGGAGAAATGCAGGGCGTGCTGGGCGGTTGGGAGGGCGATGTTGACGATGGTGTTGTCCAGGATCACCATCAACTGGGCGATGCCCAGCACGGCCAGGATCCACCATCTCCGGGTGTGATTGGCCTCACCGCTGGAGGCACCCCCGGCTCCGGCATCGCCGGGAGTCTCAGAAAAGGTCGCTGTGGTCATCAGGCCTCCGTCGAACTTTGGCGAAGCAACCAACTCCAGCGCTCGCCACCTTGCTGGTGGCAACACACCGGACGGTCCGAACTATTCCTTAGAGTCCCGAATTGCCACCAAGAAATTCCGTCAGTTGGCCCGAGGGGACGCGGACCTGTCTGCTATCTCCATCGGGAATGCGGCCTATCGCTCGCCTACGGACGTAAGTAGATCCGTCTCCAGTGGAGGAGGCAGGCCAGTGGCGATACTCACGCGACAGCCCGGCCCACGGTGGCCCCTCAGGGCCCGAACCGTGCCGAGGTTTCTCTCCGAGTCCGGCTCCGTCGTAGGGCTCCGGCGACCGCACCCCGAAGCGCTCAGCGGCGGCGTCCGTAGATCAGCTTCATCACCTTGGCCAGCACGTCGGTGGCTTTCGCCGGCCGATTGAAACTGGTCAGGTTCATGGGCAGCGCGAAGCGTTGAGCGGTGATCGACTTGGCCCGAGAGAACTCGCGCAGACCGTCCGGGCCATGGATCCTCCCGAACCCCGACTCGCCGACCCCACCGAACGGGAGCCCGGGGACGAAGGCGAAGGTCAGCACCGAGTTCACCGACACCATGCCCGACCGCATGCGTCGGGCCAGATCGATGCCCCGCTGCCGGGTACGGGTGAAGATGGCGCCACCCAGGCCATAGTCGGATGCGTTGACCAGGGTGAGCGCCTCCTCGGCGTCGCGCACCTTGGCCACGGTGAGGGTGGGCCCGAACGTCTCTTCGACGACCGCGGCCGAGTCCTCGGGTACTCCGACCAGGATGGTCGGATCCACCCCGTTCGCCTTCACGGTGTCGACACCTCCGACCACCGCCCGCCCGCCGGCCTTGATGGCCTCCCCGAGATGGCGCCGGATGACCTCCATCTGCGAGGGCATGGTCGGGGGACCCCAGGCGGCATTGTCATCTGACCCGGGACGGAGTTTGCCCGCCTTCTCGGTGAGGAGCGAGACGAACCGGTCGTATACCGCCTCGGTGGCATATATCCGCTCGGTGCCGATGCAGGTCTGGCCCCCGTTGCTCATCCCACTCCACAGGGCGGCGTCGGCGGCGGCGTCGAGATCGGCACCATCGTCGACGATGAGAGCGTCCTTGCCCCCGCACTCCATCAACACCGGGACCAGGTTCTCGGCGCAGGCGGCCATGACCTTTCGGCCGGTGCGGGCCGAACCGGTGAAGGCGACCTTGTCGACGCCGGAGCGGCAGAGGGCGGCCCCGGTGTCGCCCAGCCCGGTCACCAGGGTGAAGACATCCCGGCCGCGGGGAACGGCGGTGGCCCAGGCGTCGACCAGCCACTTGCCGATCGCCGGGGTGTACTCGCTCGGCTTGAACACCACCGCGTTCCCGGCCGCCAGCGCATAGGCGATCGATCCCGCCGGCGTGAACACCGGGTAGTTCCAGGGCCCGATCACCCCGATGACCCCGAGCGGCTGGTACTCGACACTGGCGGAGTTGTTGAGGGCCAGCAGTCCGGGGAACACCGGGCGGGGAGCGAGGACCCGACGAGCATGGCCGGCGGCCCACGAGAGGTGGTCGATGACCAAGGTGACCTCGAGCACGGCGTCGGCGTGCGGCTTGCCGTTCTCCCGGTGGATGACGTTGGCCAGCTCGTCCATGCGGCGGGCGAGCTCGCCTCGGTAGGCCGCCAGGTGCTGGGCCCGGCCGTCGAAACCGATCGACTGCCACCACCGCGCGGCGGCCCGGGCCCGCTCGACGGCGAACCGCACCGCGACCTCGCGGTCGATGGGGAAGGTCGCAAAGACCTCGCCGGTGGCGGGGTCGAGGGAATCGAAGGTGGTGGCATCATCGCCGACCACCGTGTGGACGTCTTCAGTGCTGGCCATGACCCGACTGTAGTGACCGGTGCCCGGAAACGTCATGCGCCCGGCGGCGCCCGGGCGGACCCCGGGGATCAGGTCCCGGTCTCGGCCGGGAACCACCCGGAGACGCGGTTGGCCAGCATCCGCTCGTGCTCGATGAGGCCGTCCCGGGCCATCGGGTGGGTCACCAACTCGAACCCGAGGAAATCACCGCCCCGCAGTTGTCCGAGCCGGGCCAGATCGGCGCGGATGACACAGGCGATGACCGGGTAACCGCCCACCGTGGCGTGGTCGGGCATCAGCACGATCGGCTGACCGTCGGGGGGAACCTGCACCGCGCCGGTCACGGTCCCGGTCGAGTGGATCCGACCGGGAGTCGACAGAGCGGCCCCCGGCGCCGACAGCCGTAGCCCGACCCGGTTGGAGGCATCCGACACCCTCCAGCGGATGGAGCAGAGCCTGTCCAACCCCTCGGGCCCGAACCGATGCGGACCCTCGATGACCCGGATCACCGATGGGTCGGAGACCGACCCTTCTGACCGCGCCGGGGTGAGGAAGCCGCGGGGGTGCCGGGGGGCGCCAAGATCGAGTTGGTCGCCGGCCACCAGCGGGCCGAGACCGAGTCCGCTCAGGACATCCGACGACCGGGATCCGACGACCATCGGGATCTCTATCCCTCCGGCGATGCCCAGGTAGGCCCGGAGTCCGTGGCGGAGCTGACCTGCCGACACCGTCTGCCCGTTACTCACCGGCACCACCGTGTCGTCGCCCACCGGATGCCGGTCGATGGTGAGATCGATGGACTCGTGGGTGGCGGTGACCACGGCGATATGGGCGTCGGCCCGGAAGCGAAGGGTCGGGCCTCGGGCGGTGACCTCGATGGCGGCGTCGTCGTCCGGGTTGCCGACCAATCGGTTGGCCAATCTCATGGAGTCGGGATCGGCGGGGCCGGCGTCGGGTATCCCGATCGATGCCACCGAGGTCCGGCCCCCGTCCTCGACCAGGCTGAGGAGGCCGGGTTCGAGGACCTCGACGAACCGCGGGCTCTGGGCCCGCCGAGGTGCCCGGCCGGAGGAGGACCCGGTGCGGCCGAAGTCGACCGGACTGACGGTGCCTTCTGGGTCGGTGGGCCGAAAGCGCACGATGTCGCCGGCCCGCAACCGGGCGTAGGGCGGGACCTCCGGGTCGAACAGTGGGAGCGAGGTCCGGCCGACCAGCATCCATCCGCCCGGCGTCGACTGCGGGTAGACGGCGGCGAACCCACCGGCCAGCGCCACCGATCCCGGCGGCACCGACGTGCGGGGCGAGGCCCGACGTTGGACGGCTTCCAACGCCGGCGGCAATCCGACGAGATAGGGGAACCCGGGGGAGAAGCCGAGAAACGCCACCCGAAGCTCACATCCGGTCAGGAGCTCGACGACCGCATCCGCCGCCAGGCCGGCGACTTCGGCCACCTCGTCGAGATCGGGGCCGTCGAAGGTGGTGGGAATGTCGACCCGGCGAGCCGCGGCCGGGAGGTCGTCCGCCTCGGAGCCAGCCCGAAGGGAATCCTCGAGCTGGGCCAACCAGGGTTGGGACCGTTGGGGGTCGTTGGTCAGCGGGTCAACGTGTACGACCAGCGAACGGAACCCGACGACAACGTCACCGATCGCCATCGGGGCGGTGTTGGCGACGATCTCCTGTTGCAGCGACGATGCCAGCTGCTGTGCGACATCGACGCTGTCGACCTCCACCAACCACGCCGAGTCCCCGAAGGGCACGACTTCCCGGATCACGACCGGGCGAAACTGCGGACGGTGACACCGGCCGCCTCGAGGGCCATCCGGGCCTCCCGGCTGGCGGCCGCGGCCGCGGGGGTGTCCCCGTGCACGCACAAGGTGTCGCAGGCCACCGGAAGCCACGAGCCGTCCGACGCCTGGATGCCGCCCTGGCTCACCAAGGAGAGAGCCCGCTGGGCGACGACTCCCGGGTCGCTGAACAGCGCCTCTGGATCGCCGCGGGGGACCAGGCGGCCGTCTCGGAGATAGCCCCGGTCGGCGAAGGCCTCGGCGACGACCTCCAGCCCCGTCCGGGTGGCCAGCCCCTCCACCACCGTTCCCGCCTGCGCCACCAGCAAGGTGATCCCGCACTCCTTGGCCGCCTCCACCACCACCGCGGCGACCGCCTCGTCCACCCCCATCCGGTTGTACAGGGCACCGTGGGGTTTGATGTAGGGGACCGACCCGCCGGCGGCGGCGGCCAGGCCGTCCAGAATGCCGTACTGCTCGACGATGTCGGCCCGGAGTCGGGGGGCGGGCACCTCCTGGGGGCGCCGGCCGAACCCTTCCCGATCGCGGTAGGAGACGTGCGCACCGACGGTCACGCCACGCTCCAGGGCGGCGACCACCGTCGCCCGGATGGCGGTCAGATTTCCGGCGTGGAAGCCGCAGGAGACATTGGCACTGGTGACACAATCGAGGATCGCCAGGTCCGACGGGAGGACGGTTTCGGCTTCCCCCAGATCGGCGTTCAGATCCACCGCAGCCATCCCCCCAGTATTCATGGTGTCCAGCGGTCGTGGAGGCGCTATCGTCGCGGTCATGCCGCAACCGCCTGCACTTACGCCCGAACAGCGCCAAGCCGCGTTGGCCAAAGCCGCCAGGGTCCGCCGTGAGCGGGCCGAGGTCAAGGACAAGCTCAAGATGGGGTCGCTGACCCTGACTCAGCTACTGAGCGATGCCGACGGGAACGAGACGATCGGGAAGATGAAAGTGATCTCGGTACTCGAGTCGCTTCCCGGCCTCGGCAAGGTCAAGGCCCGCCGACTGATGGACACGGTGGGGATCAGCGAGAGCCGTCGCCTTCAGGGACTCGGGAGCAATCAGCGCCAGTCGCTGCTCCGCGAGACCGCTCGCTGAGCCAGGCGTCGTCGGGTCCGGCCGGTGGCCGGGCCGACCCATTGATCTTCGTACTCTTCGGCCCGGGGGGAGCCGGAAAGGGGACCATCGCCGCCAAGCTGGTCGACATCGACCCCAAGCTCTGGCTCAGCCGGTCGTGGACGACCCGCGCCCGCCGCCCGGGGGAGACGGCCGACGCTTACTGCTTTGTCGACCGGGCCACCTTCGAGGAGCATGCCCGGGCCGGGGACTTCTTCGAGTGGGCCGAGTTCCTCGGCAATCTCTACGGGACCCCGGTACCCCGACCTCCCGAGGGCTTCGACGTGCTGCTGGAGATCGACCTCCAGGGCGCTCTCCAGGTCCGTTCCCAGCGGCCCGATGCCACCCTCATCCTGCTGTTGCCGCCCAATTCCGAGATCCAGGCCGAGCGGTTGCGGAGTCGCGGGGACAGCGAGGATCACGTGGCCAAGCGCCTGGAGGCCGGGTTCGACGAGGAGCGGATCGGCCGTCAAATCGCCGACGCGGTGGTCATCAACGACGGCCTGATGCGGGCGGCGGCCGAAGTGGCCGGTATAGTGGATGGTCGCCGTTCTTCCGCCCATCCGGGCAGTGGCGCGGCTGGCGGATCCGCTGGTGGTGAAGATCAGGCTCCCGGCGCCCTACCCGACGACGCTTCCGAAGGATCGTGATGGCTCAGCCCCGCAGCACTTTGATGGACCCACCGGTCGAAGACCTCCTCGACAAAGTGGACTCCAAGTTCACGTTGGTGGCGCTGGCTTCCCGCCGGGCTCGTCAGGTGAACAGCTACTACAACTCCCTGGGCGAAGGATTGGGAGTGGTGGTCCCGCCGCAGGTTGCTTCGCTGTCGGGCAAGCCGCTGTCGATCGCCTTCGAGGAAGTGGCCGCGGGCAAGGCAACTTACAGTCGTCCGGATCCGGAAGAAGAGGCCGCCTTGGCCGCCGAAGCCGCCCTCGCCGCCGAGGCCGCGCTGGCCGAGGAAACCGGTTTGGCCGCGGTCGACGGCGCCGGTGAGGACCCGGCGGCCACCGAGTCCACCGACTAGAGCGGTTGGCCCGATCGATGGTGACGGGCGGAACCAAACCCTTTGTCGTGCTCGGCGTGTCGGCCGGGATCGCCGCCTACAAGGCGGTCGAGGTCTGCCGCCGCCTGGTTGACGCCGGGGTGCATGTGGCGCCGGTGATGACCGAACGGGCAACCCATTTCGTGGGCCGAGCCACCTTCGACGCCCTCGGTTCCGAGCCGGTGCAGACCAGCCTGTGGGACGAGGCCTCGCCGATTCCCCACACCCGCCTCGGCCAGCTGGCCGATGTCGTGGTCGTGGCGCCGGCCACCGTCGACCTGCTGGGTCGGTATGCCAACGGCCTCGCCGACGACCTGTTGACCACCACCCTGCTGGCCACTGCCGCGCCGGTGGTGGTGTGTCCGGCCATGCACACCGAGATGTGGGAGCACCCCGCCGTGCAGGAGAACTTGGCGACCCTGCGGTCACGTGGTGTGATCGTGGTCCCGCCCGAAGACGGCCGGCTGGCGGGCGGTGACATCGGTTCCGGCCGGCTGGCCGACCCTGAGGCGATCGTCGAGACGGTCTTGGGGCTGCTCGGCTCACCGGCTCGCCGGGACCTGGCCGGGGTCCGGATGGTGGTGTCGGCGGGTGGCACCCGGGAGCCGATCGACCCGGTCCGGGTGTTGACCAACCGGTCGTCGGGCAAGCAGGGCCACGCGGTGGCCGAAGCCGCGGCCCGGCGGGGTGCGAAGGTCGATCTGGTCACCACCACCGACCGGCCGGTGCCGGCCGGGGTGTCCGTGCACCGGGTGGAGACCGCCGCCGAGATGGAGGCGGCGGTGCTGGCCCTGGCCGTCGACGCCGAGGTGGTGGTGATGGCGGCGGCGGTGGCCGATTTCCGGCCCAAAGGGTCGGCGCCGTCCAAGCTCCACAAGTCCGACGGGGTTCCGGATCTGATCCTCGAGCCGACGCCGGACATCCTCGCCGAGCTCGGCCGCCGCCGGACCGGGAACCAGGTGTTGGTGGGCTTCGCCGCCGAGACCGATCAGGTGAGCGAGCGGGCGACGGCCAAGTTGGTGGGCAAGGGAGTCGACCTGATGGTGGCCAACGACGTCTCCGCCCCCGGGGTGGGATTCGACCACGACACCAATGCGGTGACCGTGCTGGGGGCCGACGGGCTCACCACCGCGGTTCCGGTGACCAGCAAGATGATGGTGGCGGATGCGGTGTTGGATAGGGTGACCGCGCTCCTGGCTGGGCGTTGAGGGTCCGCCCACCCAACGGCTGGACCTCGCCGCCGACCCCGATATCACCTATCCTCGTGCGCACCGCAGGCCCGGGTACACCACCCAGGCTCCGACCTCACATTCCCAGAGAAGAACGGAACCACCAGTGAACACCCGACATACCTTCACCTCTGAGTCCGTCACCGAGGGCCATCCCGACAAGATGGCCGACCAGATCTCCGACTCGGTACTCGACGCCCTGTTGACCGATGATCCGAACAGCCGGGTGGCGTGCGAGACCTTGTTGACCACCGGCCTGGTGCTGGTGGCCGGCGAGATCACCACCACCACCTACGTGGACATCCCCACCCTGGTTCGCCAGGTGGTGCTCGACATCGGCTACGACAACGACGCCTACGGCATCAACGGGAAGACGTGCGGGGTCATGGTCGCGCTCGACGAGCAGTCGCCCGATATCGGCCAGGGTGTCGACAACGCCTTCGAGGTCCGGGCCGGGACCGGAGGCGAGGACCAGCTCAACGCCCAGGGCGCCGGCGACCAGGGCATGATGTTCGGCTACGCCTGCGACGAGACCCCCGACCTGATGCCCCTGCCCATCTGGTTGGCCCACCGGCTGGCGCAACGGCTGGCCCAGGTGCGGCGGGTGGGTGTCCTTCCGTACCTCCGTCCCGACGGCAAGACCCAGGTCAGCGTCACCTATGACAACGGGCGCCCGGTGGCTCTCGAGACGGTGCTCATTTCGACCCAGCACGACCCGGGTGTCGACCTCGACACCCTGCTGCTGCCCGACCTCCGCGACAATGTGATCAACCCGTTGCTGCCCACCGAGTTGGACACCGACAACGTCCGGATTCTGGCCAACCCGACCGGGGTCTTCGAGCTCGGGGGACCCCACGCCGACACCGGGCTGACCGGTCGCAAGATCATCGTCGATACCTACGGGGGCATGGCCCGCCACGGTGGCGGTGCCTTCTCCGGGAAGGACCCGTCCAAGGTGGACCGCTCTGCCGCCTACGCCGCCCGGTGGGTGGCCAAGCACGTGGTGGCGTCCGGCGCCGCCAGCCGATGCGAGGTGCAGGTCGCTTACGCCATCGGCGTGGCCCGGCCGGTGTCGCTTCTGGTCGAGACGTTCGGCACCGAGAAGGTCGATCCGATCCAGATCGGCAAGGCCGTCGACGAGATCTTCGACCTCCGCCCCGCTGCCATCGTCCGCGACCTCGAGCTCAAGCGGCCGATCTACCGGAAGACCGCTGCCTACGGCCACTTCGGCCGGAGTGAGAAGGACTTCACCTGGGAGGAGACCCTGCGGGTCGACGACCTGAAGCAGGCCCTCGGGCTCTGAGCGCCGGGGCGAATCTCTCCGGGCTCTGGCCGTGACCGCCCCGGGGGACGGGGTGGTCCGGGTGGTCCGGGTCGCCCCCGATGTTCCCGCCATCCATCGGCGGTTCGACTACACGGTTCCCGAGGCTTTGTCGCCGACCATCCGGGTCGGTAGCCGGGTCCGCATCGACCTCCACGGTCGCCGGGTGGGCGCCTGGGTGGTCGAGGACCACGTGGTGCCCCCGCCCGGGGTCGATCCCAAGCCCATCTCCCTGTCCAGCGGGGAAGGGCCACCGCCCCGGGTGGTGGCGCTGGCCGAGTGGGCGTCCTGGCGGTGGGCCGGCCCGCTGTCGTCGTTCCTGGGTACCGCCTCGCCGCCCCGGGTGGTGAGGCGAAGTGGCGCTACCCCGCCAGACCCCCGTTCGAGTGCGGGTCCGGGTCCGGCCGCGGATCCGAGCTCCGCGGGTCCGAGCCCGGTGGCTTCCCCCGGCGGGGCGTCGGTGGAGATCGTGACCGAGGCGTTGGACGGGGTCGCCTCGCCGTCGGTGGTGCGGCTGGCTCCGGCCCTTGACGCCTCCTTGATCGCCCTCGAGCTGGCCCACCGGATCGGGCCAGCCGGTGTGTTGCTGATAGCGCCGTCCCATGCCCGGGCGACCCTCCTGGCCGACCGGCTCCGGCGGGCTGGGGCACCGGTGGCCCTGCTCCCCGACCAGTGGGAGGCGGCGTCGTCGGGGGAGCGGGTGGTGATCGGGACCCGCTCGGCGGCGTGGGCCCCGCTCGAACGGGTCAGGGCGGTGGTGGTGCTCGATGCCCACGACGAGGCGTATCGGGAAGAGCGCTCGCCCACCTGGTCGGCGGTCGACGTCGTCATCGAACGCGGGCGCCGGGACCAGGCACCGGTGCTGCTGGTCACGCCCTGCCCCCCGGTGGTCCTCCTCGAGCCGGCCCGGCTGGTTACCACCGACCGCGCCGTCGAACGCCGCGGCTGGCCGGTGGTCGAAGTCGTCGACCGCACCGGGGATGACCCCCGCACCGGCCTGTTCTCCGAACGGCTGGTCCAGCTGCTGCGGTCGGTGCTCGACACCCCGTCGGGCCGGGTGGTGGCCATTCTCAATCGGAAGGGGCGAGCCCGGCTGCTGGCCTGCGCCCACTGCGGCGCCCTTGCCCGCTGCACCCGGTGCGGTGGCCCGGTTGCCCAGACGGAGGCGGGCGGCGAGCTCCGCTGCCGGCTCTGCGACCACGCCCGCCCGGCGGTGTGCGCCGAGTGCGACTCCACCCGGTTGAAGGTGCTCCGGATCGGGGTGTCCCGGGCCACCGAAGAGCTCTCGGCGCTGGCCGGCGTCGTCGCCACCGAGTTGACCGGGGACTCGGAGGAGCCGATCGACGCCGACTCCCGGCTGGTGGTCGGCACCGAGGCCGCCCTCCACCGGGTGCCTCGGGCCGACGCGGTGGCGTTCCTCGACTTCGATCAGCACCTGCTGGCCCCCCGCTTCGCGGCCGACGAAGAGGCGCTCGCGCTCCTCGCCCGGGCGTCCCGGCTGGTCGGCGGGCGCCAGTCCGGGGGTCGCGTCCTGACCCAGACTCGGATCCCCGACCACGAGGTCCTCCGGGCCGCGGTCCACGCCGATCCGTCCCTGTTGGCCGAGCCTGAGCGGAAGCTCCGGAAGGAACTCGCACTCCCGCCGTTCGGCGTCCTGGCCCTGCTCCGGGGCCCCGGGTCGGATGACTATGCCGGGGCGCTCGGGGCAGCCTTCGGTGTCACGGTGTCGGCGTCGGACTCCGAACGGTGGCTGGTACGGGCCGCCGACCACCCGACTCTGTGCGACGCCCTGGCCGCGACCCCGCGGCCACCGGGTCGGCTGCGGGTCGAGGTGGATCCCACCGACGTCTGATGCCCGGTCGGCGGGGCGGTGGGCACGACCCACGATGCCGGC
Source organism: Acidimicrobiales bacterium (assembly GCA_035551535.1). Lineage (GTDB taxonomy): Bacteria > Actinomycetota > Acidimicrobiia > Acidimicrobiales > RAAP-2 > DASZIT01. The sequence continues at coordinate 881 of DASZNG010000011.1, read as the reverse complement.
TCGACAACCGAACCCGTACAATGGGCCCTATGTCCTCGTTTTCGGTCCGCAAGTACGGCGACCCCGTGTTGAAGCAGGCAGCCCGCCCGGTCGACCAGATCGACGGCAGCCTCGCCCGCCTGGTCGACGACATGGTCGAGACCATGTACGACGCGGTAGGCGTCGGCTTGGCCGCGCCCCAGGTCGGTGTTCAGAAGCGGGTGTTCGTCTACGACGTCGGCGACGGGCCGGTGGCGGTCATCAACCCGACCATCGTGGAGACGGCCGGCGAGTGGTACTACGAGGAGGGCTGCCTCTCGATCCCCGACCTCCGGCTCGGGATCGTGAGGCCGATGACGGTCCACCTGCGGGGGTACACCCTCGACGGCGAGGAAGTTTCGATCGAGGCCGATGAATTTCTGGGCCGGGTATTCCAACACGAGGTCGACCACCTCGACGGGGTGCTGATGGTGGAGCGGCTCGAGGACGACATGCGCAAACAGGCGTTGAAGGTGTTGCGGGACCGGTCGTTGGGCCTCGACACCACCGCCCTGGAGGCCACCCTCGTTTCGGCATCGTCGGGCGACGAACGGGAAATCTGACTACCCGCCCCTCCATCCCCTCACCACCTTCTTTCCCTCGGCCTTTCCCTCCGCCCCGATCGCCTTGATACACCCCCCTGCCATGCTGGGTTCATGGCGTTGGCCACCGAGGAATCCACCACCACCGAACTCCACCGGGCGTTGGCCGCCATCGCCTCGTTCGTCGAGTCCTTCGAGCCCGGCCGGTACTCCGGCGGGGACGCCGCCGAGCTGGTCGGTATCTTCGCCCAGGGGGAGCGGCTGTGTGCCGCCGGGAAGACCCTGGCCGCCAAACGGGCCGCCGATGCCGACCAGCACCAG
>DASZNG010000010.1:0-9398 GCA_035551535.1 Acidimicrobiales bacterium | reverse complement strand
CTACGCGGCCGGTGGCGAGCCCGAACGGGCCGGAGGCGATTTCGCCGCCGAGGCCCGGCGTCTCGGCACCATGACGGCCCGGATGCACCTGGGACTCGATCAGGCCTTTGGTCGCCAGATGGGAGACATCCGGGCCTGGGTGGCCGAGGTCGAAGACGCCGTCCGCGTGGTCGACCCTGGCCTGTTGGCCACCGAGACGGTGGCCAGCCTGTTGGATGATCTTCGGACGTCGAACACCCGGTGTGCGGCCATCCGGACCCACGGCGATTTCCACCTGGGCCGGGTGTCCCGCAATGACCTCGGGTGGTACGTGCTCGACTTCTCGCCGGGCGGTCGATCGGAGTTCACCGCGGGGGTGATGACCGCCGACGGGACGGAGTTCCGGTCGCCGATCGCCGACGTGGCCGACATGCTGTGGTCGTTCCACCATGTGGCGGTGGTGGCGGCCGCCGAGCGCGACCCCTATGACCGTCTGGGGCTGAGCGAGCTGGGCCATGCCTGGGAGGTGCGCAACCGGCGGGCCTTCCTCTCCGAGTATCTGGTCACCCCCGGGATCGGAAGCCTGGTGCCCCCGACCCGGGACATGGTGCGGAACCTGGCGGCGGCGTTCGAGCTCGAACGCTCGGCCTCGATGATGGCCATGCGGATCTGAGGGTGCGGAACTGACGTGCGGATAGGGCTCCTGACCGGCGGCGGCGACTGCCCGGGTCTCAATGCGGTGATCCGCGCCGTGGTGGTCGGTGGGGCCGCCTCCTTCGGGGATGAGGCGGTCGGGTTCCTGGACGGGTGGCGGGGAGTCATCGAGGGCGCCACCATCCCGCTGGTGCCCGACGAGTGCCGGGGGATCCTGTCCCGGGGCGGCACCATCCTCGGCTCGTCACGCACCAACCCGTTCGCCACCGACGAGGGGCCGGATCTCGTCCTCTCCACCATCAAGCGGCTGGGGATCGACGCGCTGGTGGCCATCGGCGGCGACGACACCCTGGGTGCCGCCGACCGGCTGGCGGGTGTGGGCCTCCAGGTGGTGGGGGTGCCGAAGACCATCGACAACGACCTCTCGGGCACCGAGGTCACCTTCGGGTTCGATACCGCCGTGCAGGTCGCCACCGAGGCGATCGACCGTCTCCAGACCACGGCCGAATCCCACCACCGGGTCATGGTGTGCGAGGTGATGGGACGCAACGTCGGGCACATCGCGGTGCACGCCGGCATCGCCGGCGGCGCCGCCGAGATCCTGATTCCGGAAGTGCCGTTCTCCATCGATGCCGTCTGTCAGCGTCTGCGGGAGCGGCATTCCGGGGGCCGGTTCTTCTCGACCCTGGTGGTGGCCGAGGGCGCCCTCCCCCGGGACGAGACCGCGGCGCTGGCGGCCAAGGGGGCGAGGGTGCCGTTCGGGGGCACCGACCAGTTCGGCCACGCCCGTCTCGGTGGCATCGGCAGTTGGCTGGCCCAGGAGATCGAGCGTCGGACCGGCTACGAGGCCCGGGCCACGGTGTTGGGTCATATCCAGCGGGGCGGGTCACCCACCGCCTTCGACCGGGTGCTGGCCACCCGGTTCGGAGCCGCCGCCCTCCAGGCGGTCCACGACGGTGACTTCGGGACGATGGTGGCCCTCCAGGCCGGGGACATCGTGGGCATCCCGCTGTCGGATGCGGCGGGAAAGCCGAAGACCGTCGACCCCCACCTCTACCAGGAGGTTGCCGGGCTCTATCTCGGCTGAACCGGGGCCGGGTCGGGCGGGGAGCAGAGTGCCAACGCCGGCCGGCTCGGAAGTTGCGGGCTCAGTGGCCGCTGGAGACCGGCACCCGGACCTTCAGCTCTTCGGCCGCCTGCTCCGGGTTCTTGATGTTGATCAGCACCCCGGTGCCGAGTTCGAAACCGGCCACCGTGGTGAGCTTGGGCACCACGTGGACGTGCCAGTGGTACGGCTCCGGGGCCCGGTAGGGGGCGGAGTGGAAGACCAGGTTGTAGGCCACGTCGCCCACCACGTCGCGGAGACTACCGAGCGTCTCCCGGAGTGCCTTGCCGACCGCCTTGAGGTCGGCCGGCGGGCTGTGGTGGAGGTGCGGGCAGTGGGTGCGGGGGATGATCATCATCTCGTAGGGCGAACCGCTCCAGAACGGGCAGATGACCAGCACCCGCTCGTCGGCGTAGACCACCCGGTGCCCGACGTTCTCCTCGGCATCGGCCGCGGTGCAGAGAAGGCAGCGTCCGGCGAAACGGGCGAACCCGGCCTGCTCCTCGACCAGTTCGCGGGGGACGAAGGACATCCCCAGCAGCTGCCCGTGCGGATGGTCGACCGAGGCTCCGGCTTCCCGGCCCGAGTTGAGGATGGCCTGGCTGTACCGGAGGCCCGGGATGGTCGAGTGCTCCTCGATCCGATCGCGGATGGCCGCCATCACCAGGCCGGTCTGATCGTCATTCAGCATCGACCACGTCTTGTCGTGGTCGGGGGAGATGACCAGCACCTCGTGGATGCCGCCGGCGGTGGCCTGGGTGAAGACGGGGCCACGATTGGTCACCACGAAGGGCTCGTCGCCTTCGAAGGCCGGGTAGAGATTGGGGACCACCCGCACCAGCCAACGACCTTCGGGACCGTAGGTCTCCAGGGCCGGTGAGGAGGTCTCCTCGTTGCCCGGACAGAACGGACAGGGCCGGGACGTATCCGCCTGGGTGGTGGCCATCGGCGTGAAGGCCATCGGCCGGTTGGCCCGGTCGGTGCTGACCACTACCCATCGGCCGGTGAGAGGATCGAGGCGGAGCTGGTTCATCTGCGTGGTGTGTGTCCCATGAGGGTGGTAGTCGGGATCGAAGCTGGGCGTGCTCGAAGTCACCTAGGTGTCATCGGCAGATTACCGGTGATTCCTGAGTGGCCCGGCGCCCCGGTGCGTACCCCCAACGTAGCAATCCCCAAGGCTCAAGTGGCGTAGGGGGGCCGGTGCGGCCGGCTCCGGTCCTCCGGGTTTCCCGGGGAGGTCAACGGATGGCGGGATGCAAGAATCGGCGGGATGCTCTCCCCCCCTCCGGGTTTCGACGCGCTGGTGGCGGTCTCCGTCAATCGGGGCGCCGGCTACCAGGTGGTGGTGCTGGCCCACGTGCTGGCGGCGGTCGTCGGGTTCGGAGCCGTGGGGGTGGCCGGTGCCTACGCACTGGTCCTCGGCCGTCGGGGCCCGAGTTCCGAGTCGGTGGTGCGGTACTACCGTCCCGGCGTGAACTGGGCGGGGCGGGTCCTGTTCGTGGTTCCGATCCTCGGGTTCGTGCTCATCGGGATGAGCCGCACGCCCCCCGGCGGCTACGCGGTCTCCGACGGCTGGGTGCTGATCGGGCTCCTGTTGTGGGCGGCGGCGGCGCTGGCCGCGGAGATGGTGCTGTGGCCGACCGAGCGCGGGCTCCAGCAGTTGGTGGCCGCCGGGGAGTGGGAGGATTCGGCCCATCGTTCGCTGACCCGGCGGGTGGCGTGGACGTCGGGGGCGCTGATGGCCATCTTCCTGGCCGCCATGGTGGTGATGGTGGCCAAGCCGTGACGGCGGCAACCTTGTTTCCCACCGTCGGTCCGGCCTGACCCCAACCCTCAGCCGTCGACCAAGGTGCGGAGGACCGAACGGGCCTCGTCGATGCGGCCCTGTCGGACCAGGGGGACCACCTGGCTGTCGAGGATCCGGTCCCAGTCGAGCGACTCGGTCGAGGTGCCGGTGTCCTTCATGAGCGACCGGGCCTCGTCGAGCAGCTCGGCCACCACGCCCACGTCGAAGTCGAGGGTGCCGGCCACCTGGGAACGCAGCCACCCGGCCAGGGCCGGACTGGCCCCCCCGGTGGACACCGCCAGCGTCACCGATCCGGCCCGGTGGACCGCCGGCAGCAGGAAGCTGCAGTTGTCGAGGTCGTCGGCGCTGTTGACCCAGACCCCGGCGGCGTCGGCGTCGGCGAACACCGCGTGGTCCACCTCGGGACGCCCGGTGGCGGTGATCACCAGCCGGTAGTCGGCGGCTTCGGGGCTCCGGTAGGGGCGGACCTCGATGGCCAGCCGACGTCCGGCCCCGCCGGCACCGGCCGGAGGCGCCGTCTCCCAGGCGCGGATGGTGTCGATGACCTCCGGGGCCACCACCGTCACCCGGGCTCCGGCGCCGAGCAGCCCCTCGGCCTTGCGGGCGGCCACCGGTCCGCCCCCGACCACCAGGCATTTCCGCCCGGAGACCACCAGCGAGACCGGGTACAGCGGGGCAGTTGGGGCCATGTCGGCCCGATCAGACGTGTTCGTCGAGGGGGGCGGGGTCCGGCTCCAGAGGCTCCAGAGGGATCAAGGCCGGGGGACCGACCATCCCGGCCGCCACCGTGCCGTTGGTGGTCGGGTCGATGACCACGAAGCTTCCGGTGATCCGGTTGCCGTGGTAGGGATCGACGGCCAGCGGAGTGGCCACGGCCAGGGTGACGGTGCCGATGTCGTTCTCGCCCAGGGAGTCGGCCGGCAGCAGCTCCAGGCGGTTGACATCCAACCGGCCGTCCACCGACACGATCCGGGCCGGGGTGACCCGGGTCGTGTGCTTGATCCGGTACTGGGCTCCGGCGGTCAGCGGCCGGGGGTCGAACCAGCAGACGGTGGCGAGCAGCTCGGTCACCACCTCCGGAGGATCGTCGGCCGCGGCCAGGAGGTCGCCCCGGCTCACGTCCACGTCGTCGGCCAGCTGCACCGACACCGACAGCCCGACCGCGGCTTCGGCTCGGGGTCCGTCGAGAGTCTCGACCGCGGTCACCGTCGACCGCTGCCCACCGGGAAGCACGACCACCTCGTCGCCGGTCCGGAGGGGACCGCCGTTGACCATGCCGGCGTAGGTTCGCCCGCCACCCGGCTGGCGCAGCACCCACTGGACCGGGAGCCGGGCGCCCGAGCCGCGGCGGTCGCCGTGGGCCCCGGCCCACTCGCCGGCCGGAGCCTGCTCGAGCGCCTCGAGGATGGTCGGTCCGTCGTACCACCGGGCGGCGTCGCCGCCAACGGCCACGTTGTCGCCGTTGAGGGCCGACACCGGGATGACGACGCACGACTCGACGCCCAGCCGCTCGGCCAGGCGGGACATCTCGGTGACCACCTGCTGGTAGGTGGCCTGGTCCCAGTCGACCAGGTCCATCTTGTTGGCCGCCACGATCAGGTGGCGGACACCCAGCAGGGCGGCGATGCAGACGTGGCGGCGAGTCTGCTCGCGCAGTCCCTTGGGGGCGTCGACCACCACCAGGGCCAGGTCGGCGGTGGAGGCGCCGGTGGCCATGTTGCGGGTGTACTGCACGTGACCGGGGCAGTCGGCGATGACGAACTTGCGGGTGGGGGTGGCGGCGTAGCGGTAGGCGACGTCGATGGTGATCCCCTGCTCCCGTTCCGCCCGGAGCCCGTCGGTCACGAAGGACAGGTCGATGCCGTCCACGCCCCGCCGGCGGGAGGCGGCCTCGACCGCCTCGATCTGATCGTCGAACAGCTGCTTGGTGTCGTGGAGCAGGCGGCCGATGAGGGTGGACTTGCCGTCGTCCACCGACCCGATGGCGGCGAACCGGAGCAGGTCCATGACCGGTGGCTCGGCCCCCGGGCCCGGGAACCCGCCACCGGCGGCGGCAACATCGATGCCTTCTCCTGGAACCGGTCCCGCCTCAACGACGGCGCCAGTACCGTCTGCCGTCGCCCCCACGGTTTAGAAGTAACCCTCGCGCTTGCGGTCCTCCATCGATGTCTCCGAGAACCGGTCGTCGGCCCGGGTGGCACCCCGCTCCGAGACCCGGGACACCGCGACCTCCTGGATGATGCGGGCCAGGGTGGTGGCTTCCGACCGCACCGCCCCGGTGCAGGTGGCGTCGCCCACGGTCCGGAACCGGACCGTCTCCTCGACGGCGGTCTCGCCCGGGCCGGGCACCACCCATTCGGATTCGGCCAGCAGCATGCCGTCGCGCTCGATGACCGAGCGGCGGTGGGCGTAGTAGATGGACGGGAGCTCGATCGACTCGCGCTCGATGTACTGCCAGATGTCCAGCTCGGTCCAGTCCGACAGCGGGAAGGCCCGCAGGCTCTCGCCCGGCTGCACCTGGCCGGAGTAGAGCTGCCAGAGCTCGGGCCGCTGGCGCTTCGGGTCCCACTGCCCGAAGGTGTCCCGGAAGGAGAGGACCCGCTCCTTGGCCCGGGCCTTGTCCTCGTCCCGTCGGGCCCCGCCGATGCAGGCGTCGAATCCGTGGGCACCGATGGCGTCGAGCAGCGCGGTGGTCTGCAGCCGGTTCCGCATGCCGCCGTGGCCCGGATCCGCCACCCGGCCGTTGTCGATCGACTCCTGCACCGAGGCGACCAGCAGCCGCTCGCCCAGCTCCTCGATGCGCCGATCCCGGAACTCGATGACCTCGGGGAAGTTGTGTCCGGTGTCGACGTGCATGACCGGGAACGGGAACCGACCGGGGCGGAACGCCTTCTCGGCCAGCCGCAGCAGCACCGCCGAGTCCTTGCCCCCGCTGAACAGCAGCACCGGGCGCTCGCATTCGGCCGCCACCTCCCGCATGATGAAAACGGCGTGGGCCTCCAGCAGATCGAGGTGGTCGACCGTCGGCCGGGGGCGGTCGGTCGGGCCCAGGGGGCGGATGGCCGGGGCGTCCAGGGATCCGGAGGTGAGGGGATCGAGGGTGGTGGTCATGGGGGGTGGTTCCTGTCCCTGGTCAGTGGTGGGTGGTGGCGAGTGGAATAGGCCGGTGGGCGGACCTTGTTGTCTACAACGTCGGGAACCCCGGGGTGATTCCACTAAAAGATGATCCGATTAGTCATATATACTAGTGGGGCCGGATACCTGCAAGGTCCCGGGGCCCCGAACCAACCCCTCGACGAGAGCGAGCCACGTTGTCCCCCCAGCCCCAACTGACGACCCTCCACCACGAGCTGGCCGAGCTGTCGGCCGAGTTCGAGTCGGCCCCGGCCGGGAAGGTGATCGCCTGGGCGTTGGAGCGGTTCGGCTCGAAGGTGTCGCTGGCCTGTTCGTTCCAGGATGCGGTCATCGTCGACCTGGCGGTGGCCGCCGATCCGGGGATCGAGGTCGTCTTCCTCGACACCGGCGCCCACTTCCCCGAGACCCTGGCTTACGTGGAGACCGTCCGCGACCGCTACGACCTGAACCTGACCACCACCCATCCGGTAGAGGGGGCCGAGGACTGGCCCTGCGGGTCGGATCGCTGCTGCGAGTTCCGCAAGGTCCTCCCGCTCAAGCAGGCGCTGCAGGGCCAGGAGGCGTGGATGACCGGGGTCAAGCGGGTGGACGCCCCGACCCGGGCCGCCGCCCCCATCGTCTCCTTCGACGAGAACTGGGGGATGGTCAAGATCAACCCGCTGGCCACCTGGACCGACCAGGACATCGCCGGCTACGAGGCCGACCACGGCATCCCCCGCCACCCGTTGCTGTCCCAGGGCTACCTGTCCATCGGCTGCGCGCCGACCACCCGCCCGGTGGCTCCGGGCGAGGATCCGAGGGCCGGGCGCTGGTCCGACTCGGACAAGGTCGAGTGCGGGCTGCACCTCTGAGATGGCCAAGGACCAGGACGAGCTCTACGGGCTGACCATCCGGGGCACCGACCGGGTGATGCCCTTCATCAACCCCTACCGGACCCACGGCGAGCTCAGCGAGGTCGAGCAGCAGAAGCTGGACCGCCCGCCCCTCGACGTCGTCGACTCGATCATCAACGTCTACGCCAAGGAGGGCCCCTCGGCCATCGCCAGGATTCCCGGCGAGATGGAACGGATGAAGTGGGCCGGGATCTACCCGCAGAAGCAGGGCGGCGACGCCTTCATGATGCGGATCAAGGTTCCCGGCGGCCACCTGACGGCCGCCCAGTTCCGGGAGATCGGGGTGGTGGCCGACGCCTTCGGCGAAGGGCCCGACGGCACCGAGAGCCGGGTCTTCGGCTCCAAGTACGCCGACCTCACCACCCGGCAGTCGGTGCAGATCCACTGGATCCGCATCGAGGACATCCCCCGCATCTGGCGCCGGTTCGCCCAGGTCGGGCTCACCACCATCCAGGGATGCGGGGACGGGGCCCGCAACGTGCTCTGCTGCCCGGTCTCGGGGGTGGACGCCAACGAGGCGTTCGACGCCTACCCGGTGGTCAAACAGGTCTCGGCCTTCTTCACCGGGAACCGCGACTACGCCAACCTCCCCCGCAAGTTCAAGATCTCCATCACCGGTTGCCTGGAGGACTGTGCCCAGGCCGACATCAACGACATCGGGCTGTGGCCGGCCCGGGCCGATGACGGGACCCTCGGGTTCAACCTGCTGGCCGGCGGGGGGCTCTCCGACGGCGAGCGGATGGCGTCGGACCTCGACGTGTTCGTGCGCCAGGACCAGGCCCTGGAGGTGTGCCGGGCCATCGCCCAGACCTTCGGCGAGCTCGGCAACCGGGAGAACCGGGGACTGGCCCGGATGCGCTACCTGGTGCAGGAGTTGGGACCGGAGGGATTCCGGGCCGAGGTGGCGGCCCGGGCCGACTTCGATCTGGTCCCGGCCGGGGAGTCGCTCACCCGCCGGTACCGCGGCGATCACATCGGGGTCCACCCGCAGAAGGAGGACGGGCTGTTCTACGTCGGGTGCTCGGTCCCGGTCGGGAGGATGAACGGCCCGGAGATGGTGGAGGTCGCCCGGCTGGCCGAGACCTACGGGGACGGCACCATCCGGATCGCCACCGACCAGAACTTCACCCTCACCGGGGTCCCGGGCGACAAGATCGAGCAGCTGCTGGCCGAGGACATCCTGGCCAAGTACTCGCCGTATCCGGGCCCGTTCTCCCGGGGGGTGGTGGCCTGCACCGGCACCGAGTTCTGCCGCTACGCCATCGTCGAGACCAAGGAGCGGGCGGTGAAGTGGGCGCGCTTCCTGGATGCGGAGCTGGCCGGGGAACCGGTCGGTGCCGCCCCGACGCCCAACGGGTGGTCCGGCCCCCGGGAGGACGCCGGGGTCATCCGGATGCACTTCTCCGGGTGCTCGGCCAGCTGCGCCCAGCCCCAGATCGCCGACATCGGGTTCCGAGGGGCGGTGACCCACGTGGGGACCCACCTGGCCGAAGCCGTCGACATCGGCCTCGGCGGATCGCTGGGGGCCGCCCCCGGGTTCATCGACTGGGTGGAAGGCTCCCGGCCGGTCAACGACGTCCCCGATGCCCTGCTGCGCATCGTCCGGCGCTACCAGTCCGAGCGTCGTCCCGACGAGCCGTTCTACAATTGGGCCCGGCGGATCCCCAACGACGACCTCCGGGTGACCCTGGGCGAAGCCGGGACGGGAACCCCCGTCATGTTGACGACCAAACCGGAAGCGCGGGCCAGATGAACGGGTATCGAATCCGCGACGAGATCAACGGGATCGCCGAGCCCCCGGGGAAGACCTGGTTCTGGGAGCTGG
>DASZNG010000009.1:0-28305 GCA_035551535.1 Acidimicrobiales bacterium | reverse complement strand
CCGCAGTTGTTGCAGGCCGGCCGGCCGTCGTAGGCCACCGAGTTGGTGGCCCCGGGGGCCGGGTAGGGGTGGTAGCCGAGCTGCTCGGCGGCGGCCGACGACAGCACCGCCCCGTACATCGACGCTCCCGGCGGCATCGGGTAGGGCCCGGAGCGCCAGGCCGCCAGCGGGTTGGCGCCGGCGTCGCCGGACACCCCGATCCGGCGCTCGACATCGGCATAGAACGGCTCGAGGTCGGCGTAGGTCAGCGGCCAGTCGGCCACCGCCGCACCCGCCTGGGGGCCGAAGGTCGACAGCAGGGTGAAATCCTCTTCCCGGAAGCGCGGCACCTTGCCGTCGGCGTGGACGCCGCCGCCGCCGACGGTCGACGGAATGGAGTTGACCTCCCCCACGAACGAGTGGTCGCCACCTTCCGGGCCGGTGCGGAAGGTCCGGGGTTCGAGGAACGGATCGGGCCCGAGGAAGTGGCGGTAGAGGAATTTGATCTCGTCGTTGGAGTAGTCGGTGGCCAGCCGCTCCGGGTGCTCCAGATCGACGAGGTGGTTCCTGCCCTTCTCGAAGATGACCACCGACCAGCCGGCGGCGGTGAGGACATCGGCCACCGTCGACCCCCCGGGCCCGGACCCGACGATGATGGCGTCGACGGTCATGGCTGCGAGACCTCGTCGTCGCTCCAGCCCCGGGGCTGGACGTCGCCGGCCACGCCGATGGTCGACCAGCCGATGCCGTCCCGGTTGCCGCCGTACTCCGGAGCGCCGTACATGCCCTCGCACGCATGCTCGTAGACGAGCTTGGTGAACGGGGCGTTGGCCCGCAATCGGCGGTCCTGCTCGTCGTCGTCGCCGGCGCTGAAATCCGTCCCCAGGGCGGCCAGCCCTTCCCGGTAACGCGGCTGGAGCCCGATCACCGGGCCGTTGAACTCGCGCTCGGGACGGCCTTGCGACCCCTCGATCCGGGTGCGCCAGGCCAGTTCGTCCAGGGCGGTGAGACGGTGGAACCCGGTGAACCCGGCTGGGCCGCCCTGCCGGCCGGAGAAGGCGCCCCCGGCCCAGATGCGGGGCGGATCGAAGGAGAACGCCCCCAGAAACCCGTCGATGTAGTCGACCACCCCGGCGGCGGTGGCTCCCGGAGTCTGGTCGGCCGGGATGAGGAAATCACAGACGGCGGTGAGCGTCTCGTACTCCTCGGGGGTCAGCCACGTCGGCATCGGTGGGTGAACCTAACAGAACGCCCAAGTCCGGCACCGGGCACGTGGCTGGTGGTCCGTTGCTCACGTGGCTTGGGTAGTAGGCGCCCGCCCAGAGGTGCCGATTCGGCGGTCGTTGCTTCTCGGTAGCGGCGCTAGCGGTCGAGCGATTCCCGCGGGTGGCGTCCCATGAAGGCGGCAAGGCGATCCCAGTCGTCGGCATCAGGAGGTGGTGGAACCTCCGCCCCGAAGGGCGAACCCGTCGCCACCATGTCGCGGTACTCCGGTTTGATCATGGCTCGGGCCCCGTCGAGCGCCGGCGCCGCCAGAGAAGGGTCGAGCCGGTCGAGCTGCCCGGTGGCCAACGCCAGGTCCCAGGCATGGGCCGCCAACTCGGCGAGATACATGTTCACCAACGTCGCCCCCGAGTACTCCTCACCCCAGGGCATGGTGAACGACGACGACAACCGGGAATCGTCCCCCCAGGCCTGCGCCGCCTCCTCTGCGGCGCGGCGTAGCTCGGCGGGCGCGTCAGCCAGTTCGACGTGGGGCGAGTCGTCTCCGACCGGAGGGGTCCGGCCCCGACCGAGCTCCGCGGCCCGGTTGGCGGCCTCGACCAGGTGGTCGATCAGACCCGCCACGTCATAAGCCGGGCAGGGAGTCCCGAGGGTGACCTGCTCGGCCGTTATCCCCGACACGATCATGGCCGCGTTCTCGTACGCGTCCAGGAGCGGAGTACGACGGTCAGGGTCGGCCATGAGGTATTCCTTCCAGCCACCAGCAAGGAGACGGCCCAGTATTCCGCGGGGACCGGGACCCCCGGCGAGACGTCGTTCGGACCAACCAAGCGTCCGCCGGCCGTCGGTGGAATACCGGTCAACCGGTAGGGTCAACCGATAGGAGGGTCGCCCTCCTGGCCCCAAGCCATTGGAGCCACTGACCACTAGTGTCGCTGACCATGTCAGCCAACGGCCCCTCCTTCCGAGTCCTCCCCCGGCTCGACGACGACAACCGGTTCTTCTGGACGGGAGGGGCCGACGGGACCCTCCGGTTCCTCCGGTGCGAGTCGTGCCAGCAGTTCATCCACCCCCCGGCGCCGGTCTGCCCGGTGTGCCTCGGAACCGAGCTCGCCCCCCAACCGGTCAGCGGACGGGGCACCGTGCACTCCTACACCGTCAACGTCCAGGAGTGGATTCCCGGATCGGATTCCTACGTGATCGGGCTGGTGTCGATCGACGAACAACCCGACGTCCGGCTGATCACCAACCTGGTCGACTGCGACCCGGCCGACATCGCCATCGGCGATCCGGTCGAGGTGGTGTTCGAGCACCACGAGGACGTCTACCTCCCGCTGTTCCGTCTGGCCGCAGCCACCGGGATCCGCCGGTGAGCGCGGCCCTGGCCGAACGGCACGCCGCCATCACCGGCATCGGGCAGTCCGACGTCGGCCGGCGGCTCGGGCGCACCGAAGTCGACCTGACCATCGACGCCTGCCTGGCCGCCATCGCCGATGCCGGCCTCACCCGGGACGACATCGACGGGCTGGCCACCTATCCGGGCGCCGGCGTGGGCGGCAGCATGGGCTTCTCCGGCCCGGGGACGCCCGAGGTGCAGGACGCCCTCCGGTTGAAGCTCAACTGGCACGACGGTGGCTCGGAGGGCCCGGCCCAGATGAAGGCGGTGATCGCCGCCTGCTTCGCCATCGCCGCCGGCGCCGCCCGCCACGTGCTGGTCTACCGCACCGTGACCGAGTCGACCGCCCAGGGGGAAGGCGGTCGTCAGGGCATCGGCGGGGGTGGGGGTGGCGGGTCGGGCGGCGCCCCCCGGTTCGCCGGCTTTCTGCAGTGGACGCTCCCGTTCGGGGCGGTGTCGGCGGCCAACTGGATCGCCCTGGTGGCCCAGCGGCGGTTCCACCAGTTCGGCCTCACCCGCGAGCAGCTGGCCCAGGTGGCCCTCAACGGCCGGCGGAACGCCGGGCTCAACCCGAAGGCCCTCTACCGCCAGCCGATGACCATGGACGACTACCTGGCCGCCCGGATCATCACCACCCCGTTCTGCCTGTTCGACTGCGACGCCCCCTGCGACGGCTCCACCGCGCTGGTCGTCTCCCACGTCGACTACGCCCCCGACGCCCCGCACCCCGCCTGCCACGTGAACGCGGTCGGCACCGCGCTGCGGGGGCGACCCAGCTGGGACCAGTTCGACGACATGACCACCATGGCCGCCCGCGACGCCGGGGCCAGCATGTGGGAGCGGACCGAGCTGCGCCCGGCCGACGTCGACCTGGCCCAGCTCTACGACGGGTTCAGCATCCTGCCGCTGGTCTGGCTCGAGGCTCTCGACCTCTGCGGACGGGGCGAGAGCGGGGCGTTCGTGGAAGGCGGCTCGCGGATCGCCCTCGACGGCCAGCTCCCGCTCAACACCGCCGGGGGCCAGCTGTCGGCCGGGCGGCTGCACGGGTTCGGGTTGTTGCACGAGGCCTGTGTGCAGCTCCGCGGGGACGGCGGGGACCGGCAGATCCCCGGTCGCCATGAGGTGGCGGTGGTGGCCAACGGCGGCGGGCCGATCGCCGGCTCGATGCTGCTGACCCGGGGGACGGGCTGAGTCCGGTATGACCAACACGGCTTCCGCAAGCGTGATGCCTCTGAGGTCCGTCATACAACGATAGTGGCGCGTGATACAATGATAGCATGGCTCCCACCAAGCACGTGATGACCGTTTCGCGGAATGGCCAGGTGTCGATTCCCGCCGAGGCTCGGTCTCGTTGGAATACCCGCAAAGTGATCGTTGTCGACCTTGGGGACCGGATCGTCATGCGTCCGGTATCGGACCAACCAGTTGACGACCTCCAAGGCCGGTACCTCGCAAAGGGTCCAAGTAGTGATGAAGCCCGCCGCCAGGCTCGGCGAGGCGAAGCGGCCCGCGCCCGAAGGCGTTGACCGTACTCGATGCTTACGCGGTCATCGCCTATCTGAGAGGTGAGGCGGCTGCCTCAGAAGTGAGGCCACTCGTCGACGGTAACGACACCATGCTGACTGCGGTGGGAGTGGCCGAGGTTCTCGACCATCTCATACGCCTCGTCGGCCTCGACGAGGAAGATGCCACCCTCGACCTTGCCCAACTCGGCCTGATCGACGGGATCGTCGTTGACCCCTCAATCGGGGCGGCGGCAGGTCGGCTCCGGGCCCGGCGATACCACCGGACCCGCTGCGAGGTGAGCATGGCCGACTGCATCGCTGCAGAGGTCGCCCGTTCACGGGCCGAAGCCTTGGCCACGTCCGATCCCCATCTTCTCGACCTCTGCCACCTGGAAGGCATCGGAACAGTGGTTCTGCCCGGGTCCGACGGATCAAGGTGGGCTCCCGCGAGCTAAACAAGGTGTGTGAGTTCGATCCAGGAGTACCTCGTTTCCGCCTCGGGCCAGATGTCGTTGCCGGCTACGGTGCGCCATCGGTGGCATCTCGAGAAAGGGGGGGCAGTTGATGTGATCGACCTCGGTTTCGGAGTGCTGACGGTACCCGCCGGCGAGGCGAAACGGCTCTTGAGCGACCTGCTCAGTCCGGAAGATCACGTGGCACTCGTCGATTCACTCGCCGACGACCCCGACCTCGCCAGCAGTTGAGCTCGGCCGGCCGAGCAATGCGTCAGAACAGACTCGGGTCCTCGGGCTTGCGGCCGGACAACAACGAGGCGACCCGCTCGCGGTGGAAGGCAGCGTCGCCGAAGCTCGACTCGTCGAGCTGGGAGCGCTTCACATACAGATGGAGATCGTGCTCCCAGGTGAACCCGATGCCGCCGTGCACCTGCAGACCCGTGGCCATCACCCGGCGGGACGCCGCCGAGCACCAGGCTTTGGCCGCCGACGCCGCCAGTGACCCGTCGGGATGGCCGGAGGCCAGAGACCAGGCGGCGTAGTACACGTTCGACCGCATGGCCTCGACGTCCACCAGGGCGTCGGCCAGTCGGTGCTTCACCGCCTGGAAGCTGCCGATCGGCCGGCCGAACTGGACCCGGTCCTTGGCGTACTCGACGCTCATCTCCAGCACCCGGGTCGAGGCCCCGAGCATTTCGGCCGACAACCCGGTGACCGCCCGGTCGAGCATCCGGGCCGCGGCCGCCGCCCCACCGATCTTCCGGGCCGGCACCCGGTCGAGGCGGAGCCAGGCCAGGGACCGGGTCCGGTCCATCGCCGGCTCGGGCGACGGTCGGTCTTCGACCGGCAGCTCCACCTCGTAGACGGCGTCCCCGGCCACCACCACCGCCACCTCCGACACCGACGCGTACACCGTGGGCTCGGGGCGGGCGGTCAACCGGCAGCCACCGTCGGGGGTGGCATCGGTCTCGAGCGCCGGCTCGGCCGACCACGCCACGCATCCGACCGCCCGGCCGGTGGACAGCCGGGCCGACCAACCCCGGGCGGCCTCCCTGACCGCCGCCGGGAGGCCGTCATCGTCGGCGGCGTCGGCCAGCGCGCCGAGGGCCAGCACGGTCCCGATGAACGGCGCCGGGGCCACCCGACGTCCGAGTCCCTCGCCCAACACCGCCACCTCGACCATCCCCAGACCCAGCCCACCGAAGGCTTCCGGCCGTTCGATGGCCAGCCATCCCTGGTCGGCCATGGCCGCCCACAGCCTGGTGTCGAAGCCGCCGGGGCCGGCGGGGTCCAGACCCGAACCGACGAATTCGCGGACCCGCGCCGAGGATGCGTAACCGTCGAGCAAACCGCCGGCGGCGTCGCGCAGGGCCGTCTGCTCCGCCGACAGGTCGAAGTCCACGGCTGGGGAGTCTATGGCTGGCGCCCCTCGCCCACCGGATCTCGGGCGCCGGTGGGCGGCGGGATGGGTCCGGGACCCTGTGCCAAGCTGGCCCCGATGGACCTGCGCATCACGCCCGCCCAACACGAGCTACGGGCCGAGCTCCACCAATGGCTGGTGGCGAATCTCCCCTGGGAGTACGGCGTCGGGCTGCCGCCGCGCCACCCCGACCTCGACGAGAGCGTGGCCTTCGGGCGCGGGTGGCAGGCGCGGCTGGCCGCCGACCGGTGGGTGGGGGTCACCTGGCCGGTGGCGATGGGCGGGCGGGGTCTCGGGCCGGCCGAGCACTTTGTGGTCACCGAGGAACTGGCCCGGGCCCGGGCGCCGGAGTTGGTCGGGCGGATCGGCATCAACCTGGTCGGCCCCACGCTGTTCGCCCATGGCACTCCCGAGCAGCAACGGCAATGGCTGCCCCCGATCCTCGGCGCCGAGGAGTTGTGGTGCCAGCTGTTCTCGGAACCCGACGCCGGCAGCGACCTGACCTCGCTCTCGACCAAAGCCGAACGGGTGGAAGGCGGGTACCGCCTGACCGGCCGCAAGGTCTGGACCTCCTATGCGCAATTCGCCGACTGGGGTCTGTGCCTGGCCCGCAGCGAGCCCGACGCCCCCAAACGCCAACAGGGGATCACCTGTCTGGTGGTGGACATGCACGCCGAGGGGGTGGAGGTGCGTCCGCTGGTCCAGATCACCGGCGAGGCCGAGTTCAACGAGGTGTTCCTGGACGGGGTCTTCGTCCCCGACGCCGACCTGGTCGGCCGACCCGGCGAGGGATGGACGGTGGCCAACTCCACCCTCACCCACGAGCGGGGAGTCAACCCCCGCCAGCTCGGCATCCACTGCCAGCTGCTGTTGGCGCTGCTGGAGCTGGCCCAGACCCGGGAGGACGGATTCGGGAATTGGGGTATCCGCCAGCAGGTGGCCGAGGCCTACATCGAGGTGAAGACCTTCCAGCTGCACAACTGGCGGACCCTCACCCGCCTGGAGCGCGGCGAGGCCCCCGGGCCGGAGGGAAGCGCGCTGAAGCTGTACTGGAGCGAGATGTCCCAGCGGCTCCACGAGACGGTCATGGCTGTGCTCGGGCCGGCCGCTTCGCTGTGGCAGGGGGCGGCCGACAACCCCGGGGACGGTACCTGGCAGCGATCCTGGCTCTACTATCAGGCCTCGTCGATCTTCGCCGGTACCAATGAGATCCAGAGGACACTGGTCGGGGAACGGGTGCTGGGCCTGCCCCGAGGATGAGGACCCCGGGTTGGGGTGGGGCCGGCCGGAAGGAGAAACGCCGTGGGCTATGAGGTGATCCGATACGAGGTGGACGGCGCCGTGGCCACCATCACCATGAACCGGCCGGAGGTGGCCAACGCCCAGGACACCCAGCTCCTCGACGAGATGGATGCCGCCTTCGACGAGGCCGACGCCGACGACGACGTCCGGGTGGTGATCCTGGCCGGCGCGGGCAAGCACTTCTCGTCGGGACACGACCTCAAGGCCATCGTGGGTGACACCGCACCCGACCAGTGGCGCCGGATGCGGGAGACGCCGGAGGGGAAGATGCGTCACGAGAAGGTGATGTATTTCGATCGCTGCAAGAAGATCCACGACTTCCGGAAGCCGACCATCGCCTCGGTCCAGGGGAGTTGTATCGCCGCCGGGCTGATGCTGGCCTGCATGTGCGACCTGATCGTCGCGGCCGACGACGCCCGCTTCTCCAATCCGGTGCTGCGGATGACCGGGGCCGGCGTCGAGCTGCTGGTCGAGCCGTGGGAGCTCGGGATCCGGAAGGCCAAGGAGTTCCTGTGGACCGGGGACACCCTCGACGCCCAGGAGGCGTGGCGGCTCGGGTTGGTCAACCAGGTGGTCCCGGCCGCGGACCTGGCCGAGCGGTCCCAGGCGCTGGCCGAGCGGATCGCCCGGGTGCCACCGGCCACCGCCCAGGTGGTCAAGGACACCATCAACCAGACCGCCGACCTCATGGGCCAGTCCGCCTCCTGGAAGTACCACTTCATGGCCCACCACTGGATGCACAACACCGCCACCGCCTTGACCGCGCTCGAGGAGCGCAAGTCACGAACTTCCATGAAGGAGGTGTTCGCCGACCGCGACCGGGGAGACGGACCCAGCGGCGAGCGGTGAGCACCGACCACGCCGGCGGCACCGGAGACAAGGCGAACGACGGCGGTCCCCTCCGGGGCATCCGGGTCCTCGACGTCGGGACCCGGATCTCGGCGCCGTTCTGCGCCGGATTGCTCGGCGAGCTCGGGGCCGAGGTCATCAAGGTGGAGTTGCCGGGCGGCGGCGACTTCATGCGGACCATCGGGCCGTTCGTGGACACCGACGAGCCCGAGGCCGGCTACTCCCTGTTCTGGGCGGTGGAGGGCCGGGGCCGGAAGAGCGTGACCTGCGACCTGCGGACCCCGGAGGGCCAGGCCCTGTTCCGCCGGCTGGCCGCCCACGCCGACGTCGTCTGCGAGAACTTCCGTCCCGGCACCCTGGAGGAATGGGGCCTGGGTCCCGACTCGCTGGATCCCCGTCTGGTCTTGGTGCGGATCAGCGTCTTCGGCCAGGACGGCCCGTACTCCCGCCGGCCCGGGCTCGATCGCCTGGGCATCGCCTACGGCGGGCTTCTCCACCTGACCGGTGAGCGCGATCGACCCCCGGTCCGGCCGGGGGTGACCATCTCGGACTACCTGACCGGAGTGTTCGCGGCCATGGCCGCGGTGGCCGGCCTCTACCAGCGGGACACGGGGTCGGGTGCCACCGGCACCGGCGCGGTCATCGACGCCCCGCTCTACGGGGCGGTGCTCCGGGTGTTGGAGTGGACACTGGCCGGCTACGACCAGCTCGGCGTGGTGCGGTCGCGGGAGGGGAACCGGCTCCCGAACTCGGCCCCACTGGACAACTACCCGACCGCCGACGGTGCCTTCGTCTGCATCGTGGCCGGATCCGATGCCAACTTCCGCCGGCTGTGCCAGGCCATGGACCGAGCCGACCTCATCGATGACGACCGGTTCTCGACCCTGGCCCGGCGGGCGGCCGGGGGCGACGAGATCAACGGGATCGTCCAGGCCTGGACCTCGGGCCTGTCCGCCTCCGAGGTCGAAGCCGTCTGCATCGCCCACGACGTCCCCGTCGGGATCGCCTACAGCGCGGCGGACATCTTCGCCGATCCGCACATGACGGCTCGGAACGATCTCGTCGACGTCGAGGACCCGGTGGTCGGCACCATCCGCCAACAGGCCCCGTTCCCCCGGTTCATCGGGCGGTCGATCCCGGCCCCGACCGGGGCGCCACGGCTGGGGGCCGACAACGACGAGGTGTGGACGGGTCTGGTCGGGGTGACAGGCGAGGAGCTGCGACAACTGCGGGATTCGGGGGTGGTGTAGGAGGGACGAGGTGAGGAAGGCTTCCCCGTCCAGGACCCCGACAATCCCTATGGCTCCCAGCTCGTTCGTGGCGTGGACGGAGGTCTTACGCCGAAGGAGACCCGCGACCTCACCGAGCGCATCGAGCGGGCGACCGCCGGCCATCCCCGCCCCAAGCCCGGATCAGCCGAGACGGGCAGCGAGCGTCAGAGCGCCGGTTCCGGGTCCCGGGGAAGCCCGAGGATCCGCTCGGCGATGACGTTGCGCTGGATCTCGCTGGTGCCGCCGGCGATGGTCAGACACCGGGTGACCAGGAACCCGTGGGCCCAACGTTGGGCCCGGCCCTCCAGGGTCGCACCCTCGGCTCCGAGCATCGACAGGCCGAGCTCCTGGACCCGCTGCTCGTGCTCGGCCCCCAACAGCTTTCGCACGCTGGTCCCCGCCCCCGGATCGGTCCCGGAGATGGATTGGAGGGTGGAGCGGTGGGCCAACAGGCCGATCGATTGGGCCTCGGCCAGCAGCGAACCCAGCCGGAGGGTGGTGCCGGGCGAGAGCTCCCCGTCCTGGCCATCGGTCAGTTGGAGCAGCGCTTCGACGCCGACGCCGAAGGCCGAGCCCGACGACATCGACACCCGCTCGTTGGCCAGGGTCAGCCGGGCGAGCTTCCATCCCTGGCCGAGCTGGCCGATCACGCAGTCGTCGGGGACGAAGACGCCGTCGAGGAACACCTCGTTGAACATGGCGTCACCGGTCAGCTCCCGCAGCGGCCGGATGTCGATCCCGTCGGAGGCCATGTCGACGATGAAATAGGTGATGCCCTCGTGCTTGGGCACCGACGGATCGGTCCGGGCCAGGCAGATGCCCCATTGCGCCTCGTGGGCCAGCGACGTCCACACCTTCTGCCCGGTGAGGCGCCAACCCCCGTCCACCCGCTCGGCCCGGGTGCTCAGGCCGGCGAGATCGGAACCCGCCCCGGGCTCGGAGAACAACTGGCACCACTTGATCTCGCCCAGCAGAGTCGGGAGCACCCAGCGCCGGCTCTGCTCCTCGGTCCCGTGGGCGATGATCGGCGGCAGCGCCCAGGCGCCGATGCCGATGTGCGGGCGGACGATTCCCGCCGCCGCGAACTCCTCGTCGATCACCAGTTGTTCCACCGCGTTGGCATCCCGCCCCCACGGGCTCGGCCAGTGGGGAGCCACGAACCCGGCCCCCACCAGCTTCCGGTGGCGAGCACCGCCTTCCAACCCCCGCAGCTCGGCGATGATCGGCGCCAGCTGTCGGCGAACCCGGTCGGCGTCGTCGGGAAGATCGATGCCCAGTCCCCGCCGGGTCCCGTCCCGGGCCAGCGACACCAGCTCGGTGCGATAGGTGTCGGGCTCCCCGAACAACTGGCGGGTGGCCACCGATCGCCGCAGATGGAGATGGGCGTCGTGCTCCCAGGTGAACCCGATGCCCCCCATCAACTGCACGCAGTCCTTGGCGCTGTCGGCATACCCGTCGAAGACGATGGCGCCGGCGGTCGCGGCGGCCAGCTCCGCCTCCGCGGGTTCGCCGGAACCGACTGCCACCGCCGCGTCCCACCCCACCGCGGTGATCTGCTCGCCGGTCACCAACAGGTTGGCCAGCTTGTGCTTGACCGCCTGGAACTGCCCGATCGGCCGCCCGAATTGGACCCGGTGCTTGGCGTACTCCGATGCCGTCTCGAGGCACCACCGGGCGCCCCCGGCGTGCTCGGCGGCGGCCATCGACACCGCCAGCTGGCCGACCCGGGCCCGGGTGAGCGAGGGGAACTGGCGGCCGGGTCCGACCCGCACGCCATCCGCCGACACCCGCCCGACCCGTCGGGTCGGATCGAGGCTGGCCAGCGGCTCCACCTGGACGCCGCCATCGGCAGGACCGACGTCGACCAGGCACCAGACGTCCGGGCCCTCGCCGTCCCCGGCCGGGACCAGGACCACCGAGGCGGTGGCGGCGCCCAACACCGGCCGGAGCTCACCGGAGAGCTCGACGGTGCCGTCGTCGCGGCGCCGGACGATCCCGAGTCGGGACTCGCCGAGATGGACGGCCGCCGGCAGACTCCCGTCGACCAGGCCAGGCAGGAGCGCGGCGGCCTGGTCCCGGGTCCCGGCCTCCGCCACCAGCGCCGAGGCCAGCACGGTCGGGAACAGGGGGCCGGGGAGGAGCGACCAGCCGGTCTCTTCGAGGATCACCGCCAACTCGAGCAGGCCGTATCCCTGACCGCCCCACCGCTCGGGGATGTGGATCCCGAGCCAGCCCTGGGCGGCGAACTCCTTCCACACCGGTTGCAGGGCCTCATCCTCGGCATCCAGCAGGGAGCGGGGCACGGCCGGCGGGCAGTGGCGGTCGAGCCACCGGCGCACGGTTCGGCCCAACGTCTGGTGTTCCTCGGAAATGGCAATCGGCACGGGTGAACCTTTCGAAGTCGTCGATCAGGAGGGCATCACGAGGGAACCGCCTCGTCGCCATCCCGCCACAGCGAGATGGCCCGGGTCGGGCATCCCTCCTGGGCCAGGAACAGCTGGCGCTCGTCGGCATCGTCAGGGTCGAGTAAGACCGAGATGCCGTCGTCGCCCAGGTCGAAGGCTCCCGGGGCCCAGAACATGCAGTTCCCGGAGCCCATGCACTTGTCGCGGTCGATCACAATCTGGAGCTTCAAGGCGGCAATCCTCTCATCTGAGGGTCGAACCTGCACAGCCTCGGGCCGGCCGCGCCGAAGCCGCCGGCCCGATCAGGTCGACGGGTGCGGCGCCGGACGCCGGACGGTCAACGGGGCGAGAAGGTGACCGGTAACGACGTCGGGGACCGGAAGGCCATCCCGTGGATGTGGGCATCGTCGTCGGCACCGGCATCGAACCGGATGTCGTCGAAACGGTCGAGGAGGGCGTTCACCGCCACCCGGGACTCCATCCGGGCCAGGTGCATGCCCAGGCACATGTGGACGCCGAATCCGAACCCGACATGCTGTTGTGCCGGGCGGAACAAGTCGAAGGTGTCCGGGTCGTCGTAGCGCCGGGGATCGCGGTTCGCCGCCCCCAAGAACAACCCGACATCGGTGCCCTCCGGTATCGCCACCCCGCCGAGCTCGACGTCCTTCAGGGTGCGACGGAGGATCATCGTCACCGGTGGTTCCCACCGGAGTGACTCCTCGAACGCCGGGGCGAACAGGGCCCGATCGGCCCGAACCGCCTCCAGCTGCTCCGGATGCTGGAGCAAGCCGAAGAGCACATTGCCGGTCGCCCGGTAGGTGGTCTCCACCCCGGCGGGGAGCAACAGCCGGAGGAAGGAGAGGATCTCCTCGTCGGTCAGCCGTTCGCCCTCGACCTCGGCCACCACCAGGTCGCTGATGAGGTCATCGGCGGGCTCGGCCCGTCGCTGGTTCAACACGTCAGTGAGATACTCGGCCAGCTGCGCCGACGCCAGCAGGGCCCGATCCCAGTTGGCGGCCACGCTGATCAACTCGACCGTCCAGCGTTGAAACTGCGGGTAGTCCTTCATCGGCAGGCCGAGGATGCGGGAGATGACCTGCACCGGAAAGCCGAAGTTCAACTCGCGGACCAGATCGGCCCGGCCCCGGCCGGCGAATTTGTCGATGAGGTCGTCGACCACCGAGCGGACCAGCTCGACCTCCCACCGCTCCAGCACCCTCGAGCGGAAGGCAGGCGACACCAGCGCCCGCTGGATCTTGTGATTCGGGGCGTCCATCTGGAGGATGGTCTTTCCCATGACCATTCCCATGATCCCCTCGTAGACGGTGGAGGAAAACGTCCGGTCGTCCCGGAGGACGGTGACGATCTCGTCGTGACCGAACACCGACACCGGCAGCGGTCGATCGGCGATCAACGGCGACGCCACCGGATCGACTCCGACGAAGTCGACCACCCCGACGTAGACCGGACCCACCTTTCGCAGCTCGGCCATCTGCGGATACGGGTCCCGGATGTTGCCGGTCACCGTGTCCTGTAGTTCGAAGGGGTCGAAGGCGACTTGACCGCCCACCGTCTCGTCCAGCGACACGCTCATGGTCGTCCTCCTGTCGGGATTCCGGTCGAGGGCGGTCCATCCCCCCGGGCGGATCCCAACATACTACCCGTATGTAACCCGTTCTACCAGTACGGGTCGCTGGGCCGCGCGTATGAGCCGATCCGGAGGCAGAAACGCGGCCAGGAGGCTTCAGCCGGAGGGTTGATGGGCCTGGCGGAGGAGCCGCTTGAGGACCTTGCCGTTCTGGTCCCGGGGCAGCTCGTCGATGGTCTCCCAGAGGTGGGGGACCTTGTAGCCGGCCAGCCGGTCCCGGACGAACTGGGCGAGTTCGTCGGTGGCCACCGGGTGGCGGAGCTGGACCATCGCCTTCAACCGTTCGCCGTCCCGCTCGTCGGGGACGCCGAAGACGGCGCAATCGACCACCTCCGGGTGCTGGAAGAGCACCTCCTCGATCTCCCGGGGGGCGATGTTGACCCCGCCCCACAGGACCATGTCCGACACCCGGTCGGTGATGGTGAGGTAGCCGTCGGGATCGAGGTGGCCGATGTCCCCCACCGTGAAGGCGTCGTCCCGCCAGGCCTGGGCGGTCGCCTGGTCGTCGTTGCGATAGGTGAAGCGGATGCCGCCGGGGGGACGGATGTAGACCAGGCCGGGCTGGCCGGTGGCCACCGGGGCGCCGTCCTCGTCGAGGATGCGGATCTCCACCCCGGGCCAGGGGAGACCCACGCTGCCGGGACGGTCCCGCCATTCCTGCGGGGAGATGCGGGTGGCGCCGCCCTCGCTGGCCCCGTACAACTCGTGGATCTCGGTCTGGGGGAACGCCTCCATCATCCTGGTTTTGACCACGATCGGGCAGGGGGCGGCGGCGTGGACGATGAGGGTCAGGCTGGAGACATCCAGCGCGGCGCGCTCGTCTTCGGGAAGCTCGAGGATGCGGATGAAGTGGGCCGGCACCATGAACGACCGGGTCCCCCGCCACCGGCTGATCTCGGCCAGGAACGAACGGGCCTCGAATCGCTCGGTGATGACGGTGGTGGCCCCGATGTAGAGGGCGGTGATGGCCCAGCCGGCGTGGGAGGCGTGATAGGCCGGACCGCTCATCACATAGACATCGTCAGGGGTCCAGGACCACAGCGCCACCTGGCCTTCCATGCCCCGGTGCCGGCCGGCGTCGGTGGCCAGGTTGCCGTGGACCACCCCTTTCGGTCGGGAAGTGGTTCCCGAGGTGTAGAACATCAGCTCGGGTCCGGGTCCGCTGTCACCGCCGGGAAGGGGCGACGCCGCCTCGATGGCCGGCTCATAGTCGTCGCCGACCACCAACGAGGCGCAGGTGTGCCCGGGGGTGGCCAATGCCGCCGCCAGTTCGTCCCGGAACTGGGTGTGGCCGACCACCACCGCCACGTCGGCGTCGGCCAGGATGTAGGCCAGCTCCGCCGCCTTCAGGTGATAGTTGATGGGCAGGTAGGGCGCACCGAGCATGGCCGCGGCGATGGCGACCTCGAAGGGCTCGATGCCGTTGGGGAGCACGGTGGCCACCGGCCGGCCGGGACCCGCACCCAGCGAGCCCAGCACGGTGGCCAGCCGTCGCGCCCGCCCGTCGAGCTCACCGTAGGTGTGGACGGTCTCGCCCATCACCATGGCCGGCCGGTCCGGGTCCCGCTGGGCGTGGGCGGTGACCCCGCGTGCGGAAACAGTGTCGGGTTCGCTCATGGTCGGCGACGCTACTGCTTCGCAGCAAAACCGCGCCCGGGCAATCATCTGTCCAGCCGCATAGGAAAGGGGACCCATGCGCAGACTGTCCACCGGCGTCGAACGACACATCCCCGCCTCGCCTCATGACGTCTGGGCCCACCGGCTTCGATTTCCTCCACCGGCCCGAGTACCACCCGAGCGTCCGGGGGATCGAGCAGCTGGCCGCCTGCCTCGAAGCCGACGGCCCGACGCCCTCGGTCCCCTGGCCGACCCCGGCGGCGTGCCGCCCGCTGTCTGATCCGCCGTAGGATTTACAGAATCTCATAACATGGAAGGATCTAGCTGTGGACAGGCAACGCAGGGAGGCGGGTACCTCGTGAGCCGTCGACAGCCGCGTGGACAGGAGACCCGGGAGCGGATCCTGGCCGTCGCCCTCTCCGAGTTCGCCAGCCGTGGCTACCACGCGGTGAGCGTCGAGGACATCGCCGCCGCCGCCGGGGTCACCAAGGGGGCGGTCTACTACTGGTTCACCGACAAAGCCGACATCGGTCGAGACCTGCTCCACCAGCTCTACGACCGCCTCACCCGTGACGGGTTGGCCGCCCTCGACCCCGACGCCGACACCGTCACCAGCATCCGCCGGGCGCTGGAGGTGTTCCTCAGTACCCTCGCCAGCCTGGGCGAAGCCCAGTTCTTCCTGCGGGATGCCTGGACGGTTCCCGAACTCGACTCCGGCACGGTGGCCGACGGCCTCGACGCGGTGGCCCTGCTGCGAGGAGTACTGGTCGACGGCATGGCCCGCGGCGAGATCGTCCAGCTCGACCCCGATGCCCTGGCCCGGGTGCTGTTCGGTGCGCTCGCCGAAGCCACCATGTACGTGCTGACCACCGGTAAGCGCGGAGCCACGCTGGCGGTGGTCGAGCAACTGGTCGAGTCGCTCGGAACCAACGGCCGGGCGGCAGCGCTGAGTGCGGCGGCCGACAAGGACCGTCAGCGATGAGCCCGCCGCGACGCCGGCCGGCGTGACCCACCCGCTCGAACCTCTCACCGCCGAAGAGATCCGCACCGCGGTACGGACCGTGCGGGACAGCGGCCGCATCGACGACGTTGCCCGCTTCGCCACCATCACCCTCGAAGATCCGCCGAAAGTCCATCTCGCCGCCTTTCGGCCCGGCGATCCGGTCGAGCGCCGGTTACAGCTGGTGATCGTGCCCGGGCCTCAGGCCACGGTGATCGAGGCCGTCGTCTTGCTTCCAGCCGCGGAGATCGTCTCGTGGGTGGTGCGTTCCGATGTGCGCCCCGCCCTGTTGTTCGAGGACTCGATCCGGGCCATCTACGCCCTCAAGGCGGACCCGGCCTGGCAGCAGGCCATGGGGCTGCGGGGCATCTCCGACTTCGACAAGGTGCAGATCGATCCGTGGCCCACCGGCAACTTCGGCAATGCCGCCGAGGAGCACAAACGCATCGCCCGCTGTCTCTCCTATTACCGGGAGGCTCCCGACGACAACGGGTACGCCCGTCCCATCGAAGGGGTGGTGGCGACGGTGGACGCCGCCCGGGGTGAGGTCCTCGAAGTGCTCGACTACGGCGTCGTCCCGATGCCCAAGGAAACCGGCAGCTACTACCCCGAGGACCACCAACCGCTGCGGGACGACCTGCGGCCGCTGGAGATCGTCCAACCCGAAGGCCCGAGCTTCACCATCGATTCGAACCTCATCAGCTGGCAACGCTGGTCGTTACGGGTGTCGATGGACCCCCACGACGGGCTGGTGCTGCACACCGTCGGCTACCGGGACGGGAATCAGGTTCGCCCGATTCTGCACCGGGCCTCCATCACCGAGATGGTGGTCCCCTACGGCGACCCCGGGGACATGCACGGCTGGAAGAACGCCTTCGACGTCGGCGAGTGGGGGCTCGGGCGGATGGCCAATTCCCTCACCCTGGGTTGTGACTGCCTGGGGGAGATCGCCTACCTCGATGCCACCTTGGCCACCGAGCAGGGCAAGCCGTATGTGGTCCCGAATGCCATCTGCATCCACGAGGAGGACTACGGCATCCTCTGGAAGCACCAGGACATGAACATCGGGCGCACCGAGGTGCGGCGCTCACGGCGGCTGGTGGTGTCGTCGATCGCCACGGTGGGCAATTACGAGTACGGCTTCTACTGGTACTTCTACCTGGATGGCACCATCCAGCTCGAGGTGAAGTTGACGGGCGTCATGTCCACCCAGGCGGTGAGCCCCGGGGAACCGACCCCGTACGCCACGGTCGTCGCCCCCGGCCTGGCGGCTCCCGTGCACCAGCATCTGTTCTGCGCCCGGTTGGACTTGGAGGTGGACGGGCCGGTCAACGAGGTCTACGAGGTCTCCTGTTCGGCGCTGCCGGCCGGGGAGGACAATCCGCGGGCCAACGCCTTCATCCCGGTGGCCACCCGGCTGGAGTCCGAGCTGCGGGCCCGACGCAACGTCGACACCGCCGCCAGCCGCCACTGGAAATTCGTGAACCCCAATGTCTTCAACCGCCTCGGGCAACCGGTGGCCTACAAGCTGGTCCCCGGCTCCACCCCGACGCTGCTGGCGCTCCCGGAATCCAGCGTCGGGCAGCGGGCCGGGTTTGCCCAGCACAATCTGTGGGTCACCCCGTACGAACCGGACGAGAAGCGGGGGGCCGGCGACTATCCCAATCAGCACCCTGGCGGCGACGGCCTGCCGCGGTGGACGGCTGCCGACCGGCCGCTCACCGACACCGAGATCGTCGCCTGGCACACCTTCGGGGTCACCCACGTGCCCCGCCCGGAGGACTGGCCGGTCATGCCCGTGGAGTACTGCGGGTTCCACCTGTTGCCAGTGGGCTTCTTTGGCGCCAACCCGGCACTCGACGTCCCGGCGTCGGCCGCCCACTGCGAGTCCTGAGCGGATCGGAACGGCCGATCGGAACGGCCGGGTGCCGATGACTTTGCCGTCGACACACCGTCTGTAAACCCATGAACGCCGCCAGGAGGCGACCCGTGACCGCCAACCCGTCCTCGCCCTACCCGTTGTCGAACGATGGCCTCGACCGCCTCCACGACTCGCTGGCCGCCCGGGTGGGACCCGGTCGGCTTCCGGGGTTGGTGGCCCTGGTCGCCTCGGGCGACGACGTGCACGTCGAGACCATCGGGACACCGTCGTTCGTCGACGACACTCCCCTCGCCCGCGACGCCATCTTCCGGATCGCCTCGCTGTCCAAGCCCATCGTCGCGGTGGCCACCCTGTCGCTGGTCGAAGAAGGCCGCCTGCGCCTCGAGGACCCGATCGACGAGCTGGTACCGGAGCTGGCCCACCGCCGGGTGCTGCGGACCATCGACGCCGAGCTCGACGACACCGTCCCGGCCCATCGGCCGATCACCCTCGAGGATCTCCTCAGCTACCGGCTCGGCTTCGGGTCGGTGATGGCGCCACCCGGCAGCTACCCGATCCAGCGGGAGGAGGCCAAGCTGGGGCTCCAGAGCATCGGCGGACCACCGTGGCCCCCGGTCGCCCACGACGTCGACGGGTGGATCGGGGCGCTCGGCTCCCTGCCGCTCCTCTACCAGCCGGGCGAGCGGTGGCTCTACAACACGTCGGGCCAGGTGCTCGGGGTGCTGTTGGCCCGGGCCTGCGGACAGGACCTGGACTCGGTGGTCCGTGACCGGGTGTTCGAGCCGCTCGGGATGGTCGACACCGGGTTCACAGTCCCCGCCGACCAGCTGGGCCGGCTCACCACCGCCTATGTGCCCGACCCGGAGACCGGCGAGCTGACGGTCCTCGACGATGCCGCCGACAGCTGGTGGGGCACCCCGACCTCGTTCCCGGATGCCGGCGGGTGGCTCGTCTCCACCATCGGCGACTTCTGGTCGTTCGTCTCGATGCTGGTGGCCGGAGGCACCCGGGGCGGCGAGCAAATTCTCACTCCCGCCTCGGTGGGCCGCATGACCTCCGATCAGCTCACCCCGTCGCAACGGGAAGCCTCCACCCTGTTCCTCGGGCCGCACGGCGGGTGGGGCTTCGGCCTGTCCGTGCCGGCCACCGGCTCCGAGGACCGACCGCTCCCGGTCGGCATCGGTTGGGACGGTGGCACCGGGACCACCTGGCGCTCCAACCGCCACCGGGGGGTCACCGGGATCCTGTTCACCCAACGCCAGGTCGCCTCGCCGGAGCCTCCCCCGTTGATGGAGGACTTCTGGGCCGGCATCAACGCCGCCACCGAGCGCTAGTCGGCGCCGAGAGCGGCGGTGCCGCGCCCGGGTGAGTTGCGTCACACAACTCCTCGGGTAGGCTCGCGCACCATGCTCAAGCGCGAATACGAAGGCCAGAACTGCTCGATCGCCAGCGCCCTGGAGATCGTCGGCGAGCGCTGGACGCTGCTCATCATCCGAGATGTGTTTCTCGGCCTTCACCGATTCGACGAGTTCCAAGAGAGCCTCGGAATCGCCCGCAACGTCCTGGCTGATCGTCTGGACAAGCTGGTGGAGGCGGGAATCCTCGAGAAGACGCCCTACGGGGACCGCGGGGACCGCTTCGACTACCACCTCACCAAGAAGGGACTCGATCTCCATGTGACGCTCAGCGGGCTTCGTCAGTGGGGTGACAAATACCTGTGCGACAAACCTCCGACCGTGGCCCGCCGGAAAACCGACAACAAGCGCCTGGTCGCGGCGCTGGTGCCGGTGGGAACGAAAACCGTACCGATCCACGAGGCGGAGTTCGTGGCCGGTCCGGGACGGGACCCGGCGGCCGCCACCTGGCGGGTCCTTGCCGACAAGGAGTAGCCGGCGCGCCGGGGTCGCATGCAGGGGTTGACCCCCATTGGGTTGCATGATAAAACCCAAGATGAGGTCCAATCCCGGACCCGGTACCGAAGGAGCGGCTGCCATGAGTGTTCTCCCGAATATCGTCCTCGTCCACGGCGCGTGGGCCGACGGCTCGAGCTGGAGCGGGGTCGTCGAACAATTGCAAACCGATGGATACAAGGTGACCGCCCCCCAGTTTCCCTTGACGTCCCTGGCCGACGACGTGGCTCGCCTGCGTCAGGTGCTCGCCTTCCAGGATGGCCCGACGATCGTGGCCGGCCACTCCTACGGGGGTCAGATAATGACTGCGCTCGGTACCGACACCGGCAACGTCTCGGCGCTGGTCTACATTGCCGCGTTCGGACTCGACGAGGGCGAGTCGCTCGGTGCTCTGCTCTCCCAGGGCCCGGTGACCCCGGCGCTCCGACACCAGTTCGTTGACGGGAAGGGTTTCGTCTGGCTTTCGGAGGCCGACTTCACCAACCACTTTGCCGCGGATGTGGACCCGACCAAATCCAAGGTGATGTTCGCAGTCCAGCAGCCGTTGGCGTCGAGTGCCTTTGCCGACGTGATGGGGGTGCCGGCCTGGAAGTCGTTGCCGTCGTGGTTCCTGGTCGCGACCGAGGACCAGGCGCTCCCGCCCGACGCCGAGCGCAGGTTCGCCCAGCGCATGGGGGCCACGGTCGTCGAGGTTCCCTCAAGTCACGTGGCGATGGTGTCCCACCCCAAGGAAGTGGCTGGGCTCATCCAGATGGCCGAGCGCGCCACCCGGAGCTGACCGAACCCGGGGGACCGGGTCGACCGGCGCGGTGGAAACCCTGCCGCTCAGGACTCGTACTCGCCGCGGCGGCGCCACCAGAAGCCGGTTTCGTTGCGCCCGCGGGGTGCCCGGTCGAGCCACTGGTAGGCACCCCACAGCCCGTCGAGGCCCCGGGCGTAGGTGGAGTAGGTGTGGTACACGACGCCGTCGTCGAGGGCGAAGGCGCTCATCCCCGGGAGCTGCCGGGCGTAGGTGGCCAAGTCGGTCCCCACCGGGGAGGCATCGGGGCCGTCGTCGGCGTCCGGGTCCGGGCGCCGATCCCGGATGCTGAAGTTGTATTCGACCGCGCCCGACTGCTGCTGCTCCTCGGTGATCGCGGCCTGGAAGTCGAAGTTGAAGTCGGTGGCGTTCGACGATGCCCAGGGGAAGCTCCAGCCCATGCGTCGCTTGTAGGCCTGCAGCTGGTCCAGGGGGGCGAGTGACACCGCGCTCAGGGTGACGTCGTGGTTGGCCAGGTGGGCCACGAAGCCGTTGAAGCCGTCGGCGATCGCCGAGCAGGCCGGACACCCGGCCTGGTACTCGGGGCCGAGCATGAAGTGGTACACGAGTAGCTGCGAGCGTCCCTGGAACAGATCGGCGAGGGTGGCCGATCCTTGGTCGGTGTCGAAACGGTAGTCCTTGTCGACCCGGACCCAGGGCAGGTCCTGGCGCATCCTGGCCAGCTCGTCGCCCCGCCGGGTATGGGCCTTCTCCGCCTCGAGCAACGGGAGGCGGGCGGCGAGCCACTCCTCCCGGGTTCCGACCCGGTGATCAGTCATCGGTTCTCTCCTTTCTCAATCATTTGTATCGGGTCTCAAATCATTTGTATCGGGCCGGTGGGCACCAGACCCGGGACGAACGCGGGGGCGGCCAGGATCACCACGCCGAGCCCGACGATGGCCAGCGCCAGCGGAACGTCGACGATGGCCCTGGCCGGCAGCAGCTTCTGGGCGACCACCACGACGGCGATGACCGCCATCCAGGTGACGCTCATGACCCCCAGCACCACCAGCACGGCCATCAGCCCGATGCTCGAGCCAACGCACTCGAGCCCGAACACCAGTCCGGACCCCGCATGCTCATGGCACTGGCGGCGAAAGTGCCGCTTGATCGGCGTCAGCTCATAGACGCCTGCCGCCATCACGACGGTGCCGGCGGCGACCGTCCCATGGGGCCGGTACAGCCCGTACACCGCGATACCGACCACCGCCCAGATGGCGAGGTAGGACGCCGCGAACACCGGCGCGGTGAGCAACCGTCCGCTGGCGTTGGCCCGCCGCACCACCGCGGGGATGGCGCCGGGGAGCATCATGGCCGCCATCATCGAGATCCAGGATCCGGCAAAGAAGGCGAAGGAGCCGAGCCGGGTCGCCACCCCCAGGTTCATGCCCCGCATCTGGTCGATGGCGACAAGCCAGCACCCGGCCGCCGCCCCCAGGGTTGCGGTCAGCGCCGCCGCCCCCCTGGCCGTTCGGCCGACGGGCACCGTGTCCGACCGCTTGTCACCCCACCGGGTCATCGCCACCATCGTGACCTCCTGTGGATCGATTCCACCATGCTGCCGGGCTCGACTGGCCCGCCTCATGCCCTCTCGGCCTCGGCCCCAAACCCTCAGTCCGGGTACTCGTCCTTGCGGTAATTGAGAGGTTCGCTGGGTGGCGGCATCGGCGTCCGATCGAGCAGGAAACTGAAGTAGGGAGCGACGAACGGGTCGGGTGCCGCCACCGTGTAGGTGTGGAACACGGTTCCGTTCTCCCGGGCGAAGGCAATCCAGCTCGGGTTCTCCCGCAGGCCGTCTTTGAGCTCGGCCCCGATCTGGGTCGACCAGAACCGGAGCCATCCCGGCGGGTTCTCGACCATCTCCATGAGCTCGGGGACTTGCTGCGCCTGCTCCTCGGTCAGGGCGAGGCCGAAGTCGAAGGCGAAATCGGTGTTGTAGGTGGAGACGTAGGGGAACTGCCAACCCATCCGCCGCTTGTAGGCCGTCAGCCGGTCGATCGGTGCCCGTGAGAAGCCAAGCAGGGTCACGTCGCAGTGGTTCAGGTGAACCCGGGCGCCGTCGAGCCCGTCGACCAGGCTGGTGCAGCCGGGGCAGGCGCCGAGCGTGTAGTCGGGGCCGAACATTGCGTTATAGGCCAGCAGCTGCGAGCGCCCGTCGAAGAGCTCGGCGAGCGTCTTCTTCCCGTCCTCGGTGTCGAACTCGTACTCCTTGTCGACCGGGACCCAGGGGAGGTCCCGGCGCTTCCGCTTGATCTCCTCGTTTCGCTCCGCCTGTTCCGCCTCGAGGTGGGCGAGCTCCTCCCGGGCCGCCAGCCACTCTTGGCGCGTTCCGATGCTGTGTTCAGCCATCTCATCTCCCTCCGGTCGATTTCAACCGCTCCCGCACCCGCCGAATCCGTGGTCGGATCGGCGGCTACCGGAGACAGTAAGGGAGACGAGCGAAGACAGGAAAACTCATCGCCACCGTCGCCGACCCGTCCCCCCGGAGCCGGCGGCGACCGCGGCGTCGATCGCCGACAGCTGTCGGCGCTGTTCGGCCTCGTCCAGGAAGGAGGCGAGGAAGGAGTTGCGGGCCAGCTGGACGATCTCCCCGTCGTCGAGACCGAGGGCGTCGGCCACCGCCACCAGGTTGTCGGCGACGTATCCGCCGAAGTAGGCCGGATCGTCGGAATTCACCGTGACCCGCAGCCCGTCGCGGAGCAGGGCGGCCAGGTTGTGGTGGGCGAGGTCGGGAAAGGATCCGAGTTGCACGTTGGACAGCGGACAAACGGTCAGCGGCACTTGCTCGGCCCGAAGCCGGTCCATCAACCGCGGGTCATCCGAGCAGTGGATCCCATGGTCGATCCGACGCACCCGGAGCAGGTCGAGGGCCTCCCAGATGTAGCTGGGACCGGCCTCCTCGCCGGCGTGAGCCACGGCCAGAAAGCCCTCCTCCCGGGCCCGACGAAATACGGCTTCGAACTTCGACGGAGGATTCCCGAGCTCGCCGGAGTCGAGGCCGACCGCGGCGATCACCTCCCGGAACGGCAGTGCCTCCTCCAGGGTGGCCATGGCCGCGTCGGCGCTCAAGTGCCGGAGGAAGCACATGATGAGCCGCCAGGAGATGCCCCACCGGCGCTCCCCGTCCTCGAGGGCCCGGCGGATGCCGCCGACCACGGTGCGGAAGGGAATTCCCCGGACGGTGTGGGTCTGAGGATCGAAGAAGATCTCGGTGTGGGAGACGCCCTGGGCCACGGCCCGATGGAGATAGGCGGTGGTCAGGTCGTAGAAGTCCGCTTCGGTGACCAGGACCGCGCAACCGGCGTAATAGACGTCGAGGAACGACGGGAGGTCGTCGAAGACATAGGCCCGACGGACGGCCTCGACGTCCGGGTACGGCAGGGCGACCCGGTTGCGCTCGGCCAGCGCGAACATCAGCTCCGGCTCGAGGGTTCCCTCGATGTGGAGATGGAGCTCGGCTTTGGGCAGCCGGCGCACGAAGGCTTCCCGGTCACCGCGGGCCTCGGGATCGGCCACCGGTCAGGCGGTGTCCAACAGCATGGCGGCCAGGCGCTTGCGCTGACTGGCGTGCCCACCCATCAGCACGTCGTTCTGCTTGGCCCGCTTGAACAGGAAGTGGGCGTCGTTGGCCCAGGTGAAGCCGACTCCACCGTGCAGCTGGATGTCCTCGCCGGTGACCTTGATGGCCGCCTCGGCGGTGTAGCCGGCCGCCATGGCTGCCGCCCGTTGCCGCTGGGGATCTTCGGCGTCGGAGGCCCAGGCGGCGAACTGCACCGCCACCCGGGCCATCTCGATCTGGTGGAACATGTCGACGATCTTGTGCTTGACCACCTGGAACGAGGCCACCGGCTGATCGAACACCACCCGCTCGGTGGTGTACCCGATGGCCAGCGCCAACGCCCGGTCGGCGGTCCCGAGAGTCTCGGCGGCCAGCCCCACCGAGAGGTCGTCCAGGACCCGGTGCCAGATGGAGGCCTGGTTGCCGGAGGGACCGATGGGCACACACGGTCGCTCCCGCAGATCGAGGCGGGCGACTTTCCGGGTGGGGTCGAGCGCCGGGACCGGCTCGCCGTCCGGGCTCTCGATGAGGAACGAGCGCCGGCCCTCTTCGGTGCCGGCCACCACAATGGCCCAGTCGGCGGTGTGACCGTCGAGGACCAACGGCTTGAGTCCCTCGAGGACCCAGGTGGGGCCCTTCCGTCGGGCCCGGGTGCGCAGGT
The DNA here is from genome assembly GCA_035551535.1 of Acidimicrobiales bacterium. GTDB lineage: Bacteria > Actinomycetota > Acidimicrobiia > Acidimicrobiales > RAAP-2 > DASZIT01. The sequence goes on along the minus strand of DASZNG010000009.1, from coordinate 3,423 downwards.
TGTCGAGGGGGTCGCCGTGGCCGAACTCGTGGAGCGCGACGGTCCCCCGGGTGCGCCCGGCGGCGAGGTCCGCCAGCAGATCGTCGGCGCCGAGCGCCTTGGCCGCCAGGGTGGCCATCACCGCGGAGGAGAAGAACGGCCCCGGGAGGGGGACCCGACCCATCTCGGTCAGGACGATGCACAGCTCGGAGAGCCCAGCCCCGGCCCCTCCGAAGGCCTCGGGGATCACCAGCCCGGTCCATCCCAGGTCGACCAGCGTCGACCAGAGGGCGGGGTCGATCCCGTCGGGATCGTCGGCCAACTCCCGCAGACGAGCGCCACCCACCTCGCGGTCCATCGCCTGTCGAGCCACATCTCGGAGCGCCTCTTGTTCGGCGTCGTAGGTGAAGTCCATAGGTGTTACCGGCCAAGCCTTCCTGGGATCTCGGGCGGGGTCCCGGACCGCCGCCACCCCCGACGGTGGTGACGACGACCCTGACAGTTGGGTCAGTGTAGACCGATGCCCTCCGCCCAACCCGGGTGGCATGACCGAGCCAGCTCTCAGGATTCGCACAGCTTACGGATCGCCCCTTCTACACTGAGGGCAATTCCATGGTCTTCTTTCTTGCCCTCGGCGCGGCCTTCTCGAACGCAGTGATCAGTGTGCTCCAGCGCATGGGGGTAGAGGACGCCAAAGAAGAGGACACCCTCCGCCTGAGCCTCCTCGCCCACGCCCTGAAGCGGAAGGTATGGCTGGCCGGTTTCGGGCTGATGATCGTCTCGTTCATCCTCCAGGCGCTGGCCCTCCATTTCGGACGGCTGAGCCAGGTCCAGCCGATCCTGGTCACCGAGATCCTCTTCCTGGTCTTCATCCTCTCCACCCGGTTCGGCTACCGGGTCGGTGCCCGCGAGTGGCTGGGGGTCGGGATGGCGTCGGCCGGCCTGGCCGGCTTCTTGGTGTTCGCCGCCCCGATCGGAGGGAACCAACTTCCCGAGAACCTCGACTGGATCCTCGTCGGTGGGGCGTGCGTCGCCGCCATGGCGATCACCGTCGTCCTCGCCCTCCGGGGCCCGAGGTGGTGGCGGGCCTCGATGTTCGGCACCTCGGCCGCCATCGGGTACGCCTTCACCGCGGCGATGACGAAGGTCGTCTCCCACTTCTTCGCCCAGGACTGGGTGAGCATCTTCTGGCACTGGCAGACCTACGCGCTGGCCACCTTCGGCGGCGCCTCGGTGTTCCTCACCCAGAACGCTTTCCATGCCGGGCCCATCGGGGCGTCGCAGACCGCCATCGTGCTGGTCGATCCCCTGGTCAGCATCGCCATCGGGATCGCCCTGTTCGGCGACAACCTCCAGACCGCCGGGGCCCGAGGGCCGCTCGAAGCCTTCTCGCTGCTCGTCCTCTGTGTCGGTGCGTACTCGCTGTCCCACTCGACGGTGATCGCCGCCTTCAAGGGCGACGGTGGGGCCGGCGGAGACCTGTTGACCCCCCGGTACCAACCGCGCACCTCCGCGCCCTCCGCGCCTCCCGTACCGTCGGACCCGCTGCCGCCCCGGCTCAGCCACTGACACCCCCGCCTCCGCCACTTCAGCACCGCCTCACCGTTGACGACGAAGCTCCTTGGGTAGGCTTCGGCCCGTGGATTTCTCCCTGGCCCCCGAGGACGAGGCATTCCGTGACGAGCTGCGTGGCTGGCTCGACGAGCATCTCGAACGGTTTCTGATCGAAACCGACGACGACGAACCGCGGGTGGCCGGGGTGCCGTCCCAGGAACGGCGCAAGGCGTGGCAACGGCTCATGAACGAGGGAGGCTGGGCGGCGGTCCACTGGTCGACCGAGTGGGGCGGCCGGGAGACCACCGCGGTACAGCGTCTCATCTACTCCGAGTTGATGGCCGAGTACCGGACCCCGGGGATGTTCAACACCAACGGCATCTGGCAGATCGGCCCGATGCTCATCCAGTGGGGCACCGAGGAACAGAAGAACCGCTGGCTGCCGAACATCATCAACGGCGACGACCACTGGTGCCAGGGGTTCTCCGAGCCCGACGCCGGGAACGACCTGGCCAACCTCCGCACCCTGGCCATCCTCGACGACAGTGGTGACCACTACCTGGTGAACGGGCAGAAGATCTGGATCTCCACTGCCCACCTGGCCAAGTGGGGACTGTTCCTGTTCCGCACCGATCCCACCGCCATCGAGCGGGGGGCCAAGCACGAGGGCATCACCGCCTTCATCGTCGACCTCGAGTCGCCCGGGGTGGAGTGCCGTCCGATCCGGGACATGTCCGGCGAGGAGATGTTCAACGAGGTGTACTTCCGCGACGTCGAGGTTCCGGTCGACAGCCGGTTGGGCGGTGAGGGCGAAGGCTGGATGGTGGCCATGAGCACGCTCGGCTTCGAGCGGGTGGGCATCGCCGGCCAGATCACCAGCCTGGCCGCCGACCTCCGGGCCATGGTGGAGACCGCCCGCGCCCTCAATCCCGAGGCGCTGGAGGATCCGGTGATGGCCGATCGGTTGGCCCGGGCCTGGACCGAGATCGAGCTGACCCGGCTGCTCGTCTACCGGGCGCTGAGCAAGGTGATGCGGGGCGAGAAGAACTGGCCCGAGGTCCCGTTCTCGAAGCTGCAGTGGTCGATGCTGGCCCAGACGTTGGCGGAACTGGCCGTCGACCTGTTGGGCCCGGCCGGACTGCTGGCCCGGGGCGGGGCCGACGCGGTGGACCGGGGCAAGTGGACCCGGCTCTACTCCTTCCAGCGGTACTCGACCATCGGCGGCGGCTCGACCGAGGTCCAGAAGAACATCATCGCCGACCGGGCCATCAAGCTGCCGGGCCGGGCCCGGCAGTCCTGAAGCCGCCGGTGGCCTCCCCCCGCCAGCGGGACCCGCGGCAACCCTGTCTGATCGGGGTGGGCCGGCGGACCTGGCACCCCGAAGACTGCGGCCCGGACGGCGCCCCCGAGCCGTTGGCCATGTGGGAGGACGTCGCCCGGCTGGCCGATGCCGACACCAGCCACCCCGGCGCCATCGAACGGGTCGAGCGGATCGACGTCGTCTACTGCCAGGCCTGGCAGTACGACGACCCCCCGGGGCGGCTGGCCCAACGGTTGGGGGCCGACCCCAAGGTGGCCAACTACTCGGGGATCGGGGGCAACGTCCCCCAGACCCTGGTGTCCAGCGCCGCCAAGGACATCCTGCGCGGCGACCTGGACCTGGCCCTGGTGGTGGGCAGCGAGGCGTTGGCCACCAAGCGCCGGCTGGCCAAGGAAGGGCGGAAGCCGGCCTGGAGCTACCCGCCGGCCGAGCGGCGGCCGTTCCCCCTCGAGGTCCTCCCCCATCCGGGCGAGGTGACCCACCGGGTCTTCGAGGCCTGGCTCACCTTCGCCCTGTTCGAGAACGCCCACCGGGCCCATCTCGGTTCCGGGCTGGAGGCGTACCGGCGC
>DASZNG010000008.1:0-2761 GCA_035551535.1 Acidimicrobiales bacterium | reverse complement strand
AGCTCGGGGACCACGTTGTAGGGAACCACGATCGTCTCCGCCACCGCCCCCGGCGGCACCCCGGCGGAATCGGGCAGCCCGAGGGTGGCGACCCCACTGCCGCCCCCGGCCAGCAGCCCGTCAGAGTGACCGTGATAGCAGCCGGCGAACTTCACGATCCGGGAACGGCCGGTCATGCCGCGGGCGACCCGGATGGCGCTCATCGCCGCCTCGGTCCCGGAGGACACCAGCCGAACCTGGTCGCAGCCTTCGACCCGGGCGCAGATGGCCTCGGCCAACACCACCTCGCCCTCCGTCGGGGCGCCGTAGGTGGTGCCGCGGCAGGCGGCGGTGCGCACCGCCTCGACCACCACCGGGTGCGCGTGGCCCAACAGCGAGGCACCGTAGGACTGGACGAAGTCGAGGAGCTGATTCCCGTCGGCATCCCAGACCGACGCGCCCTCGCCCCGAGCCACGAAGTAGGGGTGCCCGCCGACCGAGCGGAACGACCTCACCGGTGAGTTGACCCCGCCGGGAATCACCCGCCGGGCGCGCTCGAACAGCTCGGCCGACCGGGAGTGCTCAGCCACCGAGGGCCTCGGCCAGCTGTCCGGCGAAGTAGGTGAGGATCACGTCGGCTCCGGCTCGCTTCACCGCGCTGATCTGCTCGAGGGCCACGGCCGGCCCGTCGATCCAACCCCGCTCGGCGGCGGCGCACACCATGGCGTACTCCCCGCTCACGTGATAGGCGGCCACCGGGACCGACACCGCGGCCCGGACGTCGGCGATCACATCCAGGTAGGTCATGGCCGGCTTGACCATCACCAGATCGGCGCCTTCGGCGATGTCGAGAGCCACCTCGGCCAGCGCCTCCCGGCGGTTCCGGGGATCTTGCTGGTAACCCCGCCGGTCGCCGCCGTCGGCGATGGTCACGTCCACCGCGTCACGGAACGGCCCGTAGAGGGCCGAGGCGTACTTGGCGGCATAGGCCATGATCACGGTGTCGGGGTGGCCCGACCCGTCGAGTCCGGCGCGAATGGCGCTGACCTGCCCGTCCATCATGCCGCTGGGGGCCACCACATCGGCGCCGGCGCCGGCCTGAGACACCGCCACCTGGATGTAGACGGGGAGAGTGGCGTCATTGTCGACATCGCCGGTGCGGGGGTCGATGACGCCACAATGGCCGTGGTCGGTGAACTCGTCGAGGCACAGGTCGGCCATCACCGCCATCGAATCGCCCACCTGGTCCCGAACCACCGACAACGCCCGCTGCACGATGCCGTCGGCGGCGAAGGCTTGGCTCCCGACCGCATCCTTCTGTTCGGCCCGAGGGAGGCCGAAGAGAATAACCCCGGGCACCCCGAGATCGGCGAGGCGGGCGACCTCCTTGGACAGCGATTCGAGGGTGTGCTGCACCACCCCGGGTAACGACGCGATGGGTCGTGGATCTTCGAGCCCGTCGGCCACGAACAGCGGGGCCACCAGGTCGTCGACGGACAGCCGGGTCTCGGCCACCAGGCGTCGGAGCGCCGGCGTCCGGCGCAGGCGCCGCATGCGGGTAATCGGGAACGACGGGCTGGTCGGCGGGTCGGGCACCACGGCCTCCAAGCCTACGGCAGCCCGACGCCGGCCATGCCGGCGGGGTCGAATGCCGTTTTGCGGGGGCGGATTCAGCGCTCCGGGGGCGGGGGCGGGGGCAGGGGCGGATCCGGCACCGTGCTGAGGGCCGAGACCACCGCGCCGACCAGTCCATCGATGTTCGAGTCGACGGCCTCGGCGGTCACCTGGAGACCCTCGGCCCGAGCTGATGCCGAGGTGACCGGGCCCATGGACACCACCACCGGTGGCACCCGATCGACGCCGAGCAGCGCCACCGTGCGCTCCACCGTCGACGACGAGGTGAACGCCACCGCGTCGGCGTCTCCAGCCGCGGCGATGGACCCGGGGTCGGGGTCACCGGCGACGGTCCGGTAGGCGACGACCTCGTCCACCGTCCAGCCCTTGGCCTCGAGCCCGGCCACCAGGGACCCCCTGACCTTCTCGGCCCGCGGAAACAGGACGGCCGACCCAGCACCGGGCTGACCGGCCGGCGGAAACGCCTCGGCCAGCGCATCGCTCACCGCCTCCGGTGGCACCAGGGTGGGGGCGAACCCTCCCTCGGCCAACCGGCGAGCGGTGGCCGCCCCCACCGCCGCCCAATGCACACCGACGGGGACCGCCCGCCCTTCGAGGGCGGCGAGGAAGCGGGACACCGCATTGGCCGAGGTGAATGCCACCCACCCATAGGCACCCGCCACCACTCGATCCGCGGATTCGGCCAGACCCGCCCCGCCGTCGGCCGCATCCTCGATGGCGATGACCGGCAACTCGACCACCGTTGCCCCCAACGCCACCAATCGGTCCACCAGCGCGGACGTCTGGGCTCGGCTCCGGGTGGCCACCACCGTCCGGCCGGCCAGTGGGAGCGGGGTCATCCGCCCAGCGCGGCCACCGGGCCGATCACGATGATCGAGGGTGCCGGCAGGTCGACCTCGGCCAACGAGTCGAGGGTGGTCCGGGCCACCCGTTGCCGGTCGGTGGTCCCCCAGTGGACCACGGCCACCGGGGTGGTGGCGGGACGGCCGCTGGCCATCAGCTCGGCGGCGATGGTCGAGCGCTCGGCCATGCCCATCAGCACCACCAGGGTGCCGCCGGCCCGACCCAGGGCCTCCCAGTTGACCCCTCCGGGAACCGACGGGTCACCGGTACGGCCGGTGACCACGGTGACCGACGCCGACAGACC
>DASZNG010000007.1:0-8789 GCA_035551535.1 Acidimicrobiales bacterium | reverse complement strand
GCTGTGGCGCTACCGGGAGGCGCACACCGAGGCCGTCAACACCCTCGGCCCGCCCCACAAGCTCGACGTCACCCTGCCGCTCGGGTCACTGGCCGAGTTCGTCGATCGGGTGCCGGAGAGGGTCCGGGCCGTCGTCCCGACCGCCCGCACCTGGCTGTTCGGCCATGCCGGCGACGGCAACATCCACGTGAACGTGACCGGCCTCCCCCCTGAAGACGACCGGGTGGACGAGGCGGTGCTTCGCATGGTCGGTGAGTTCGGCGGAAGCATCAGCGCCGAGCACGGTATCGGCACGGCCAAGCGCAGGTGGCTGTCCCTGTCGCGGAGTCCCGAGGAGATCTCCGCCTTCCGGTCGATCAAGCGGGCCCTCGACCCCGATGGCGTGCTCAACCCCAACGTGCTGCTGCCCGCCCCGGGGGAATGAGGCGGTCGTAGGTGACCCATCGACTCGGGGTACGAGCCTGGTGGCTCGGACTCCCGCGGCTACCATCGAGCCGTCGCCATCGGTGGTTGGACATCGCACTCGAACGAGGTGGAGAGGCCAGAGACGTGTTTCTAGGCGGTCAGAACGAGGGTTGTGCCGTGCTCTGCAACCGGAGCCCGGCCGGGTCAGCCCCGTCGCGGCACCCTCCCCGGTCCACCGACATGCCGTCGAACGCCGGATAAGACGGCCATGGCTGCCGTCGCCCGAGCACCGACCCGCGGGCCCGATGGAGCCCGCTCGTCCGGTGCCCACCGTCTGGATGACGCGGCACGGGAAAACGAGGGCTGGCTCGACGAGTTGAATCGCACCCTCACCTCGGTGTCCTCCAGGACCCACTCGGTGCGCCTCTACGAAGCCATGGGCCGTCGCAGCGGGGTCGATCTCCGCCCGTATCTGTTCGGCGTCCTGTCCCGGGTGCAGGACCTGCAACCGGTCCGGGTGTCGGATGTGGCTCAGGAGCTCGACTACGAGCGTTCCACGGTCAGCCGGCACGTGGCCGAACTCGCGTCATTGGGCTGTTTGGAACGATTCGCCGACCCCAGAGACGGTCGGGTGGTGATGCTGCGCCTGACCAAGAAGGGTGAGCGGGTCATCAACCAGGTTTGGCAATCGTGGCTCGAGCTCTTGGAAGAGATCACCGACGGTTGGTCGCGACGCGACCGCGAAGCGTTCCTCCGGCTGATGACCCGGTTCGACGACTCCTTCAGCCGGTTGGTCGCTGCGCTCTGACACACGGGTGGCGGCCCGGGGCGCGGCACGGAGATCATCTTGGAGAGGGAGCCGACTCCCGGTGGACGGCCACGCTCTGCATCTCGCTCTCGCAGAAACTGGTGAGAGCCACCGCGTGCAGACTCCCCAACCCGCCGCACACCACCGGGACCAGCTGGTCGGGCCGGCTCACCAGCTGCACTTTGCCATCCGGGGCGACCCGGCCTTTGGACCGGAGGATGTCCTGATTCGCCTCCGGCCACAGCTCGATCGGCTGCCAGGCGTGGTCGAAGAGGTGCTGTTGCAGTGACTCGATCTCGGGGAACGGCCGGGCGAACCGTTCGGCCCACATCGGGTTGATGGCCAGGACCAGTTGGCCGCTCTCGCCGGTGGGCTCCAGGTACCAGTTGTTGAGCGGGAAGGCGATGCACTTGGCCAGCATCCGCACCAGTTCGCCGGCGTCGTCGATATTCACATCGGCCATCGGGAAGGTGCCCTTCCCGCCATGCACCGTCACCACATCCTGGGACGGCTCGAAGCCCCGCCGTTGGGCCAGGGACGGCCACGGGGAACGCTCCTCCCATTCGCCGAAGCACAGGCCGAATCGGGCCGGCTGTCCGAACACCGTGCGAGAGGTGTCACCGGCGCGCTGACCCCCGATGTTGCGGAGGCAGAGCGACACGGCTCGCCCGACCGTCATCGAACCGCGCCCCGCGGCGCCCCCGAGACACCCGGCCCGGTAGTCGATTTCCAGCTCGTCCCGCCCCGGACCATTCAAGATCAGCATGGGGAAAACGCTCGAGGTGGTGGTGGTGAGGGCGAAGGCATTGAACTCGGGCACCACCATCGCCTCGATGGCCGCCACCACCAGTGGGAATGCTTCGGGCGCACAACCGGCCATGGCAGCATTGATGGCGGCCAGCTCGACGGTGGCGACGCCGTTACGGGGAGGCAGGACCCCGATGACCACCGCGGGGTCGAGTGGGGTGGCCGCCAGCAGCGCCTCCACCCGGTCATCGGTGGGAGGCAGGATCGGAACGCCATCGCCCCACCCGGCTTCCAACGACAGGTCGTAGAGCGCGCCGGGATCGTCGGGTAGCTCGAGGATCTCGGCGGTCAGCGGAACGGTCATCGGCTGGCCTCAATCAGGTCGAGGAAGCGTAGATAGAAATCTTCGGCGATGGCGCGCAGCTCCTGCTCTGGCCGGGCCTCCAGCGGGTACGGAAGGACGAGCACCTTCAGGTCGCGGTGGCCGAGGTACGTCGCCATGTTCCGGGCGTGGGTCTCGAACTCAGACGTCACCGCCACCACCGCTGGCTTCCCGCCGTCTTCCACCGACACCGCGTCGGCCACACTCCACGAGGTGCACGACCCACAGGTGCCGAGACCGGACACTGCGCAGTCGATCCGGCCGACCCATTGCTCGACGGCCAGACGGGTGGCCTCGCCTTCGGCACCCACCCGCTCCCCGGTCTGGAGCATCACCGGCTGGGCGTCGTCATCCTGCAGCCGCTGCCGCCAGACATCGGTGATCAGCATCCACGAGCGCCAGGACCCTTCGTGACGAACTCCGACCCGGAGGCCGGTCAGCGGTCCACCCACCACGAAGGCGGGGGCGGCGACCTCCGGGGCCGGGGGGGCGGTGGGTAGGCGGATCCGCAGGGTGGCGGTCATGAGACGCTCCTCGTCCCCGGGGGCGGGCCCGGGCTACCTCCATCCTATATCAGTTGTGTGAATCCCACACAGAGTTGTGTGCAAGGCGCACAGGATTTAGAGTCTGGCTGTACGTTCGGCGTGCCCACCGCCCGCCCCGGCGCAGAGGAATTCCTATTGTCTACCGGCATCCGCCGACCTTGGGAAGCAGTCGACTACGACGAGGTCGCCGCCCTTTACCCGCCTCCGCCCGAATACTTCGAGCACGGTTGGACCGTGGAGCCCGAGGAGATCGACCGGGTCAAGCTCTCCCGGTTGCAGGACCGGGCCCAGCGCGCCGCCAAGGTCCCGTTCTTCGCCCGGCGCTGGCAGGACGCCGGGTTCGATCCCGTTGACCTCCGGACCTTCGAGGACCTGGCCTCGGTCCCCACCTACACCGTCGACGACATCCGCCAGAGCATCGAGGACCACCCGCCCTACGGCGACTACCAGGGGGCGGGAGTGGACGATGCCTGCCGGGAGCCGATGCGCATTGCCATGTCTGGAGGAACCACCGGCGACCCGCGGCCCACCCTCTATACCGAGTGGGACCGGGCCGCCACCGCGGTGCGGGCTGCCCGGGGGATGTACCTGCAGGGGCTGCGTCCCGGTGATGTGGTGTTCAACAGCTGGTCCTACGGGCTCCACAACGGGGCCTTCGCCTTCGACGACGCCCTCTACCGGTGGCTCAACTGCGTGGTGCTGACCACCAGCACCGGCAACGTCACCAGCACCGCCCGCCAGCTGGAGCTGGCCCGGCAGTACCGGCCGGCGGCCATCCTGGGCACCGGTGACTACCTGCTGCGGCTGGCCGAAGCCGCTCGGGCCACCGGCCTCGACCCGCGGACGGACCTCGGGATCCGGTCGCTGGCCACCAACATCGGGAACGAGGAACTGTTGGAGGAGACCTTCGGGGTGCCGGCCTTCGCCACCTACGGGTTCCACGAGGTCGGGTACGTGGCCGTCGAGTGCCCGGCCAAGGACGGGCTCCACATCTTCGAGGACGCCTTCCACGTCGAAGTGGTCGACCCCGACTCCGGGGCGCGGCTCCCCGACGGCGAGACCGGGGCCCTGGTCGTCACCGAGCTGTACAAGACCGGCAGCCCCCAGTTCCGGTACAACATCATGGACCTCTCGTTCCTCCACCCCCGCTCCCGGTGCGCCTGCGGCAGCTGGCTCCGCCGGATGGGCCGCTTCGCCGGCCGGGGGGACAACATGATCAAGCTGCGCGGGGTCAACGTCTGGCCCGAGGGCCTCGGGCGGGTCGCCACCTCGGTGCCGTCGACCACCAGCGACTACTTCGTGCGGGCCGAGCGCCGGGAGGGGCGTGACCGGGTGGTGGTGATGGTGGCGAGCGACACCGGGCCCGAGGGGTGGCCGGCATTGGTCGGCGACATCGAGGCCGCCCTCCGACAGAAGTTCGGGATCAGGATCGACGCCGAGGTGGTGGCGCCGGGAAGCCTGGACCCCCTGACCGAAGTGGCCAGCCGGGCCAAGGCCAAGCGGTTCCGGGACGACCGCTGAGGTGACCGGCGCGTTGGTCGAGGCGCCGACCGCCCGGATCCGGTTGGGGGCCTGGTACGACGACCGCGAGGTCGAGCTCTCGTTCCCACCCGGTTGGGAGGTCGAGACCTGCGCGCCGGCGGGAGCCCAGGACATCGGTGCGCCGGGGATCGCCGAGGCCTTCGCCCATCCGGTGGGCACGGCCCAGCTCCGCCAGCTGGCCCGGGGCCGCCACGCCCCCTGCGTGGTGGTCGACGACCTCACCCGGCCCACCCCGGGCCGGCGACTGGTGCCAAGGGTGTTGGACGAGCTGGAGGCGGCCGGCATCCCCGCCGCCGATGTCCACGTGTTGGTGGGGGTGGCCAACCACCGGCCGCTGACCCGCGAGGACCTGGTGAAGAAACTGGGTCCCGAGGTGCTGGCCCGGTGCCGGGTGTCGAGCCACTTCTCCTGGGCCGGGTGTCAACCCATCGGGGTGACCGCTCGGGGCACCCCGGTGGAGCTCAACGCCGAGTTCCTCCGCGCCGATCTCCGCATCCTGGTGGGGTCGATCATCCCGCACGCCGCCACCGGGTTCTCGGGCGGAGCCAAGCTGCTGATGCCCGGCGTGGCCAGCATCGCCTCCGCCGAAGCCTTCCACCGGGGGAGCGCCCGGGAGGGCGACTTCGGCAACGAGCAAAGCCCGGCCCGGCTCGAGGCCGAGGAGGCGGCCGCCATGGCCCGAGTGGACTTCATCGTCAACTCGATCCCGACCCCGGACATGGGGGTGGCCGGGTTGGTGGTCGGCGACGTGGTCGGCGCCCACCGGGCCGGGGTGGACATCGCCCGGCAGGTGTTCGCCACCTCGGCGGTGCCCCTGGCCGACGTCTGCGTCCTCTCCCTCTACCCCAAGGACTCCGAGTTCCTCCAGCACGTCACCGCCTTCGCCCCCTACCGGACCGCGCCCGAGCCGCTGGTGCGCCGGGGCGGGTCGGTGGTGGTCGCGCTGGCCGGGTCCGAGGGGTTGGGATTCCATTCCCTCTTCGGCCCGGGGATGGCCATGGCCGCGCCGGCTGCCACCCAACTGTCCGGCCGGGGCCTGGCCTTCTTCTGTCCCAACCTCGAGCGCGGGGAGCTGGCCCCGGAAGTGGCCGCCGGCACCGTCCTCTTCGACCGGTGGGTCGAGACGGTGGCCTGGCTGGTGGACAGGCACGGCAGGCCGGCCCGGGTCAGCGTGTTCCCCTGCGCCACCATGCAGTTGGTCACCGGCCGGCCCGGCGGTGGTGGATCCGATTAGTTGGGGAGCGCGGAGCGCGGGTCGGCCACCCTGACCTCGAACTCGGAATGGAGGCGGCGCTGGATGGCCGACGCCAGCACGTCGTGGAGCATGGCCGGCGGCAAGATGCAGTCGAGACAGCTGACCTGGCTGAGGTCGAGGCTGACGTCGATGCGGGCGGTCTTCGGGTCGGTGGCCACCAGCGTGAGGACGGCCCCGTCGGCCCGCATCACCTGGTCGACCTCGTCGACCGCCTCGGCCACTGCCCGTTGGTCCATGAATGCCTCCGGGCTCACGCTACCGGCCGCGGGTGACCGAACAGTTCGCAGGCGTTGGCGAAGGCCACCGCCTCCAGCTGCTGAGAGGTGAGTCCGGTGCCGCAGTGGCGGAGGACCTCCTGGGTGGCCGGCCAGCTCGAATCGGCGTGCGGGTAGTCGACCTCCAGGCTCACGTGGTCGACCCCGATGGTGGCGGCCACCGCCCGGAGCCCCAGCGGCTCGTCGATGGTGCAGAACCAGAAGTTCCGCCGCAGCACCTCGCTGGGCAGGAGGTCGATCCCCTTCCAGCATCCGGTCCAGGGCATGTGGGTCCGGGCCGTGTGGTCCATCCAGTCCATGGCCAGCGGGAGCCATCCGATGCCCCCCTCGGACAGGGCGATGCGGAGATCGGGGAAGCGCACCGGGATCTGCGACCAGACCCAGTCGGCGGCGGTGACGAACGCCGCTGCCGGAAACAGGGTCTGGGCCACCTCCAGCGGGGCATCGACCGAGGTGTCCAGGGTGTGGCCCGAGGAGCCGGCGTGGAGGCACACCACCGTGCCGGTCTCCGCGCAGGCGGCCAGGAACGGATCCCAGTGCCCGCTGTGGATGGACGGCAGTCCCTGCCCGGTGGGGTTCTCGGTGAAGCTCACCGCCTTGCACCCGGCCTCGGCGTTGCGACGGATCTCGGCCGCGGCCAGCAGCGGGTCCCAGAGGCACGGTAGCTGCAGGGCCACGAACCGGTCGGGGTGGGCGCCGGCCCAGGCCTCCAGGTGCCAGGCGTTCCAGGCCCGGACCAGAGCCAGAGCCAGGTCCTTGTCCTCCAGGGCGGAGAAGGTGGAGCCGCAGAAGCCGACCCACATGGCCGGGAAGTTCACCGAGGCGTAGACCCCGGCCCGGTCCATGTCGGCCACCCGGGCCTCGACGTCCCAACTTCCCGGCGTCATCTCGTCGAACCGGAGCGGGCGCATGCCCCATTCCTCCGGCGGCCGTCCCATGCACGAATCCATCCCGTAGAGCGGGTGGAGCTGGCCGTCGACCAGCCAGGCCTGCCGGGGGGCGCGGTCGGCGTTGGCCCGCGTCCTCCCCACCACCGGGTTGAGCTCCGGGTCCCACTTCTCGAAGGCGTCACCCAGGGCGCTGGTCAACTCTGACTCGTCCACCTCCACCACCCGGGGGGCCCGATCGACGAGGGCGGCGGGCACCCGGCCGGCGTAGGCATCCGGGGGCTCGATGACATGGTCGTCGACCGACAGGACCGGGATGTTGGCCGCCGGGGTCATCGGTCGAGGGTGGCAGCCAACGCCGGCGCGAACCGGGCCCCGGCGGCGGCACCGGGTGGGGCCAGCCGGTCGAGGGTCGCGAGGTCGTCGGGGTCGAGACGGATCGAGGTGGCGGCGGCGTTCTCCTCCAGCAAGGGCCGGGTGGCGCTGCCGGGGATGGCCACCACATCGTCGCCCCGGCTCTGCAGCCAGGCCAACGCCAGCTGGGCCGGGGAGATCCCCCGTCGCCGGGCCAGGTCGGCGACCCGGCCGGCCAGCGACAGGTTCCGCTCCAGGTTCTCCCCCTCGAAACGCGGGCTGGCGTGGCGGCTGTCGCCGGCCTCGAACCGGTCGTCGGCGGAGAGGGTGCCGGTGAGCAGGCCCCGCCCGAGCGGGCAGTAGGCCACCAATCCGATGCCCAGTTCCCGGAGGGCCGGCAGCACCTCGGCTTCCGGCTCGCGGGAGAACAGCGAGTACTCCGACTGCACGGCGGTGACGGGATGGACGGCGTGGGCCCGGGCGATGGTCGCCACCGACGCCTCGCACAGCCCGAGGTAGCCGACCAGGCCCCGGTCCACCAGCTCGGCCAGGGCACCCCAGGTCTCCTCGATCGGGACCTCGGGGTCGACCCGGTGCTGGTAGTAGAGGTCGATGTGGTCCACTCCCAAGCGGCCGAGCGAGGCGCGTACGGCCCGGCCCACGTAGTCGGGGCGGCTGTCGAGTCCCAGCCAGGTCCCGTCGGGCCGGCACCGGCTGCCGAACTTGGTGGCGATCACCACCTGGTCACGCCGGCCGGCCACCGCCTTCCCGACCAATTCCTCGACCAGGTAGGGGCCGTAGACGTCGGCCATGTCGAGCAGGGTCACCCCGAGGTCGATGGCCCGGTGGATGGTGGCGGTCGCTTCGCCCGGCTCGACCCGCCCGTAGGCGCCGCCCATCCCCAGGCACCCGAGACCCTGGATCGAGGTGATCAGACCCTGGCTCCCCAGCCGGCGGGTGTCGACCCCGCTCACGTCTCGCGCTGCCAGCGGGTGAAGTACCGGCCCACCGCCTGGACGACCAGGGTCCAGACGGTCCCGAGGACCGACACCACGATGATGGCGACATACATCTGCTTGGGCACGTTCAGCTGCCAGGAGTTGAAGATGTAGAAGCCCAGTCCCGGCTTGCCGTCGATGTACTCGCCGGCCACCATCACCAGCACCGAAGCCCCGGCGGCCAGTCGGAGGGCGACGGCGATGAGCGGCATGGCTCCGGGGATGAGGACGTAGCGCAGCATCTGGCGGCGGCTGGCGTTGAACGAGGTGGCCACCTCCCGGTACGACTCGCTGACGGTGGACACTGCGGCGATGGTGGGGATCAGCACCAGGAAGAAGCACTCGATGGCGATGAGCAGGATGATGGGGAACTCGCTGAGCCCGAAGAACAGCAGCAACAGCGGCAGGATGGCCAGCTTGGGGATGGCCCAGAAGGCGTAGATCACCGGCTGGAGGGCGGACCGGGCGATGTGCGAGGCGCCGATGGCCACCCCGAGGACGAGGGCGGCGGCCACCCCCATGAAGAAGCCCTCGAACACCCGGCGGAAGCTGGTGACGATCAGGTGGCCCATGATCCCGGAGTGGAACGAC
>DASZNG010000006.1:0-8158 GCA_035551535.1 Acidimicrobiales bacterium | reverse complement strand
TCCGGGCCAGCCGGACCAGGACGTCGAAGGACTGGTTGGACAGCCCGCTGTCGGTCAGCAGTAGCGGCTCCAGGATGCGACGAAGCCCGGCGCTGGACTCGAACAGCAGCCCGACGGTGGTCACTCGCTCGTCATCCCAATCCTGCTCTCCGGCCATGGGCACAGTATATCCCAATCTGTCCAGTAGTTTCCCGCACAATAGTTGTAGAAGCAAAGAGGGAACCAGGAGGGAGCTCCCCGAGGACGGCGGCCGGGCATCTCCTGGAAGGGAAAGTGGCAGCTCAGACGACAAATAGAGAAAATGTGTGCTGGGATGTTGCGCAAGCAACTACACGGTGGTATAGTTAATTGCGTAGTCAAGTACCTGTAGATGGAAGCCTGTGACAAGGAGCCCCAGGCGATGGATGGAAAAGAGGAAATCAAATGGCTGATGTCAAAGCAGAAGCAGTCACCAGGACGGTAGAGGGGGAAGAGCTCCCGTTGGTCGGGACCTACGGCCTCGACGTGTCCCACACCCAGGTCGGTTTCGCGGTGCGGCACATGGCGGTTTCGAAGGTCCGTGGGCGTTTTGACAAGTTCGACGGTGCGATCCAGATCGCGGAAGACCCGACCCAGTCGTCGGTCAACGTGACCATCGATGCCACCAGCGTCGACACCCAGGACGAGACCCGCAACAACCATTTGCGAACCAACGACTTCTTCGATGTGGAGAACCATCCGACGTGGACGTTCGTCAGCACGTCGGTGGTCCCCGACGGCAAAGGGGAGTGGAAGGTCATCGGAGACCTCACCATCCGCGGCATCACCCGCCCGGTGACGCTCGAGACCACCCTCGAAGGAGTGGTGAAGGATCCCTACGGCAACCTCCGGGTCGGCTTCAGCGCCCGGGCGGAGATCGACCGGGAGGACTTCGACGTCTCCTTCGGTGCGGTCATGGACGCCGGTGGATTGGTGGTGGCCAAGAAGGTGACCATCGAGATCGAGGCCGAGGCCGTCCTCCAGGCCTGACCTGGCTAATCTCCAGGCGTGACCGTGGCTGATCCTGTGAACGAGGCGGCGCCGATCCCGGCGCCGCCTCGTCGTCTGCCGGTGGTCTTCATCGGCCACGGCAATCCGATGTACGCCATCGAGCCCAATCGGTTCGCCGACGCCTGGGCGGAGCTCGGGCGCCAACTCCCTCGGCCGGCCGCGGTGTTGTCGGTGTCGGCCCATTGGTACGTGCCGGAAACTGCGGTCACCGAGATGGACCGTCCTCCCACCATCCACGACTTCGGGGGATTCCCGAGGGAGCTGTTCGAGGTGGAGTACCCGGCTCCGGGCTCGCCGCCGCTGGCCCAACGGGTGCGGGGTCTGATCGACGACTCGGGAGTGCTCGCCACCCCGGCGGTGGCCGATACCCGGTGGGGGCTCGATCACGGGACGTGGTCGGTGACCCGCCACCTGTATCCCGAGGCGGACATCCCGGTGGTGCAACTCAGTATCGACGGGCGTCAGCCGCCGGGGTTCCACCTCCGGCTCGGCTCGGTACTGGCCCCGCTGCGCGACGAAGGTGTCCTCATCCTCGGCAGCGGCAACGTGGTGCACAACCTCCAGATGGCCCGTCTCGCCGGTGAGGCGCCGCCGCTCGACTGGGCCGTCCGCTTCGAGGCCGAGGTCCGCCGCCGGATCGCCGCCGGCGACGGAGCCTCACTGGCCGAGGTCGCCGCCCTCGGTCCCGATGCCCGGCAATCGGTGCCTACCCCCGACCACTATCTGCCCCTCCTGTATGTGCTGGGCGCGGCTTCCCCCGACGACGGGATCCGGTTTCCGGTCGACGGGATCGACGCCGGGTCCATCTCGATGCTCTCGGTCGTCCTCGGCTGACGTCGGGGCAGCCCGTCGGGGCGGTCGAGCCTCGGGCCAGGGCCTGACGGGACCGACGGTACAATCGAGCCATGGGTGACGCACCGATCGAAGCCGGCTCGATGACGGGTAACCGTCCGACCGGGACCTTCACCGTCAAGCGGGGTCTGGCCGACATGCTGCGAGGTGGCGTCATCATGGACGTCGTCGATGCCGAGCAGGCCAAGCTGGCGGAGGACTCGGGGGCGGTGGCGGTCATGGCGTTGGAGCGGGTGCCGGCCGACATCCGTCGTGACGGCGGGGTGGCCCGGATGAGCGATCCGGCCATGATCGAGGGCATCAAGGCGGCGGTCACCGTGCCGGTGATGGCCAAGGCCAGGATCGGCCATTTCGCCGAGGCCCAGGTGCTGGCCGCCCTCGGCGTCGACTACGTGGACGAGAGCGAGGTGCTCACCCCGGCCGACGAAGCCCACCACATCGACAAGTGGGGCTACGAGGTCCCGTTCGTGTGTGGCGCCACCAACCTCGGTGAGGCCCTCCGCCGGATCTCCGAGGGGGCGGCGATGATCCGGTCCAAGGGCGAAGCCGGGACGGGCAACATCGTCGAAGCCGTGCGGCACCTCCGGTCCATCCTCGGGGATATCGGTCAGATCACCCAGGCCGATTCGGCCGAGCTGTACCGGTGGGCCAAGGAGCTGGCCGCCCCGATCGGTCTGGTCCAGGAGATCGCCGGCACCGGGCGACTGCCGGTGCCGCTGTTCTGCGCCGGCGGCATCGCCACCCCGGCGGATGCATCGCTGGTCATGCAGCTGGGCGCCGAAGCCGTGTTCGTCGGTTCCGGGATCTTCAAGAGCAGCGACCCGAAACGCCGGGCCCGGGCCATCGTGGAGGCGACCGCCCACTACGCCGACGCCGACCTGGTGGCCAAGGTCTCCACCGGGCTGGGGGAGGCGATGGCCGGGGCGGAGATCGACACCCTCGACGTCCGCCTGTCCGCCCGTGGCTGGTAGTCGCGTCGCCGGGCGGCGGCCGAGCCCGGGCCGGTGACCATCGGGGTGCTGGCCCTGCAGGGCGATGTCCGGGAGCACGTCGCCGCCCTCGCCGACCTGGGTGAGGTCGGCCGCCCGGTCCGGGGTCCGGCGGACCTCGACGGGCTGGCCGGTATCATCCTGCCCGGCGGGGAATCGACCACCTTGTCGATGTTGCTCGAGTCGTCGGGGCTGTATGACCCGCTGGCCGATGCCCTCGGCGGAGGGTTGCCCGCTTTCGGGACCTGTGCGGGGATGATCCTGCTGGCCGATGCGGTGCTCGACGGTCGTCCCGATCAGAAGCGCTTCGGGGTGATCGGGATCACCGTCCGCCGCAACGGCTACGGGCGGCAGGTGGCGTCGTTCGAGTGCGACCTCGATGTCGCCGGCATCGAGGAGCCCCCGGTCCACGCCGTCTTCATCCGGGCCCCGGTGGTCGAGGCGGTGTCTCCCGGGGTCCAGGTGTTGGCTACCTTGCCCGACCAGGTGGAGGGGGGCGGAGCCGCCCGCCGGAATGCCGGCGGGGGGCCGGTGGTCTGCCGGCAGGGGAGGGTGCTGGTGACCGCCTTCCATCCCGAGCTGACCGGGGACCGGCGGCTGCACCAGCTGTTCGTCGGCATGACCAAAGAGGACAACGAGGAAGACGAGGGAAGGTAGTAGGCGATGTCGGGACATTCGAAGTGGGCGACCACCAAGTACCGCAAGGGGGCCCAGGACTCGGCGCGGGCCAAGGTGTTCGCCAAGATCATCCGGCAGGTGGAGGTGGCCGCCCGCGAGGGAGGCAGCGACATGACGGCCAACGCCAGCCTCCGGACCATGTACGCCAAGGCCCGGGATTCGTCGGTGCCGATCGACACCATCGAGCGGGCCATCAAGCGGGGTTCGGGCGAGCTCGAGGGCGTCCGCTACGAAGCCATCGCCTACGAGGGTTACGCCCCCGATGGGGTGGCGGTCATCGTCGAGTGCCTGTCGGACAACCGGAACCGGACCGGCGCCGAGATCCGCAACATCTTCTCCAAGAACGGCGGGTCGATGGCCGAGCCCGGCGCCGTGAGTTGGCAGTTCGAGCGCAAGGGGGCGGTGTCGGTGCCCCGGACGTTCGACGAGGACCGGGTGCTGGAGGTGGCCATGGAGGCCGGGGCCGAGGACCTCACCGACGACGGCGACCAGTGGATGGTGACCTGTGCTCCCGGCGACCTGATGTCGGTGCGGGCCGCCCTCGAGGCCGCTGAGCTGTCCCCGGGGGCGGGGGAGCTGACCATGGTCCCGACCACCACCGTCGAGGTGACCGACGAGTCGGAGGCCAAACGGGTGCTGCGGCTGATCGAGGCCCTCGACGACCACGACGACGTCCAGAACGTCTACGCCAACTTCGACATCCCCGACTCGGTGATGGCGGCCTACGGCGGATAGCCGTCCAGGCCCGACGGGCCAGGCACGACGGCCTATCCGCACCTTGCCGGCCCGGTGGGGATACAGTCGAACGCATGTTCGTCCTGGGGATAGACCCCGGCCTGTCCCGCTGTGGGTACGGCATCGTCACCCGGCGCGGCTCGAAGATGGTGGCGGTGGCCGGTGGGGTCATCTCCACGGCGCCGATGGTTCCCCTCCACCAGCGGCTGCGGGTGCTGTCCGACGAGCTCCGGTCGCTGATGGCCGAGTACCGGCCGGAGGCGGTAGTAGTGGAACGGGTGTTCTTCCAGGTCAACGCGAGTACGGCCATGGCCACCGGGATGGCCGCCGGGGTGGCGTTGGTGGCGGCCGCCGAAGCCGAGTGCGAGGTGGCCCAGTACACCTCGAACGAGGTCAAGGTGGCGCTGGTCGGCTACGGCGGGGCCACCAAGGACCAGGTCCAGCGGATGGTGGCCACGGTGCTCGGGCTGACGGAGCCTCCCCGCCCCCCGGACGTGGCCGACGCCCTGGCCCTGGCCGCCTGCTTCCTGACCAGCCAGCCCCTGCGCCGGGCGGTGGCAGCCGCCGGAGGGCCGCCGTGATCGGATCGCTGCGGGGGACGCTCATCGACCGGCCGATGCCCGGCGAGGTCATCGTCGACGTCGCCGGGGTCGGTTACCGGGCGTCGGTGCCGTCATCGATCTACGGCACCCTCGGGCCCAACGGCTCCGAGGTGTTCCTCCACGTCCACACCCATGTGCGGGAGGACGCCATCGTGCTGTTCGGCTTCGCCCACGCCGATGAGCGCCGGTGCTTCGAGGCCCTGCTGGGTGCCCACGGGGTGGGTCCGTCACTGGCGCTGGCCATCCTGTCGTCGCTGTCGCCGGCGTCGCTGTCGACCGCGGTGCTGGAGGACGACATCGACACGCTGTGCCTGATTCCCGGCGTCGGCAAGAAGACGGCCGCCCGCCTCCTCCTCGAGCTGAAGGCCCGCCTGGACCTGCCGACCTGGAACCCGGACGGCCCGACGGTCACCGGCGAGGAACGATCGGCCCGCGGTGAGGTCCGGGCGGCGCTGGCCGAACTCGGTTACGGCGCCGAAGAGATCCGCCAGGCGCTCGACGCCGTCCCGGAGGACGGAACGGTGGAGACCATGGTGCGCACCGCCCTCCGCCAGTTGGCGAGGTCGAGTTGACCCCGGAGGCCCGACGCGAGGTGCTGGCCGATGTCCTGGACGGCGAGGGGACGTCCGGCGACCCCGGCGAGCTGACGGTCCGAGATGTCGATCCGGTTGCCGCCCCCATCGAGGAGCAGGACGAGGCCCGCCTCCGTCCCCGCACCCTGGGCGAGTTCGTCGGCCAGCCACAGCTGACCGAGCACCTGCAGATCGTGATCGAGGCCGCCCGGAAGCGCGGCCAGCCGGTCGACCACCTGCTGTTCGCCGGGCCTCCGGGTCTGGGCAAGACCTCGCTGTCGGGGATCGTGGCCGCGGAGATGGGCGTGGGTCTCCGGATCACCGCCGGGCCGGTCATGGTGCGGGCCGGCGATCTGGCCGCGCTGCTGACCGACCTGCAGGAGGGCGACGTCCTGTTCATCGACGAGATCCACCGGCTCCCCCGGGCCGTCGAGGAGGTCCTCTATCCGGCCATGGAGGATTTCAAGCTCGACATCCTGATCGGCAAGGGCCCGACGGCCCGCAGCATCCGGCTCGACCTGCCCAGGTTCACCCTGGTCGGGGCGACCACCCGCACCGGGCTGGTGACGGGCCCGCTGCGTGACCGTTTCGGCTTCGTCGGGCGGCTCGATCTCTACGACGTCGAGGAGCTCCAGTCCATCGTGTTGCGCTCCGCCAGGATCCTGGGCGTCCCGGTGGATGCGGACGGCGCCCGGAAGATCGCCGAGCGGTCGAGGGGAACCCCGCGGATCGCCAATCGCCTGTTGCGCCGGGTGCGCGATTACGTGGAGGTGCGGGCGGCGGGGAAGGTCACCGGCGAGTCGGCCACCGCCGGGTTGGAATTGTTCGGAGTGGACAAGTTGGGCCTCGACAAGGTCGACCGCTCCATCCTCGATGTGCTGTGCCGCCGGTTCGCCGGCCGGCCCGTGGGCCTGACCACGCTGGCCCAGTGCATCGGCGAGGAGCCCAACACCATCGAGGACGCTTACGAGCCGTATCTGCTCCAGCAGGGCCTGCTGCAGCGCACCTCGAGGGGCAGGATGGCCGCCCCCCGGGCCTGGGCCCACCTGGAGATGACCCCCGCCGACCCCACCCTGCTCTGATCCGGTCGGGGATCCGCCCGTCCCGGCGGCCGGCGGGTCGGGGGGGCGGCCGGCGTTCGCCATTTCCGAAATAGCGTCTGTCCGATGTCGGCAGCCAACCAGGGCGAGATGAGCGAAACCGGAGGGACGGGCCCGACCGGCGCGGTGCCCATGGACGCCTATGACTACGGCCTGCCCGAGGCGGCCATCGCCCAGGCGCCGGTGGAGCCCCGGAGCGCGGCCCGGCTGTTGGTGTCGGGCCGGGTGTCGGGCTCCGGGCGGATGGAGCACGCCACCGTGGCCGACCTGCCCACCCTCCTCCGGCCCGGCGACGTGGTGGTGGTGAACGACACCCGGGTGCTGGCCGCCCGGTTGCAGCTGGTGAAGGCCACCGGCGGAGAGGCGGAGGTGCTGCTGCTGGAGCCGATCGAGGGGACGGGGTCGAGGTGGGAGGCGCTGGTGCGCCCCGGCCGCCGGCTGCCTCCCGGCACCCTCCTGCACGAGCCGGCCCCGGCCCCGGGGGATGGCCACCATGCACCGCCGGACCGACGACCGGTGGTCGAGGTCGGCGAGCCGGTGGCCGGACACGATGACGGCCGCCGGTCGGTCGTCCTGATCGATCCGACGGTGATCGAGCGTTCGGGCGTCATGCCCCTGCCCCCGTACATCCATCGCCGACTCGACGACCCCGAGCGCTACCAGACCGTCTATGCCGCCGAGTTGGCTCCGGGTGAGCGTTCGACCGCCGCCCCCACCGCCGGGCTCCACTTCACCCCCGAGCTGCTGCGCGCCTGCCGGGAGGCCGGGGCCGAGGTGGTCACCGTCGACCTGGCCATCGGGCTCGACACCTTCCGGCCGATCACCGCCCCGACCCCGGCCGACCACGTGATCCACACCGAGCGCTACCGGGTGCCGGCCGCCACCCTGGATGCCTGCGCGGCGGCCGGCCGGGTGGTGGCGGTGGGCACCACCGTGGTCCGGGCCCTGGAGTCGGCCGCCTCCACCGGGCGGCGGTCGGGGCGCACCGACCTGTTCATCTACGGGAAGCACACCTTTCGGGTGGTGGACGTGCTGGTGACCAACTTCCACCTGCCCCGCTCCAGCCTGCTGCTGCTGGTCGAGGCGTTCTGCGGGGAGGAATGGCGCCAGCTGTACGCCACCGCCCTCGACGAGGGCTACCGGTTCCTCTCCTTCGGGGACGCCATGGTCGTGGCCCGGGCCGGGCCGAAGGGCACCCCGGTGGCCCGGGTCGAGCCGGGTCGATGACCGCCGTCCGGCTCGAGATCACCGCCACCGACGGCCGGGCCCGCACCGGGGTGGTGCACACCGCCCGGGGCTCCTATCCGGTGCCGACCTTCATGCCGGTCGGCACCCGGGGGACGGTCAAGGCCCTCGACCCCGCCGATCTGGAGGCGCTGGGGGTCGACGTGGTGCTGGCCAACACCTATCACCTGATGCTCCGGCCCGGGGCCGAGGTGGTGGCCGCCCTCGGCGGCCTCCACCGGTTCACCGGGTGGAACGGCCACACCCTGACCGACTCCGGCGGGTACCAGGTGCACTCGCTGGCCCCGGGGGTCGACGACGACGGGGTGAGTTTCGCCTCGGTCTACGACGGCACCCGGGTCCGCCTGACCCCGGAG
>DASZNG010000005.1:0-10090 GCA_035551535.1 Acidimicrobiales bacterium | reverse complement strand
GGTGTGGTCCGGGGAAGCATCGCCGGCGCAGGTCGCCGCGCTGCTGGTCGCCCTCCGGGCCAAGGGCGAGTCGGTCGAGGAGATGACCGGGTTCGTGCGGGGGATGCTCTCCCACGGGCTGCCGCTGCCGCTGCCGGAGGGGATCGACGTCATCGACACCTGCGGCACCGGCGGGGACCGCCTGCGCAGCATCAACGTCTCCACCATCGCCGCGCTGGTGGTGGCGGCCACTGGGGCCAAGGTCTGCAAGCACGGTGGCCGGGCGTCCTCGTCGGCGGTGGGGGCGGCGGACGTGCTGGAGGCCCTGGGGGTGGTGGCCGACCTCGGTCCGGCCGGCGTGGTCCGCTGCATCGAGGAGGTGGGGATGGGGTTCTGCTTCGCCCCCCGGTTCCACCCGGCCATGCGCTTTGCCGGCCCCGTCCGCAAGGAGCTCGGCATCCCCACCGTGTTCAACTTCCTGGGCCCGCTGGCCAACCCGGGACGGGCCCGTTACCAGGTGGTTGGGGTCAGCGACCGATCGATGGCCGACAAGATGCTCGGGGTGCTGGCCGCCAACCGGGCCGAGCGGGCGATGATCGTCTACGGCGACGACGGACTCGACGAGCTGAGCACCACCGGCCCGTCGACCGTCCACGAACTCCGGCGGAACCTCACCGGCAGCGGCACCGAGTACGAGCTGTCGGTCTTCCGGGTCGACCCGGCCGAGTTGGGGTTCGCTCCGGCCCGCCTCGACGACCTGCGCGGGGGCGACGCCTCGGTCAACGCCGAGGCCATCAGGCGGGTGGTGGCCGGTGACCCGTCGCCCCACCGGGACATCGCCGTGCTCAATGCCGCCGCCGCCCTGGTGGTGATCGGGCAGGCCGCGGATTTCCCGGCGGGAGTGGCCCGGGCCTGCGAGGTGATCGACGACGGCCGCGCTGCCCAGGTCCTCGACAATCTGGTGCGGGTGACCCAGGAGGCTTCCGCCGCCGAGGCGTGAGCCCGCCCGACGAAGTCGGCGCTGCCTGTTCTGCCCGCTGTGCCGGTAGTCCTCACTCTGCGACGCGACGCGGCCCCGCCACGCCGCCCCACCAGAACGGTGAGGGCGCCTCCTGTTCGGAGGGCGCCCCCACCGCTCGGGGGTGATGGACGAAGTTGTCCTCGGTTACCTCAGGCTGGCATCGCTAGGACAGATTGAGCAGCGAGGCCGGTGGCGGGGTGGGTGTCCCGGTGAACACCGTGATCGGCCCGTTGATGGTGGCGGTGTAGACGGGGCCGACGGTGGAGGCGGCTCCGCCGCTGATGGTGGCGATCTGGGCCCCCGAGTACCCGAAGTGCACGCTGTTCGAGTAGGTGAACGGGACCAGACCCGGCGACACGAGTTTGGATCCGTTGGACTCGATGGCGGACACGATGCCGGCCCGGGTCAGGTTCGGACCCGCCTTCTGCAGTGCCTGGATGAAGGTGTACCCGAGGGCAACGCCGTACTCGGTGTTGCCGTCCAGCGGTGCACCCGGATCGTACTTGGTGAGGACCTTCTGGATGGCCTGGACCCACGGGTTGGCGGTGTTGGCTTCCGGTGGGACGTAGGCGTCGGAGACCATGCCGTCCAGCAACGTGGCTCCGGCGGCTCCCTGCGAGAACGACTTCAACAGCGCGCTCACCGTCGGAGGATCAGCGCCGACGTTGGAGGCCACCCATTGGGGCTTGTACCCGATCGACGCGGCCGGCAACAGCGCCAGGGCGGTGGCGGCCGGAATCGTGGCCAGGGCGACCACCTGGGCGCCGGCGGATTTCAACGCCGCGATCTGGTTGCTCATCGGACCGGCCAGCGTGGCGGCGTCGTAGTTCTGCCGAGACACCACGTCGGTCGGCGACAGCTCCTGGTCGAGGCCCTTGATGAAGTCCTGACCGAACTCGTCAGCCTGGTAGAGGTAGCCCACCTTCTGGCCGGCGAAGTTCTGCTTGATGTACTGGCCGAGGATCTTCCCTTCCACCGTGTAGTTGGTCTGCCATCCGAACGTCCAGGGGCTGGTGGACTGCGACCAACAGTTGCAGCCCGACTCCACGAACAGCTGGGGCACCTTGTTGGTGTTGAGGAAGCTCTCCACCGCCAGCTGGGTCGGCGTTCCCAGGGAACCCACGTCGGCAAAGATGTTGTTCTGCTGCACCAGTTGCCGGGTGAGGGTCACGGTGTTGGCCGGGTTGTAGCCGTCGTCCTTGATGATGTAGTTGATCTGACGGCCGTTGACCCCACCGTTGGCATTGGCCCACTTGAAGATCGCGTTGGAAGCCGCGGCGATCTCCGAGTAGCCCGGGGCCGCCGGGCCGGTCAACGGGGTGGTGGCGCCGATGGTGACGCTGGTGGCGGTCACCCCGGGGGCCGTCGCTCCGCCGTTGTTGGAGCTCGTTCCGCCCCCGGTGGTGGTCGTGCTCGAGCTCGAGTTGCTGCTGCAAGCGGCGGCCAACAACCCGGTGGCCAGCACCACGGTGACAATGCCGATCCGCCTTCGGCCGACGTGTCTTGGCCCCTTCTTCGCGTGTGGTTCCTTGTTCATGCGATGGTCCTTTCCTCGGTATGACCTGTCTCTTCCTGTCTCTTCCTGGGCTTTGCGGCCGGAGCGTGCACCTGATGGACCCGGTCCGGCTGGTCCTCATCCACCTCCTGTCGTGATGTCGGGGGTTGTCGCGATGTCGGGAGGTCCCCGGGATCCCCGGGGTTGTCCGATGCCTGGTACCAACGAAAGCGCCCGCCCGACGAGCCAACTGACCCCGCCTTGGATCCCCATGGGAACCGCCATCATGACCACGATGAGGACCAGGCCGAAGATGACCAGCGAGAGGTTGGCCGCCACCGCGCTTCCGAGACTGAAGCTGTTGGCGATGGAGTTGGACCAGCCCGGCATGAAGACGATCACGATGGCTCCCCACCAGGGACCGACCAGGGTCCCGGCCCCGCCGAGGACCATCCCGGCCAGCAGGTAGATCGAGAGGGTGAGCGAGAATTCGCCGGTGTTGACGACCCCGATCGACAGGCCGAGGAAGGCACCGGCCAGACCCGCGCAGCTGGCGGCCACCGTGAAGGCCAGCACTTTGGTCCGGGCCACATGGATGCCGGCGAGGCCGGCGGCGATCTCGTCATCGCGGACCGCCCGGAACGATCGGCCGAATCGGCTGCGAGTGAGGTTGGCCAGCAGGATCAGGACGATGATGGCCCCGGCCAGCTGGATCCAGGTCAACCAGCGCTGCGGATCGATGGTTCCCGGGGGTGTCGGAGCGTTCACCGTCAACCCCTGGTCGCCCCCGAAGAAGGCGGTGTACTTGTCGGCGATCCGGGGGAGGGCCAGGGCGAGGATCAGGGTCATCCCGGCCAGATAGGGGCCTTTCAGCCGGGTGGCAGGAATCCCCACCACCACCCCCAGGGCGCCGCTGAGCACGATGGCGGCCAGCACGTCGACGGCCATCGGCCAGTGGGTGTGGGTCGTCAACACCCCGAGGGTGTAGGCGCCCACCGCCATGAACGCACCCTGGCCGAGGGAGATCTGCCCGTTGGTCCCGGTCAGCAGACTGAGACCGGCCAAGGCGATGACATAGAGGGCGATCTCTCCCACCCGGAAATTGTTGAAGGCGCTCAGCGACGAGGTGAGGAGATAGAAGCCGACCGCCGCCACCGCACCGAACAGCAGATGGCGGAGCAGGGGCTGACGCGGCAGGCGGAGCCAGCGGAGCCAGGGGACGCCCGAGAGCCTGGTTGGCGTGCGGCCGTCGGGCGACGGCATAACGGGTGAATCGCCGCCTGATCTTTCCGCATCCGGCTCGCCATCGGGCGCCACGGTCCGGGAAGCCGCGGCGGATTGATCGGGTATCGAGGGCATCGGGTCAGACCCGCCGCGGTTCGGGCCGGGAGAAGAGTCCTTCGGGCCGTGCCGAGAGCACGACCATCAGGATGGCCAGTGCCCCGAGCGGCTCGAGGCTGGATCCGAGATAGCCGCCCACGTAGGAGAGGGCCAGGCCGGTGACCAACCCGCCGACCAGGGCGCCGACCGGGCTGTCGAGCCCGCCGAGGACCGCGGCGGTGAAGGCGTAGACCAGCACCAGATCCATGAAGTTGGGCGAGAACGAGACGGTGGGGGCGACCAGCAGGCCGGCCAGTGACCCGGCCACCGCGGCCAGCGCCCAGCCGAGCGTGAGGATCCGGCCGACCCGGACCCCGAGGAGCCGGGCCACCTCCGGGGCGAAGGCGGCGGCCCGCATGCGCAACCCGAGGCTGGTGGCCCGGAACAGCGCCAAGGTGCCCAGCATCAGAACCACCACCGCGGCCAGGATGAACACGTCGAAGTGGGAGAAGGCGACCTTGGTGTGCCCGAAGGTGAGCCCGGCTTGCGAGAAGGCCGGCGGAAAGCTCCGGTTGCCGATGCCGAAGATGGATCCGGCCATCCCTTCCAGCAGAATGAACAGTCCCAGGGTGACGATCACCGGGTTGAGGGCGGGCTTGCCCCGGAGGGGCCGGATGAGGATGGTCTCGATGACCGCCCCCATGATCAGGCCGGCGACCAGGGCGGCGGCGAAGGCGAGCCAGTAGTTGAGGTGGCGGTCGAGGAGGGTGACGGCGAGGTAGGTGGTGAACATCGCCATCGATCCCTGCCCGAAGTTGACGATGTGGGTGGCCCGCCAGATGAACACCAGGCCCAGTGCCACCGCCGCGAAGATCATCCCGTTGGTGATCCCGTTGAGGCTGAGGTTGATGAACAAGCTCATGTCGGGTTCCTCGTGCCCTCTCTCTTCAGAATCCCAGGTAGTGGTGTCGTAACTGGGTATCGGCGGCGACGGTTTCGGCGCGGTCGGCGACCACCACCCGTCCCAGGTTGATCACCACCGCCTCTTCGGCGATCGATAGGGCGCTCCGGACGTTCTGCTCCACCAGGACCACCGTCAACCGGGTCTCACGGGCCAATCTCCGGACCAGCGCCATGATCTGGGCGGTCACCAACGGGGCGAGGCCCAGAGACGGCTCATCCAGCAGCAGCAATTTCGGCTTCGAGCTGAGGGCGCGACCGATGGCCAGCATCTGGCGCTCGCCCCCCGAGAGGGTGGAAGCCATCCGACTCCGGCGCTCGGCCAATGGCGGGAAGAGCTCGTAGATCTCGTCCAATACCGACTTGCGCTGCCGACGATTGAACTGCCAGAGGGTTCCGAGCCGGAGGTTCTCGTCGACGGTGAGCTCCTCGATCACCCCTCGGCCTTCGGGGACATGGGAGATGCCGAGGCGGACGATGTTCTCGACGCTGAGGCCGCTGAGTTTCACCCCGTCGTAGCTGACCGTGCCCGATTGCTGTTTCACCAGACCGGACACCGTCCGCAGCAGGGTCGTCTTGCCGGCGCCGTTGGCTCCCAGCACCGCAGTGACCGAGCCGTCCTGGGCCTGGAAGGTCACCCCTCGGAGCGCCTTGACCGCGCCGTAGGAGACCGACAGATCATCCACGTCAAGCATCGTGCAGGCCCTCTCCGCCGGCTCCGCCGGCGCCATCGGGCCCATCGGGCCCATCGGGCCCACCGGCGTCACCGGGCCCAGCCACTCCGACTCCGGCACCCACGGTCCGAACCTCGTCGCCCAGGTAGGCCGTGGTCACCTCGGGGTTGGCGCTGACCTCCGAAGGCGTTCCCTGGGCGATGACCTGGCCGAAGTTGAGCACCACCAGCCGGTCACAGGTGGACATCACCAGATCCATGTGGTGCTCGACCAGCAGCACACTGGCTGACGAGCGGAGCGCGATGAGCCGGGCGCTCAGCTCGTCCATCTCCCCTTGGGAGAGCCCGCTGGCCGGCTCGTCCAGCAGCAACAGGGTCGGGTCCGCCATCAGGGCCCGGGCCAGTGCGGCGCGCTTTTGCACCGCGTAGGGCAGTGCCCGGGGATGCATCTCCGCGAATTGTTCGATCTCGAGTTCGTGGAGCAGCTCCGCCGCCCGACGGCGGAGGCGGGTCTCCTCCCGGCTGGATCGCCAGAGTCCGAGGGTGGACGACACCAGCCCGGCCCGCGCCTGAGCCTGGCCGCCGGCCATCACGTTCTCCATGACGCTCAGTCCGGCCCAGAGCCCCACCCCTTGGAGCGTTCGGGCGATGCCCAACCGAGTCAAATGGTGGGGCTTGCGGCCGTTGATCCGGCGGCCCCGGTAGGTGATGGTCCCCGACTGGGCGTCCACGAAGCCACAGACCACGTTGAACAAGGTGGTCTTGCCGGCCCCGTTGGGTCCGATGATCCCCACGATCTCGCCGGGAAGAACCTGAAGGGATACATCCGTCAGCACCGCCAGCCCGCCGAACGAAACGCTGATGTCGTCGACGGACAGACCGACATCCGCAGACGGTCCCTCCGTCAAGGCCGTCATGCCCCTCGCGGTGAAGGCGTCTTCCTAGGGGAGTGCGGCGGCCGAGGCGCGCGAATCATCAGTCGCACCGAATCCCCCCCTGGGTCTCGCGGTCGGGCATTGTGAAGGTCCTAAGGGAAGTTTTAATCACTCGGTTGGCGAATCGCAATGGTCGAGTGCACACTTTTGGTCCCACTGGGTTGTGCGGAGCGCGGCCAGAACCCCTTGGATAGGCTGCTGGCAGTGGTGCAACAGACGGAAATGGTGAAGGTTTCGGCCGTGTTCGGCGGCGAAACGGTCGTGAGCGGCCTCGCCGCCAAGGTCCTCGAATCAGTGCCGGCCATGACCGACCGCCTGGTCGCCCTCATTCGCAAAGCCGACGAGTATTACCTGGACGTCACCCATGAGCAGCTCTATCGGAGTTGTCAGGAGAACCTGTTCTGCACCTTGACCGATCTGGCCGCCCAACGGCCGGTGAACAGCGATGCCGCCCGGGAGACGGCCAGGAGCCGCGCCGAGCAAGGCGTTCCCGTCGGATCCGTGCTGCATGCGTTCCGGCTCGGCTTCACCGTGATCTGGGACGCCATGCTCGAGCAGGCGTCCAAGGGCAGCGAGGAGGAATGGCAGGGTCTGGCCCGAGCCGCCACCGAGGTGTGGACGGCGATCGACGCCCATTCGGGCGCGGTCACCGAGGCGTATCACGACCGGCTGACCGAGCTCGCCCGTCGGGACGAGCGGCAGCGGACCCTGCTGCTGGATGCATTGTTCGAGGGTCGTCGGGCGGAATGGAACGTGCTCAACGGAAGCCTCCGAGCCCTCGATCTTCCCGACCGGGGACCCTACGTCGCGGTTTCTGCCGAAACCCCCGAAGCCGGGATCGAAGGGCTGTCGAGGGTCGAACACGTCCTCCACCAGCACGGTGTGCACTCGGCCTGGCGGCTTCGAGCCGATGAGCAGGTCGGCATCGTGGCCGTCAGCCGGCAATCCCCGAAGCAGGTGACCGAGGTCTTGAGGACGTTGGCGGTGGGACGGGTCGGGATGAGCCGACCCTACGAGGACGCCATGGAGACGCCCCGGGCGCTGTCCGAGGCGGAGATGGCCAGGCGGAGCCTTCCCGCCGGGCAGCCCGGCGTCGAGACAATCGATGCGGATCCTCTGTCCGTCCTGGCCGCCGCGTCACCCGACGTCACCGCCTGGGCAGCCACGGTGCTGTTGGGGGCCATGGTCCGCCTCCCGGCGGAGGAGGGCGAGATGCTGCTCCATACCTTGACCACGTGGTTCGCCACCGGAGGGAATGTCAACGAGGCCGGAGCGTTGCTGTTCTGCCATCGCAACACCGTCCGGAACCGGCTGCGGCGGATCGAGGAATTGACAGGTCGGTCGCTGGCCGACCCTCGGGGGATTGCCGAGCTCTACGTCGCTGCCCAAGCCATTTCGCTGTTCGGCGCCGACGCGCTCGCCTGATTTCGTCCGGCCGCCCACCTCGAACTCAGGACGCCAAGGCCCCCGCTTCGGTGGCAGGTCCGCACAGATCGGTCAGCTGAGGAATCCGATCCGCCGGCATCGAGATGCCCTCAGCCGACTCGACCTCGAGCACCCGGACCCGTTCGGGATGGGCATGGAGCCATTGGGCGACGATGGTCCGCTCCTGGTCGTGGCCATCGTGGGTCATGGCGAGCAACGGATCGGCGGCATCGCTCGACTCGGCAGAACCTGACGGGCGGCCGGCGCCATTCGAGCCCGAGCCACCCGATCCACCCGATCCACTCGAGCCACCCGATCCACCCGATCCACCGGAGCCAATAGAACCCGTGCCGAACATCGTGCCGGTCGCGGTAAGCAGGCCGCCGTCGAGCTCCACCACCCCCTCGCCATCCACCAACAGGACCATACGGCCGGCCTGGCGGAGCGACTCGACTCGGCGGTGTTGGCCGATGAGGTGACGGAGCCGGTCGGCTTCGTCCCGCACTCGGGCCGCGTCCTCGTACCACTGTTGGTGAGCCAGATGCATCACTTCTCGAGCCATGGGTTTGAGCAGTTCGGTGGGATCTCCGGCCAGTTCAGCAATCGTCCAAGTTCGATGCCGTGCCCGCCTGCCGGCGCTTCGCTGGCGCGACTCGGCGGTCGGTGCTGGCCGGGCCTGGGTCCCGGGAGCCTTGCGCCTCACTTTGCCGGCGCGGTTGAACAGCGGCGACCAGGCCCGGATGAGCCGCCCTTCGATCACCGCGGCGGTGAGGGGACCCGGGCACACCCGAAACTGGATGCCGTGGAGTTGGCGCAGGAGGCGTCCGACCTTGGGCCGCCGGTCGCCGGTGAAGTAGGACCGGACCCGAGCTTGCAGGTCGGTGGCCTTGCCCACGTACAGGACGTGGCCGGCGGCGTCGGTGAACCAGTAGACGCCGGGGCGGTGGGGGAGTCGGGTCGTCAGGCGGAGCTTGGCCGCCTGCGGGTGGCCGACGAGGCGCGGAAGATCGAGAAGCTCCTCGAGACCGAGGATGCCGAACGAGCCGGCCCGCTCGAGGAGGTTGTGGAGGAGATCACCGGTGGCCAGCACGTCGTTCAGCGCCCGGTGCGACGGTCGGTGGGCGAGATCGAGGCTGTCGGCCAGCGTCCCGAGTTTGCAGTTGGGCACCATGTCGCGCACCAGGCGCCGAGCCAGGGCCAGGGTGTCGACGGTCGCATTCTGCAGACGATCACGACCGGTCGAGACCAGGGCGTGGTTGAGGAAGGAGAGGTCGAACCGAACGTTGTGGCCTACCACCACCGCGCCCCCGAGGAATTCGAGAAAGGAGGGGAGCATGGCGCCGGTGGTCGGAGCATCGGCCACCATGAGGTTGCTGATCCCGGTGAGGGCGGTGATGAACGGCGGGATCCGCTCGTCCGGCTTCACCAGCGTCTGGTAGGTGCCCAGCATCTCGCCGCCCCGATACCGGGCCGCCGCCACTTCGGTGAGGGACGACCCGGTCGGGGACCCCCCGGTGGTCTCCACGTCGAGAACCACGAAGGTCACCTCCCGGAGCGGGGTGCCCAGGTCGTCGAAGGACTGCTGCACCGCGAGCGCCATGGGCGACACTGTAGCGAACAGGTGTTCGATTTCGGTGGAATGAGGGACTGACGTGCGGCGGCTACCGTAAGGGCGTGACCGCTGACTCACCCACGGCCGTGCCTGCCTCGCCCGACGCCCCGGGCGCGTTGTCGGCGCCCAGTATCAGATACCGGTGTGCCGCCTGTGGGAACCTCACCCGGTTCAGCGTGGTCACCAACCGTCGGACCAGGGCGTTTCACCATTTTTCGGTCGGCGGGGAGCTTTCGCTCGAAGACGTCGAGGTGCTCGATGAGACGGTGGAGGAGGTGTCGTGCCGGTGGTGTGGCAATGGCAACGCAATCGAGACCGTCGACATCGTCGAGGGCGCAACGCCGAACCCCGGGTAGCAGGGGCCCAAGCGCCAGACCTGGCGTCGCCGGATACAAACCCCTTTTCCGACCCGGAGTTTGTCTCCGGACTCCGACCGATCCCGGCCGGGTCCGCGGGCACTCCGGCACCCTGGTCGGCCTCGGACATTTACGGGGTGAGTCCTTCGGGCGAGGCGATCGAGATCCGTCTCGCCGATCGTCAGGGTCGGCTGCTGTTGGCCTTCCTCCACACCGAGTGTGACGGCTGCGAGGAGTTCTGGCAGGGGCTGCAGGACCCCGACGCCGCCGGGATACCGACCGACACCTCCGTCGTCGTGATCACCAAGGGTCCC
>DASZNG010000004.1:0-3379 GCA_035551535.1 Acidimicrobiales bacterium | reverse complement strand
CTGCGCCTGTTCTTGTTCAGCACCCGGCTCGGCATCACCATGCGGGCGGTGGTGGACGACCGCCCGCTGGTCGCCCTCAACGGATGGCGCACCTCCAAGCTCAATGCCCTGTCGTGGGCCATCGGGGTCAGCATGGGGGCGCTGGCCGCCATCCTCCAGGCCACCCTGTTCGATGACCTGAGCGTGCTCAACCTCACCTTCCTGATCATCAACAGCTTCGCCGCCGCCATGTTGGGTCGCTTGCGAAATCTCCCCCTCACCTTCGTGGGCGCCATCGTGCTGGGCCTGGCCGCCAGCTACGTGACCGGCTACGTGCACACCACCAACGGGCCCCTGTCGGAGCTGGAAACGGTGCTGCCCACCCTGTTCTTGATCATCGTGCTGCTGGTGCTTCCCTCGGTACGCCTGCGGGTGGGCGCCCCGCCGGCCCGGCGGAGCCCCCGGATCGCCTCGGCCCGGGTGAGCGCCGGCCAGTCGGTCGGTGTCATCGCCGCGGTGCTGATTGCGCTGCCGTTCCTGCACGGCACCAACCTGGGGGCGGTCAACGAGGGCCTGGCCATCGCCATCCTCGGGCTGGCGGTGGTCCTGCTGTCCGGGTACGGCGGACAACTCAACCTGGCCATGTACACCTTCCTCGGCCTCGGGGCCTTTCTGTTCATGAAGCTGTCGCCGGGCGGCGGGCTCGGGGGGTTGGTCCTGGTCACCCTCATCGGGGCGGGGGTGGGGGTCCTCTTCGCCCTCCCGGCCCTGCGGCTCCGGGGTCTGGAACTGGCGTTGTCGACCCTGGCCCTCTCGGAGTTGGTCTGGTACGTCCTGTTCAATCAGAGCCGGGTGATGGAGAACACCATCTCCATTCACCGGTTGCGTATCCCGTTCATCTCGCTGCAAGGCCCGAGGGCCAACCTCATCTTCATGGCCGTGGTCTTCTCGGTGCTGGCCTTCGGGGTCGGCGCCATCCGCCGCAGCGGGTTCGGCCGGTTGTTGGCCGCCACCAAGGACAGCCCGGCGGCCTGCGCCACCATCGGCATGAACCTCAACCTGACCAAAATCGGGGTCACCGCCCTGGCCACCGCCCTGGCCACCTTCGCCGGGGCCCTGTTCGGCTCCACCCAGCAGCAGGTCACCGCCACTGACTTCTACTTCTATTTGGGCCTGTTCATCGTCCTTACCGTCTACATCTGGGGTGTGCACTCCCCGATGGGGGCGCTGGCCGGCGGGCTGTCCCTGGCCATCTTCCCGGTCATCGCCCCGCACCTCCCGAGTTGGATCTCCCTCGACCTGCTGGTCGGGTTCGGTGCCCTGGGCATGGTGATCAATCCCAACGGCACCCTCGACGCCATCTCCAGCCGGGCCCGAGCTTTCTGGGAGACCCGCCCGGCCCGGCAGCCGGCCGCCCCGGCCGCCCCGGCACGAGAGGAGGCACGGCTCCTTGGCCTTCCTGCAGACTGATGCCATCTCCATGCGCTTCGGCGGCATCGACGCGCTCGATGCGGTCAGCGTCTCCGCCGAACCCGGCCTGGTCACCGGCCTGATCGGGCCGAACGGCGCCGGCAAGACGACCCTGTTCAACATCATCACCGGGCTCCAACCGCCGACGGCCGGCCGCGTGTTTCTCGACGGCCGGGACGTGACCGACATGAGCGTGTACCGGCGAGCCCGCCTGGGGATCGGGCGCACCTTCCAGCGCCTGGAGATCTTCGGCTCGCTGTCGGTGCGGGACAATATCCGGGTGACGCTCGAAGTCCGGCGCCGGTGGAGCCGGCAACGGATCGACATCAACAAGGAAGCTGCGGCCATCCTGGAACGGGTGGGTCTCGCCGACCTCGCCAAGGTTCCCGCCGACACCCTCCCGACCGGGCTGGCCCGATTGGTCGAGTTGGGACGGGCCCTGGCCACCCGGCCCCGGCTCCTCCTGCTCGATGAGCCCGGCTCCGGCCTCGACGCCACCGAGACCGAGGCGTTCGGCAAGCTCCTGGCCGATCTGGCCAACGACGGTCTGGCCGTCCTCCTGGTGGAGCACGACATGGACCTGGTGATGAAGGCGTGCAGCCAGCTCAGCGTGCTCGACTACGGGGAGCTCATCGCTTCGGGCACCCCGGAGGAGATCCGCGCCAACCAGCGGGTCCAGGACGCCTACCTGGGGAGCGAGGATCTGGTCGAGGACGCGGCGGTCGATCCGTCCACCCCGCCGGGCCTGGCCGGGGCCGGAACTGGCGCCGGGACCGGCGCCGGGGGGTTGCCATGACCGTCCCTCCCGCGGTGGAGCTCATCGGGCTGACCGCCGGTTACGGCCGGATCGAGGTGGTCCACGGCATCGATCTGGTGGTGCCATCCGGCTCGATGTTCGCCCTGCTCGGACCCAACGGCGCCGGCAAGACCACCACCTTGAAGGTGATCGACGGCCGCCATCCGGCCGCCTCGGGCTGCGTCCACATCGCCGGCCACCACCTCAACGGGACCGGCGCCGACGCCCTCACCCGGGCCGGGGTGTGTTCGATTCCCGAAGGCCGGGGCATCTTCCCGAACTTGACGGTGGCCGAAAACCTGCGGGTGATGAACTTCAGCCGCCTCGGGCTCACCGATGCCGAAATCCGGGAACGGGTGTTTGCCCGCTTCCCGATCCTGGGCCAGCGCCGCACCCAGACGGCCGGCACCCTCTCCGGCGGACAGCAGCAGATGTTGGCCATGGCCCGGGCGGTGGCGACCGATCCGGGTTTGCTCCTCATCGACGAGCTGTCGATGGGTCTGGCCCCGCTCATCGTCACCGAGTTGTACGACGCGCTCGGGAACCTGGCCGCCGAGGGGATGACGGTGCTGCTGGTGGAGCAGTTCGCCCGCACCGCCCTGGCCATCGCCGACTACGCCGCGGTCATGGCCCACGGGGAGATCCAGGCGGTCGGCCAGCCCGCCGACCTCCAGGACGTGAGCGACGCCTATCTGGGAGTGGCGTCGTGAAGCGGGGACGGAACCTGCGGCTGGCGGTGTCAGTGACGGGGGCGACCCTCCTGTTCACCTTCGCGGCGGTGCCCGCCGTCTTCGCCGACACCACCACCACCCCGGCCACCGCCACGAGCCTGGTGTCGTGGACCACCAACGCCGACGCCAATGCCATCGACATCGTGATCGACGACGCCGGCGGCCTGGCCGGCTCCCATCCGGTCGACGAGGTGACCATCCCCGAGGACACCGCCGATTTCGAGACCGGGCCGTTCGGCCACGGACTGGCGTCGGTGTTCTGGCCCGGGGCCACCGGTGGCAACTTCGGCTCGGCGTCGGGAAACCTGCCCATCCCCGCCCAACTCAAGCCGCTCTTCGCCAAGCTAGACGACCCGGCGCGGGCCGAGACCTTCGCCCCCGCCGGTCCGGTCGACGCCGCCTT
>DASZNG010000003.1:0-6085 GCA_035551535.1 Acidimicrobiales bacterium | reverse complement strand
TCGACGTAGCCGTGGGCATGGAGGATGGCGGCCGCCCTCGGGTCCATCGGCTCGCCGGCGTGCCAGTTGCCGGTGCCGGCGCTGGCGATCTCCAGATGGTCGGCCAGCGTCGAGCCGTCGTCCATCGGGGTCCCGGCGGCCAGGTGGCGGAGGACCACGTCGGCGATGGGTGACCGGCAGATGTTGCCGGTGCACACGAAACAGATCTTCATCGGGATCCGTCGGCCGGGCGGGTCGGAGGCAGGGTCGGCGGCAGGGTCGGGGTCAGGGTCGGGGTCGGGGCCGACTCCAGTACCGACTCGTAGAAGGCCCGGTCACCGAAGAGGGGCACGTCGGCGAGGAACATCTTGCCGTAGCGCTCGAAGTACATCAGCTGCTTCCCGAGGAGGAAGGTGCCCCGGTCGAACTCGGAGTCGGTGCCCCCCGATTCGTCGGCCAGCCGCCGGAGCTTCCGCTGGGCCCGCAGCCGTCCGGCCACCGCCCCGACCGAGCGGTTCTGGGCCTCGATGCCCTGGGCCTTGGCCGCCTGCACCTGGGGCGCCTGGATCAACGCCCCCAGGCTCACCTCACCGAACGGACGCAACAGGATCGGCTCGATCAACCCCCGGACGAACACGGCCAGCTCGGCGTCGGACAGGCCCAGCCCCTGCTGCATGGCCGGCCCGTAGGTGCGGGTGAGGTGGGCGGCAATGTCCCCCCAGGCGTCCTGGTTGCCGAGCACCGCCTCGAGCAGCCGGATGAAGAAGTAGTGGGTCTCGGGATCGAGCCGTCCGACGATGCCCCAGTCGATGACCCCGATGCGGCCGTCGCGGAGCAGCAGCATGTTGCCGGCGTGGACGTCGCCGTGGAACGCCCCCCACCGGACGGTGGTGAGGAAGAAGGCCCGCACCACCTGCTCGACCAGCGGGGCGGGGTCGACCCCGAACTTGGCCGCCCCGGACAGGTCGTCGATGGGCACCCCGTCGAGGAACTCCATGGTCAGCACGTTGGGCCCGGACAGCTCCGGGAACGGCTTGGGCACCACGATGAGGGGGAGGTCGAACTCGTCGAGCAGTACCCGGAAGGCGGCCAGCGCCCGGGCCTCGTTGCGGAGATCCAGCTCCTCGCCGATCTGGACCCGGAACCCGGAGAACAGTTGCATGAGGGTGCCGGCCGACTGGTCGCCGGTCTGCTTGGCCACCATCTCGAGCAGCGGCTGCAACAGGTCGAGATCGATCGACACCATCGACTCGATGCCGGGCCGGAGGACCTTCACGGCCACGTCGGTCCCGTCGTGGAGGGTGGCCCGGTGCACCACCGCGATCGAGGCCCGCCCGATCGGGTGGGGGTCGAAGTGGGTGAAGGCCTCGTGCAGTGGCATCCCGAGGTCGCTCTCGATGACGTCCCGGACCGTCTCGAAGGGGACGGTCGGGCCGGTGTCGAGGCAGGCCCGGAACTCGTCGGCGAAATCGTCCCCGAACACCCCCGGGGAGGAGGCGACCAGCTGGCCGAACTTCATGTAGGTGCCCCCGAGGTCCTCGAAGGTCTTGCGCAGCGGCCGGGCCAGCACGGTGAGCGGCAGCGGGCCCTGGCGGGCGTGGCGGAGCTGCCGGAACGCCACCCCGCTGAACCGCTTGGCCGAGACCTCGGCGATCACCGCACCCCGTCGGGCCAGCTCCCGGCGGGTGGGGCGGGGCAGCCTCCGGGCATGGATCCGGGGGATCCGCGGATCCGAACTGGCGATGGCGAACACCATGCCGGGCAGCCTAGGGGTCGCACGGCGAGGGTCGGAAAGTGGCGACGGGATTCTCTCGATACGCTCGCGGAGACTCGGGTCGGACACCGGGAAGGGCCGGTTCGGTCGGGGCGGGCGATCGACAGGGTGCCGATCGGCATGGGACGAGGTAAAGGGGAACGATGAGCGAGCCGGTAGAGGAAGCACCCCAGCAGATGGGACACGGGGTGAACCAGCGGGCGGCGATCAAGATGACGCCGGAGGAGATCGACGCCTTCATCCACGAGCGTCGACCGATGACCATGTGCACCCTCAACCCCGACGGATCGGTCCACGCGGTGGCCATGTGGTACGGGTTCCTGGAGGGGGCGGTGGCCATCGAGACCAAGGCCAAGGCCCAGAAGGCGGTGAACCTGAGGCGGGACCCGCGCATCACCTGCATGTTCGAGGACGGCGACTACTACGAGGAGCTGCGGGGGGTCGAGCTGGTCGGCCGGGTGGAGCTGGTGGAGGATCCCGAGCGGCGGTTCGACCTGGGGATCGACCTGTTCGAGCGGTACTACGGCAATTACTCCGAGGAGCTCCGCCCGTTCGTGGAGACCATGCTCAACAAGCGGATCGTGGCCAAGGTGATCGTCGACCGGGTGGTGTCCTGGGACCACCGCAAGCTCGGTCTCCCGTCGACCCGGCCGGCGTAGGGAGGAGTCGCGGTGGCCCACCCGATGAGCCAGGACGAGGTGCTGGCCTTCCTCCAATCCGATCCGCCCCACACCGCGGTGGTGTCGACGGTCCGGGCCGACGGGAGGCCGCATGTCGCCCCGGTGTGGTTCGCGCTCGACACCTCGACCGCCGGAGCCGACAACCCGCTCGGGGACATCGTGTTCAACACCGGGGAGGACACCGTCAAGGGCCGGACCCTGCGCCGGGATCCCCGGGTGGCCCTCTGCATCCAGGACGAGCGGCCTCCCCACGCCTTCCTCACCATCGACGGCGTCGCCACCCTGAGCGAAGAGCCCGACGAGCTGTTCCGGTGGGCGAGCTTGCTCGGTGGTCGGTACCTGGGGGCCGACCGGGCCGAGGAGCTCGGTCGCCGCAACGGGGTGCCCGGCGAGCTCCTGGTGCGGGTGCGACCGCGGCAGGTGGTGGGACTGGCCGAGCTGGCTGACTGACCGGTCCCCGGGGTGGCCACCGTCGGCGTGGTGGCCGCCGAGGTGTATCAAGCCGTGCCCGGTTTCGCCACTCGGATCACGTGGCGCCACCCCGCCGTCGACTGCTAGACGTGTCGGAGATGAGGGGGGACGATCGATGATCCTTGACCGTTTTCGTTTGACCAACCAGGTGGCCATCGTCACCGGCGCCGGACGGGGCATCGGGGCGGCCACTGCGGTGGCCCTGGCCGAGGCGGGGGCGGATGTGGTGGTGTCGGCCCGCACCGAGGACCAGTTGGCGGTGGTGGCCACCGCCATCGAGGCGGCCGGCGGGCAGGCGATCGTGGTCCCGGCCGACCTGAGCGACCTGGAGGCGGTGTCCGGACTGGTCGACCATGCCCGCCAGGCCTTCGGCCGCCTGGACCTGGTGGTCAACAACGTGGGCGGGGCCATGCCCCGCCCGTTCCTCGACACCTCGCCGGGTCGCCTCGAGCAGGCCTTCCACTTCAACGTGGCCACCGCCCACGCCCTGTTGCGGCCGGCGGTGCCGCTGATGTTGGAGAACGACGGCGGGTCGGCCGTCAACATCTCCTCGGCCATGGGCCGGATGGCCGGCCGGGGCTACGTGGCCTACGGCACGGCCAAGGCCGCCCTCGCCCACTACACCCGGTTGGCGGCCGCCGATCTCTCCCCCCGGATCCGGGTCAACGCCATCGCGGTGGGATCGGTGGCCACCTCCGCCCTCGACATCGTCATGGAGACCGACGAGCTGCGGACGGCCATCGAGGCCGAGACCCCGCTGGGCCGGATCGGCGACCCCGAGGACATTGCCGCCGCGGTGGTGTACCTGGCCTCCCCGGCCGGGAGCTACATCACCGGCAAGGTGCTGGAGGTCGACGGGGGCATCGAGCACCCCAACCTGGACATGGGCCTCCCCGACGTCATCTGAGCACCCCCGCCAAGCAAGCGGGCGGGCGACCAAGAACCAAACGAACGAGACCGAGGAGATACCGTGAGCCGCAAATACAGCGTCGTCGCCTGGAGCACGGGCAACGCCGGTCGGCATGTCATCGCCGGGATCGACGCCCGACCCGACCTCGAGCTGGTCGGCCTCTGGGTGTCCAACCCCGACAAGGTCGGTCGGGATGCCGGGGAGCTGGCCGGGCTCGACCGGGAGCTCGGGATCAAGGCCACCAACGACGCCGACCAGCTGCTGGCCCTCCAGCCCGACGTGGTGGCCCACACCGCCATGGCCGACAACCGGCTGACCGAGGCCCTCGCCGACATCGAGCGGATCCTCCGGGCCGGGATCAACGTGGTGTCGTCGGGCCCGGTCTTCATGCAGTACCCGTTCGGCGTGGTCGACGACTCGATGATCGATCCGCTCCAGACCGCCGCCACCGGGGCAGGCGTCTCGCTGTTCGTCAACGGGGTCGATCCCGGCTTCGCCAACGACGCGCTGCCCCTGGTGTTGACCGGGGTGAGCGAGCGCATCGACGAGCTCCGGGTGTCCGAGGTCCTCAACTACAACACCTACAACCAGGGCATGGTCCTCTTCGACATCATGGGCTTCGGCCGGCCGATGGACCAGGTGCCCATGATCCTGCTGCCCGGCGTGCTCACCACCGCCTGGGGCAGCGTGGTGCGCCAGCTGGCCGCCGGGCTCGACGTCGAGCTCGACTCGATCGAGGAGTGGTACGAGCGCCTCCCGGCCACCCGGACCTTCGAGGTGGCGGCCGGGACCATCGACGAGGGGACGGTGGGGGCACTGCACTTCGAGGTCCGGGGGATCCGCAACGGCAAGGCGGTCATCGTCCTCGAGCACGTGACCCGGCTCGATGACTCGCTCGGGCCCGACTGGCCGCAACCGGCCGGGCACGGCGGCTACCGGGTGCAGGTCAGCGGCGAGCCGAACTACACCCTCGACCTGCAGCTGCTGGGGAGCGACGGCGACCACAACACCGCGGGGCTGAAGGCCACCGCCATGCGGCTGGTCAACTCCATTCCCGCGGTGGTCGAAGGTGCTCCCGGGCTGCTCACCGCCCTCGACCTCCCGCTGGTCACCGGCAAGGGACTGGTCACGCCCTAGCCCCGGCCACCGGCCCTCGGTGCCGGACCTCCGGACCTCCAACGGTATGGTCCGGAGCATGATGCACGGAGGCAGAGGAGGGACCGGCGGTGGCGGGGCGTTCGGCGGCGCCCTCCGTCAGATGCGCCGGGATGCCGGTGTCGTCCAGCAGCCCATCACCAAGGGCACCGCCAAGCGGATGCTCAAATTCAGCCGCCCCTACCGCAACATCCTCATCTTCTTCATGGTGCTGATCGTGACCGACGCGGTCATCGGAGTGGTCAACCCGCTCATCTTCCGGGACATCATCAACAACGGGATTCTCCATCACAACCACGGCCTGATCATCACCCTCGCCCTGGTGGCCGGGGGTCTGGCCGTGTCCGAAGCCGGGCTGTCCATCGCCGAGCGGTGGGTGTCGGCCAAGGTCGGCGAGGGGCTCATCTTCGACATGCGGTCGCAGGTGTTCAGCCACATCCAGAAGATGCCCATCTCCTTCTTCACCCGCACCCAGACCGGGGCCCTCATCAGCCGGTTGAACAACGACGTGCTCGGGGCCCAGCAGGCGTTCACCGACATCCTGTCGTCGGTGGTGGCCAACCTGGTCAGCGTCACCCTGGTGCTGATCGTCATGTTCTTCCTGTCCTGGCAGATCACCCTGGTCAGCCTGGTCATCCTCCCGGTGTTCGTGCTCCCGGCCAAGCGGGTGGGGCGGCGGCTGTCGTCGATCACCCGGGAGTCCTACGGCCTGAACGCCCAGATGAACACCACGATGACCGAGCGGTTCAACGTGTCCGGCGCCCTGCTGGTCAAGCTGTTCGGCCGCCCATCGGAGGAGACGGGGTCGTTCGAGAACAAGGCCGGCCGGGTGCGGGACATCGGGGTGACCCAGGCCATGTACGCCCGGGTGTTCATCGCCGCCCTCACCCTGACCGCCTCGTTGGCCACCGCCCTGGTCTACGGGTGGGGCGGCATCCAGGCCATCGACGGGGGCCTGAGCGTGGGGACGGTGGTGGCGCTGGCCGCCTACCTGGGCCGGCTCTACGGTCCGCTGACCTCGCTGTCCAACGTCCAGGTCGACGTGATGACCGCCCTGGTGTCCTTCGACCGGGTCTTCGAGATCCTCGACCTCCCGCCGATGATCACCGACAAGCC
>DASZNG010000002.1:0-51014 GCA_035551535.1 Acidimicrobiales bacterium | reverse complement strand
GGGTGCGATCCCCGAAGTGGTGGGGGACGGCGCGCTCCTCATCGACGGCGGCAAGCCCGAGGCATTGGCCGAGGCGCTGACCCACGTGCTCGACGGTGGGCCCGACATCGATGCGCTCATCGACCGGGGCCGCCGGCGCAGCGCCGACTTCACCTGGTCGAAGTGCGCCGAGGGTCTCGACCGGTTGTACCGGGATGCCTGGGCGGCGCAGGGATGAGCCGGACCCGGGTCCTGATGGTGGTGGAGCAGCTCCGGCGGGCGACCCCCGGCGGGATCGGCACCTATGCCCGTGGGCTCCTCCAGGGGCTCGGCGAACTGGGCCCGGGAGAGACGCCCGACGTCGAGCTGTTGGCCAGCCGCCCCGGCCACCGCCGCCCCGAGTCTGGCGATCCGCTGGTCGGCCTGGCCTACCCGGTACACAATTCGGTGCTCCCCGGTCCGCTGTTGACCCGGGCCTGGGATCGGGGCGTGCTGCGGGCCCCGGCCGGGTTCGACGTCGTCCATGCGGTGTCGTTG
The DNA here is from genome assembly GCA_035551535.1 of Acidimicrobiales bacterium. Lineage (GTDB taxonomy): Bacteria > Actinomycetota > Acidimicrobiia > Acidimicrobiales > RAAP-2 > DASZIT01. The sequence continues at coordinate 50,498 of DASZNG010000002.1, read as the reverse complement.
GCCACTCTCGAGCCGGGACCGGCGGCCTTGGTCTCCACCATTCACGACCTGTTGTGGCGTCGACTTCCCGACGCCTACCCACCCCGGGGAAGGGCCTGGCACGAAGCCGCCCTCCAGCGGGCCTTGCACCGAGCCGATCATTTCATCGTCACCTCCGACCCGGTGGCTGCCGACCTGGTCAACGCCGGAGCCGACCCGGCGGCCATCAGCGTCGTCCCCATGGGATGCGATCATCTTCCTCCACCCGACCTGGAGGCAGGAGCCTCCCTCCTGCAGCGGATCGGGGTCCACGGGCCCTTCTTGTTGAGCGTCGGCACCCTCGAGCCCCGAAAGAACCTGCCCCGGCTCACCGAGGCCTACCAGCGGATCCGGGGGTCCCTTCCCGAGCCGTGGCCGTTGGTCATGGTCGGACCCAGCGGCTGGGGCGAGAAAGTCCAGTCCGGACCCGGAGTGGTGCCGGCCGGGATGGTGACACCCGGGGAGCTGTCGGCCCTATATTCGATGACCCAGCTGTTGGCCTACGTGCCCCTCATCGAAGGGTTCGGACTTCCCCCGGTGGAGGCGATGGTGTTCGGCACCCCGGTGGTGGCCAGTCCGCTGCCAAGCACCGCCGGCGCTGCCTTCGAAGTCGATCCGCGGGACATCGAGTCCATCGCCTGGGGTCTGCTGACGGTGGCCACCGACACCACCGTGCGCTCCCGGCTGGAGGTCGCGGGTCGCCACCGGGCCGGGGAACTCAAATGGTCGACCATCGCCCGGCGGCACGTCTCGGTGTGGGACGCCGCCGCCTCCCGAAACCGAGGGCACCGCCATGGCTGACCGGTTGCGCCTCTCCCTCGATGTGACCGCGGTGCCCGCCAATCCGGTCGGCGCCGGCCAGTACACCGTCCAGCTGGCCCGGGCGCTGTCCCACCGCCCGGACGTCGACCTGCTGGTCGTGGCCCGAAGCCGCGACGGCTCGCGTTGGACGGCCCTGGTTCCGAACCGCGAGTTGGTGACCGCGGCCCCCGAACCCCGCCCGCTTCGGCTCGCCTGGGAACAGGTCCGTCTCCCGTCGCTGCTCAAACGCCGGGCGGTGGACGTCCATCACGGTCCGCATTACACGATGCCGGAACACGCCAAGGTCCCGGTGGTGGTGACGGTGCACGACCTGAGCTTCTTCGAGGAGCCGCAGTGGCACGAGCGCTCCAAGGTCGTGTTGTTCCAACGAGCCATCAAGGTGGCCGCCCGCCGGGCGAGGGTGGTGGTGTGCCCCAGCCTGGCCACCGCCGACGAGTTGGTCCGGTGGTGTCAGGTGGACGCCGAGGTGGTGGTGGCTCATCACGGCGTCGACCTCGATCGGTTCCGGCCCGTCGAGCCGGCCCCGGGCACCGACGCCGCCCGGTTGGCCGCCTTGGCCACCGGATCCGGGAGCACCGGTCGGGGCGGTCCGCTGGCCGGAGGGGCCCCGTTTCTGGTTTTCGTGGGCACCCTCGAGCCCCGCAAGGACGTGCCCACGCTGGTACGCGCTTTCGGCCAGATCGCGAGTCGCCATCCCGAGGCCCGGCTGGTCCTGGCCGGGGGAACCGGTTGGGGGGCGACCAAGGTCGAAGCGGCGGTGGCCAGATCCGGCGTCGGTGATCGCATCATCCGCACCGGGTACGTGGCTGACGAGGTCGTCCCCGCGCTGTTCCGGTCGGCGGTGGCCGTGGTCTATCCCGCGCTCTACGAGGGCTTCGGACTCCCGGCGCTCGAGGCCATGGCCTGCGGTGCCCAAGTCGTCACCACCTCCGGCTCGGCCATGGAGGAAGTCGCGGGTGACGCCGCCATCCTGGTGCCGCCCGGCGACACCGTGGCGCTCAGCGGCGCGTTGGAGTCGGTGCTGTCGGGGTCCGGGCCCGACCCCGATCGTCGACAGCGGGGATTGGACATCGCCGCCCGCCACACCTGGGCGGCCAGCGCCGACCGCCACATGGAGGCGTACCGGCGGGCGGCCGGCAGGGAGCCGGGCGGGCATGGTCTGTCGGCGGACCCGGTAGGGTGAGCCGTCGTGCGCTCCCTCATCACCGGCGGTCGCGGATTTGTCGGCCATTGGCTGGCCGACCATCTGGTCGAACTCGGTGACGATGTCGTCGTCATCGACCGGGAGGTGGACGTCACCGATCCGGCCGCCCTCCTCTCCGCCCTGGTTGGTGCCGCCCCGGATGCCATTTACCATCTGGCCGCCCTGACCCACGTGGGGAAGTCCTGGGAGGATCCCCTCCAGGTGCTCCAGGTCAACGTGATCGGCACCGGCGCCCTCCTGGCCGCCGCCCGCGAGTGCGGGACCAACCCGCGGGTACTGGTCACCAGCTCCGCCGAGGTCTACGGGGCGGTGACCGATCCGTCCCGCCTCCCCCTTGGCGAGGACTCGCCCACCGCCCCGCTCACCCCCTACGCGGCCAGCAAGCTGGCGGCCGAAGCCCTGGTGCAACAGGCGTTCCTCGGCCATGGCCAGTCCGTCATCACCGTGAGGCCGTTCAATCACATCGGACCCGGACAGACCCCCGACTTCGCGGTTCCGGCCCTGACCAAGCGGATGGTGGACGCCGAGCGAGAAGGGGCCGGCTCCATACCGGTTGGGAACCTCTCGGCCCGACGGGACTTCACCGACGTTCGCGATGTGGTCCGGGCCTACCGGATGCTGATCGAGTCGGGGGAGGCCGGAACCATCTACAACGTCTGTTCCGGCCGCGACGTGGAGATCAAAGAGATCGCCGACGAACTGCTGGCCCTGACCGGGGCCTCGCTCAAATTCGACACCGACCCGGCGCTGATGCGCCCGGTGGAGGTCCCGGTGCTCCGGGGTGACCCCGGCCGCTTGCAGCGCGCCACCGGCTGGGAACCGAAGATCTCCCTCGGGGAGACGCTGGCGGACATCCTCGCCTATTGGCGGGAGCGTGCCGGCTGACTCAGGCGCTTCGCAGTAGTCGCCACGAGCCGGCCACCCGGAGCAACCCGAACAGACCGACCGCCGAGGCGATCGTCATCACGATGAGCACGACCAGCAGGTTGGCGGCCAACGGTGACGGGGAGCTTCCGGGCGCGGTTCCGGCCAGGAACCAGGGGGCGACGGTGGCCATTGATCCCCACCAGACGGCGGCAGCCGCGGTCATGACCGGCATCGAGACGGCCACCGCCACCGCCAGTGCGCCGGCGACCTTGACCTGACCCCCGCCCAGGTGGAGGCGGCGAGTGGCCGCGATGGCCGCCACCGACCAGGTGGCGATGGTAGAGGCGAAGAGGAACGCGACGACCACGACCACGAGTTGGTACCACCCGAACCCGGCATTGCGCTGGTGGTCGGTGAGATGCCGGGCCCAGACGGCCAGGGCCACGGTGGTGGCCGCGGTGGCCAGAGTGGCAACCACCGCCCAGATCACCCGGCGACGAATGACCGGCCACCCGCCATCCCGCACGAAACGGAGGAAGGTCGGGAGGACGGCGAGCGCCCCGAGCACCACCGCCACCGCACAGGCCCCGGCCAGCGAGGCCAGCAGGTTGAAGGAGACGGCGGGCACATGCCGCGGCCCCCGGGAGATCGACTGGTCCCAGTGCTCGCTGATCTTGGCGAAGCCGACCCCGGGGATGATGAAGAGGGCAAAGGCGCAGAGGACGGTGAAGGCGCCGCCCCGGACCCGCGCCGTGGGAGGTACCGAGTCGCCGACCAGGCCGGCACCCCGCAGGCGCTCGCCCATCCCGGATCGGGCGATCGACCAGCGGTAGCCCACGGTTGGTGGCTTTCCGTCCAGGTCGTCTTGGATCAGGGCGGCGAGCTCGTCGCCGTAGCGGGCCCGCCAGGCGGAGGGATACCACCGGAGCATCGACCCGCTCATCGAGTTGGCCCCGATCGGAACCCGATCGCCGCTCACGCCGGGCTGCCGGCGATCCCGGGGGCACGACGGGACGGCGTCACCGGATTGGCCACGGCCAGGCGGCGGGCGCCCTCGTCCGCCAGGCGTTGCATCTCCCCCACCGCTTCGGAGAGGTAGGCGGCGCCGGCGGCCGAGATCCGATACGGACGGCGGCGGTCATCGGACTCGAGTGGCTCGATCAGCCCCCGTTCCTCCAACCGGGTGATGGCCCCGTAGAGGGCGCCCGGCCCCAGCTCCACCCCGGCGAAGGCGTCGATGTCCTTGGCCAGCGCGTGCCCGTGTTTGGGCCCGCCGGCCAGGCTGGTCAGGATCAGGAACGGCGGGTCGTTGGGCCGACGGGTCTTGGTTCCGGTGGTTCGTGCCATGCGGCACATTACTACGCAGCACGTAGCAACGCAAGACGTAGCATTCTCTCGACCCCTGACCGTCGGCCCGGCGCGAAGAACGGCCCGCCGGAGCGGGCCGTTCTTCGCTGGACCGGAAGGGGGGTTCCGGTCCGCTGGCCGTCAAACCCCGGAGGGTGAGGCCTGCATCGACGGTGACCGGGGGGGAAGGTCTACCGCCGTCGCACGTTGGACAGTCAGCCGGCCGCCGTCAGGATCCGATCGCGGATCTGCGAACGGGTCTCCTTGGCCTGGGTGCGGACCTGCTTGGCCAGGTCACGGGCCGGGGTGGGCAGACGGTCCTCGAAAGGCACATAGGCGGCTTCGACCTTCGAAAGCACGTCCTCGACCTGGGCGTCCACGCTGTGGATGGCTCCGCTCAGATCGGTGCGGGCTCCCTTGATGCGCTCGCCGATCCCGGCTTTGGGATCACCCAGGCGCTTGAGAAGATCCTGGCGCTGGACCTGGGCCTTCTGGTAGCCGAGGACGCCGGCGCCGATGACCACATAGGTGGCATCCTTGGCCACGCTGGCGATGTCCTGGGCGGCTTTGTTGATGTTCGCATTGATGTCTGGCATGTTCATCTCCCTGCGATAGACGGTCGGTACGCAGTCGGACTCGTCAGGCTGCGTCGGTTGCTTGTAGATACAAGTGTATCCCGTCTGTTAAACATTTGCAAGCACTCAGCGGGTCCTCCCCCGCCTCTCTCGGGCAAACCGGGCGCTGACCTCGGTGTTTCCCCGTTCCTCACCACGGTATTTCCCCTTTGCTTCGCCTATGCCGGTAGCCTCTGAGCCTGGTGACTTCTCTGACGGCTGAAGCCGACCGGTCTACGGCTCCAACCCCGAATGTCCCCCGGCTGTTCCCCTCGCGGCGCCCGGCGACCCAAATTGGCCTCCGGCCAGGACCCCGATCCGCAGGACCGGCGGCGGCGGCCGGCCCCCGGGCCCCGGGCCCGAGGCGGCGCTCCAAGACGGCTGGGGCCGGGCCCGGCAGGGCGGATTGATGGAATCACTGGCTCCGCCAGTCGTCGCCGTCATCGTCGCCCATGATCCCGGTCGGTGGTTCGACGAGACGCTGGCTTCGTTCGCCTCGCAGGACTATGCCGAATTGTCGGTCCTGGTCCTCGACTGCGCGAGTACCGAGGACCTCACTGTCCGGGTGGCGGCCTCGCTCCCCACCGCCTATGTGCGCCGTTTCGAGGAGAACCAGGGGTACGGGGCCACCTCCAACCAGGTCCGTTCGATGGTCGACGGCGCTTCCTATTTCCTCTTCTGCCATGACGACGTGGCCCTGTTCCCCGATACCGTCCACCTGTTGGTCGAAGAGGCGTTCCGGTCGAACGCCGGGATCGTGTCGCCCAAGGTGGTGAGTTGGGACGATCCTGATCGCCTGGTCCACGTGGGCATGACGGTGGACAAGGGCGGTTCGGTGACCGACCGGGTGCAGCCCAACGAGATCGACCACGGTCAGCATGACGCTGTCCGTGACGTGTTCGTGGCGCCGGGCGGCTGCACCCTGGTGCGGGCAGACCTGTTCGAGGAGTTGGACGGCTTCGACCCGACCGTCGTGGCCATGGGCGAGGATCTCGATCTCTGTTGGCGGGCCCAGGTCGCCGGGGCCCGGGTCATCGTGGTCCCCGATGCCCGGGTTCGCCACCTCGAGGAACTGGCCAGCGGGGCCCGACCCATCGAAACGTCGCTGGTCGGTGGCTCCCATGGCAAGCACCGCCAACCGGTGACGCTCCAGGAGCTCCAACGGCGCCACGAGCTCCACGCGGTGTTCAAGTGTTACGGCCTCTTCCATCTCCTCCGGGTGGTGCCCCAGATCCTGATCCTCACCTTCGGGGAGCTGGTGGTGGCGGCGGTGGCCGGCAACCGCAACCGGGTGCGGGCGGTGACCGCCGCCTGGCGCTGGAACTTCCATCGCATCGGTGACACCCGACGCCAACGCCGTCAGGTGCAGTCCCTCCGGCGGCTCAGCGACAAGGAGATCCGGCAGCTCCAGGTGGCCGGCAGCGCCCGACTCTCGGCGTATGTGAGCCGGGTGCTGCAACTCGGCTTCCGGGGTGCCCACGCCGACGAGCTGGCGTCGCCGACCGGGCAGGCGGAGGAAGGATTCGGCGGCGTCATCGAGGAGTTCGTCGAGAGCGATCCCGGCGAGGCCGGCCGGCCGGCACCCTTCGACCAGGAAGCGCTCGGCTCCGACCGGGGCCGGCTGACCGGACGGGTACGGCTGGTGTCGTGGCTGGTCGCCGCCTTGGTGGTGATCGTCGGATCCCGGAGCCTGTTGACCGGCTCCATCCCCGCCATCGGCCAGTTCGTGCCGTTCCCGAATTGGTCGGCCACCTTCACCCAATTCGGCGCCGGATGGCATCCGTCGGGCGTCGGCTCCACCGCCCCGGCGTCGCCGGCCTTGGCGTTGGTCGGGGGGTTGGGGACCGTGCTCATCGGCGCCATGGGCCTCACCCAGAAGGTGCTCCTCTTCGCCTGTATCCCCCTGGGGGCCTGGGGCATGGTCCGACTGGTGCGCCCGTTCGGGTCCCAGCGGGCCTCCCTGGCCGCCGGCCTCGTTTACCTGGCCGTCCCGGTCCCCTACGATGCCTTGGCCCTCGGCCGGTTGGGCTCCCTGGCCGTCTACGCCGGATCCCCCTGGGTCTTCGGGCACCTCTTCCGGTTCACCGGGATCTCTCCTTTCGCGTCGGCACCCCGAGTCTTCCCCGCCCGGACCCGGGCCGAGGTGGCGAGCCGGGGCGCGGGCCGGAGGCGATCGAGGTCCAATGCCGGGCGCCCGGAGGGAGGCCGGTGGCTGGCCCGGCACCGGGGGTTGCGAAGCGTCCTCCTGCTCGGGATCCTGGAGGCGATTCTGGTCTCCTTCGTGCCCGCCGCCGCCGTCGTGGTGGTTCTGGCCGGAGTCGCCGTCGCGGTGTCGTCGATCACGCTCGGCCAGCCGTCCGCCGCGGCCAAGGCCCTCTGGCTGTCCCTCGGCTCGACGGTGGTGGCCGGGGTCCTCTGCCTCCCCTGGTTGATCGGGGTGCTCTCCGCCGGGCACGGGGCCGTCGGCGTCTTCGGGGTCGCCGGGCCCACGTCCGGGGCGGCGTCCTGGGGCGACCTCCTCCGGTTCTCGGTCGGGCCCATCGGCAACTCGCCGTTGGCGTGGGCGTTCGGCCTGGCCGCGCTGCTGCCGCTGGTGTTGGCCCGGGGGCCGAGGTTCGGCTGGGCCGGGCGGTGCTGGTCGATCGCCCTGGTCTTCTGGTTCGCAGCGTGGGTGATCGGACGGGGGTGGACCGGGAGTCTGGCCATCGACCCGGCGGTCCTGCTGGCCCCGGCGGCGGCGGCGATCTCCATGGCCATCGGGCTGGGCATCGCCGCCTTCGAGGAAGACCTGCCCGCCTCCACCTTCGGATGGCGGCAGCTGGCCACCGCCGGGGCCGCGGTGGCCATGGCGGTCGGGGCCATCCCCACCTTGGCTTCGGCCCTCCCGGGCCGTTGGGACCTCCCCCAGAACGACTTCAACCAGACGGTGGGCTGGATGCACGCCAATGCCAAGGCCGGTGCCTTCCGGGTGTTGTGGCTCGGTGATCCGCGGGCGTTGAACCAGGGGTCGTGGAGCGCGGGCAACGGGCTGGCCTATGCCACCTCCGAGGACGGCCCGCCCGATGCCTCCTGGTTGTGGAACGCCCCCGGACCCGGGCCGGCCAGGCGGCTGGCCAACGCGGTGAACCTGGCCCGATCCGGGAGGACCGATCAACTCGGAAGCATGCTGGCCCCGGCGGGGGTGCGCTATGTGGTGGTGGTGTCCGCGCTGGCCCCGATCATCACCCAGGTCCAGACCCCGACCTCGTACCCGACACCGGCCGACCTGACCCCGGCGCTGGCCGACCAGCTCGATCTGCAGTCGGTGTTCGCCGAGTCCGGTATCAGCGTCTACCAGAACAATGCCTGGATCCCGGAACGGTCGGCGGTGGCCTCGACGGCCACCGCGGCGGCCGCCACCGCCATCGCCAACGGGTCCTCGGGCACCCCCGACGTCCTCGGGGCCGCCCCCGGCACCCCGGTCGTGTCCGGCGCCCTCCCGGTATTGCCGGGCCCACCGGGGGCGCGTACCTATCGGGGCGCAGTTCCCGCCGGCATCGTGCTCACCTCCCTGGCCCCGGCCGGGCGGTGGAGTCTGACCTCCTCCACGGGGACGACCTTCCCGATGTCCCCCGCCTTCGGGTGGGCCGGCCAGTACCGGGTGGAGAACGCGGGGACGGCGACGTTGCGGTTCAACGGCGGCCCGTGGGGCCCCCTGTCGGTGGCGTTCGAGCTGATTCTCTGGCTGTCGGTGGTGGCCGCCTTGGTCGAACGCCGCGGCGTCGTGCGTCCATGGCTGCGTTCGCAGTTGCAGCGGAGACGGAGGCGTCGTCGTGCTGTGCCCCGCAAGAACGACGAAATTGATTTTGTACCGGACGGCGAGGAATTCGAAGGGTTGGGAAGTTGACCGATCCCACCGATCCCAAGAGCCCCCCATCCGCCCGGCGCCGGCCATCCGGGCAACACAGCCCGTCGGCCCGACGCCCGCCGTCCGGCCACACCCGGTACCGCCGGCAGGCACATCCGGTACGGGTCCGGCTGGCCGCCCTCGTCGGGGTGGTCCTGGCGGTGGCGGGCGCCTCCATCGCCAACGCGGTGGTCGGCTCGCCGACCCGGGCGGCAGCACCGCCGGTCACCGACGGCGTGACCATCTCGCCGCCCGACTCGACGGCGTCGTCGGTCTTCTGCGCCGGTGGGGCCTCCGGATTCGCCGGACTGGCGGGAACCACCATCTACCTGACCAACACCACCTCGAAGCCGGTCTCCGGGGTCATGACGACCAGGGTGGCGCCCGGCACCGGCAGCGGGGGGAACAGCAGCGGCACACCGGGCCCGGCGGTCCTCAGCCAGGTGGAGGTCCCGCCGATGGGAACCACCGCAGTGAACCCGGGGGCGGCGCTCGGGGCCGGGGATGTGGCCTCCTCGTTCGTGTTCGCCGGTGGGGGAGTGACGGCCAATCAGGTGGTGACGGGCACCGGTGGGTGGAGCACCTCGCCGTGCGCGTCACAGGTGGCGACCTCGTGGTACTTCGCCGGGGGATCCACCACCCCCGGCAACTCGATGACCCTCGACCTCTTCAATCCCACCTCCACCGATGCGGTGTTGAATGTCTCGTTCCTCACCGCCTCCGGAGTCATCACCCCGTCGAACTACCAGGGTCTGGTGGTGCCGGCCGGCCACCTGGTGGCCGAGAATGTGGGGGACTTCGTGCAGAACAGCCCCGAGATCGCCACCATCGTCTCCGCCCAGTCGACGGCCATCGTGGCCTACGAACTGCAGCAGTGGTCGTCCGGCTCGACCGGGGGCCTGGCCCTGCGGTTGGGGTCGCCCTCCCTCTCCACCGTTTGGCACTTCGCCCAGACGACCGACTTCAACCGGACCACCGTCACCTTCCACCTGGCCAATCCGGGAACCCAAGCCGGCGTCGCCACCCTCCTGATCGGCTTGTCGTCGGCCACCGTCGTCCCCATTCAGGTTCCGGTACCGGCCCAGTCGGCGGTGGCCTTCATCGCCTCGGGCTCGAGCCGGGTTCCCCGCCAGACGCCGTACGCGGTGAAGGTGACCACCACCACCGGCATGGTCGTCTCCCGGTCGGTGCAGGCGCCGAATGGTTCGTCGCCGCCCCTCTGGGGTTCGATCGCCGGAACCACCACCACTGGCACCCACTGGTTGGTCCCGGGACCGGGGGCGGGAACCGCTCCGGGGACCCCTCGCGCCGGCGCCGGAAGCCTCGGTGTCGCCAATTGGGGGTCGTCACCCGCTCAGGTCCGGGTCTCCGCCCTGGGGACCGGGGCGGTGGTGGGCTCGTTCGTGGTGGCGCCGGGTTCGTTGGCGGTCCTGGGCCCGAACGTGATCGCCGGCCTGCAGGTCTACGACGTGACCGCCACCCAACCGGTCACCGTCGAGGAGGGTGACAATCCCTCCGGGGCACCGGGAGTGGTGTCCTTCGCCGGGATGCCGTTCGCTCCGGGGGCTCGACCGTGAGCCCGTCGGCGGCGTCCGCCGCTCACCGCGACTAGCGAGACGTCTTCGGCGGCGGGGGCGGGGGCGGCCAGGGGGCCTGGCGGGGCCAGTGGCCCGGTGCCGGGTTCTTCGGCCACGGCGGTGGGACCGGGGGCGAGTGCCCGGGAGCCGGCGGTGGCGGCCAGGGCGCCGGAGCCGACGTCGGTCCCTCGGCGTCGTTGGCCCCCGAGACCCCGGCGCTGGCCGGTGACTCGGCTTCGGTCGCCTCCGGCGTCGGTTCCGCGGCGTTCGCCGGGGTGGTGGCGACGTCGGCCGAAGCCGACCCGTCACCGACCGGCCCATCGGCATTGTCCGCCCCGGTGGGGCCGTGCTGGGAGGCGACGAAGACCGGCGGGATCGACCGGGTGCCGTGCTCGTGCACCGGGCGTCCGTAGGCGGTGTCGACCAACCGGCCGACGGTCTCCCCGTTGATGGTCTCTTCGTCGAGCAGGGCCCGGGCCACCGCGTCGAGTCCGCCCCGGTGACGGGCCAGCACCTCGAGGGCCCGCTCTTCTTGGACCCGGAGGATGATCTCGACCTCGTCGTCGATCACCTGGCTGGTGTGCTCCGAATAGTCGCGGGTGTGCATGAGGTCCTCACCCAAGAAGACCTGGCCCTGCGACCCCCACGCCATCGGACCGATCTTGTCGCTCATGCCCCATTCGCGGACCATCTTGCGGGCGAGCTCGGTATTGCCGACCAGGTCGTTGCTGGCCCCGGTGGAGAGGTCGCCGTAGACCAGGAGCTCGGCCGCCCGGCCTCCCATGCGAACGGCCAGCGAGTCCTCGATGTTGTTGCGGGGGTGGATATGGCGCTCTTCCATCGGCAGCTGCATGGTGACACCGAGGGCCATACCCGTCGGCAGGATGGTGACCTTGTGCACGGGGTCGGCCCCGGGGAGCACATAGGCGAGCACCGCATGGCCGCCTTCGTGGAACGCCACCCGCTCCTTCTCGGCGTCGGACAGCACCAGGCTCTCCCGGGCCTGTCCCATCAGCACCCGGTCGCGGGAGGCTTCGAAGTCGACGTTCTCGATGACCTCCGAGCCGCGGCGCACCGCGTGCAGCGCGGCCTCGTTGACCAGGTTGGCCAGGTCGGCGCCGCTCATGCCCGGGGTGCCGCGGGCCACCAGGCCCAGATCCACCGTCGGGGCAACCCGCTTGTCCTTGCAGTGCACCTGGAGGATGGGCAGCCGCTCTTCGAGATCGGGGAGGGGCACCACGATCTGCCGGTCGAAGCGACCGGGCCGGAGAATGGCGGCGTCGAGGATGTCCGGCCGGTTGGTGGCGGCCATGACCACGATGCCCTCGGTCGGCTCGAAGCCGTCCATCTCGGAGAGGAGCTGGTTGAGGGTCTGCTCGCGCTCGTCGTGGCCACCGCCGAGCCCGGCACCCCGCTTGCGGCCGATGGAGTCGATCTCGTCGATGAAGACGATGGCGGGGGCCTGCTTGCGGGCGGTGGCGAACAGGTCGCGAACCCGGCTGGCCCCGACCCCGACGAACATCTCCATGAAGTCCGAGCCGCTGACCGACATGAACGGCACCCCGGCCTCACCGGCCACCGCCCGGGCCAGCAGGGTCTTACCGGTTCCCGGCGGGCCGACCAGCAGGATCCCCTTCGGGATGCGGGCGCCGATGTCCTTGAACCGGCCCGGGGTCTTCAGGAAATCCACCACCTCGCTGATCTCGAGTTTGACGCCCCCGTAGCCGGCCACATCGTCAAAGGTGGTGGACGGGCGCTCGGTGGAGTAGAGCTTGGCCTTGGAACGGCCGATCGACATGATGCTTCCCATCTGACCCTGCGCCTTTCGACTGATGTAGAAAAAGACCCCGAAGATGAGGGCAAAGGGGAGTACCCACGTCAGGATGATCGAGAGCAGGTTGTTGGAGGCCGGCGTCACCAGCTTGTAGTTGCTGCCGAGCACGTGGAGGGCGGTCACCTCCGAGTCGACGACCGGGCTCGGCCCGTTGACGGTGTAGCTGGTGCCGTTGTTCAGCGTGCCGGTGATGACCCCGGTGGCGTTGTTGACGCTGGCGTTCTTGACCTGCTTGCCGGAGAGATCGCTGAGGAAGGTGTTGTAGCTCAGCGAGGTGGCGTGATTGGTGTGCATCAGGGACGGAACAATCAGCACCGCCAGGATGGCGACCGCGATGACCACGTAGAGCACCAGCCGGTTCCGATTCTGACCTGGTGCTCCGTCGCCGGGTCCACCCGAGTTCATCGGGCCGGGGGGCAGGTTGGGGTTAGGCGGGGTCACCGAACCATGATATGCGGCCTTGGACGAAGCCGAGGCATCGGGCAGTGGCCGGGTTCGGTCGGATGTCCGGGGCGCTCCCTGCCTGAGGGTGGCTGTCGGTAACGTGTCGGCGTGACCGACGGAGGAGAAGGCCGAGCCAGCGGGTGGATTCCTCCCCCCGGATGGGTGCCGCCTCCGGGTTGGACCCCTCCCGGGGGCTGGGCCCCGCCGCCTCCCGGTTGGGGCCAGCCGCCGCCCGGCCCGTGGATGGCCCCGGAGAGCCGGACACCTCCCGGATCTCACCGGGTGGCGGTGGTCGATCCCACCGCCCCCGAGGGTCTGGCCGCCGGCCCGGCGCAGGAAGACGCGCCGCTCAATCGCCAGCTCGACGGGGGTGGGGTGCCGGTCACCCGGGGATCGGCGGGGATGTGGCTGCTGTTCGGGGCGCTCGGCTTCCTGGTCGGCCAGGTGCTGGGAGCCATTTTCGCGGCGGTGGCGGCGGCCGCCGACGGCAAGCTCCACAACCTCACCGCCATCGCCAACCTCAGCGAGCCGCCGACCTGGTACATCGTCTCCACCCTGATCGGCCTGTGGGCCGGGTTCTTCGCCGGCCCGTGGATGGCCTCGACCGTCCGGGGCACCCGCAGCCTGGTCCGGGATCTCGGCCTCCGGTTCAAATGGATCGACCTGGTCGGCATCCCGATCGGCATCGGTGGCCAGTTTCTGGTGGCGGCCATCTACCTCCCGATCTCGCAGCACGTGAACGACTTCAACAACAAGTTCAACGCCCCCAGCCAGAAATTGACCGGGGGCTCCCACGGGCTGGGGTTCGCCCTCATCGCCGTGCTCACGGTGGTCGGCGCCCCGTTCTTCGAGGAGCTGTTCTTCCGCGGCCTGCTGCTGCGCTCGTTTGCCCGGTTGTTCGGGAACTTCGGGCACTGGGTGGGCCCGGCGCTCGCCATCGTGATCACCGGGCTCCTCTTCGGGCTGGCCCATGCCGAATCGCTGCAACTCCTGGGGCTGGCGACCTTCGGGATCATCCTGTCGTTCGTCTCCTACCGGACCGGGCGGCTGGGCATGAACATGGTCTCGCACGCCACCTTCAATCTTGTCGCCGTGTTGGCGACCCTCGCCGCCGGCACCGGCGTCATCTTCTGACGTGCCGTCCGTTGACCTGTCGTCCCCCCGGGCCGCGGCCCACCCCGCCCCCCGGGTGATCCGGCGGGTCGTCCGGCCGTCGACGTGGCCGGCCTGGGCGTCGGTGGCGGCGATCCTGGGCACCACCGTGGTGGCCCTCTGGCAACTCCACCCGTCGCTGCTGCTGGCCTCCACCACCACCGCCGGCGGCGACACCGGCGCCCATGTGGCGCTGGCCAAGTACCTGGAGTCGAGCCTCCTGAACCACGGCCAGCTGACCGGATGGGATCCGGGCTGGTACGACGGCTTCCCCCTCTACACCTTCTACTTTCCGCTCCCCGGATTGCTGACCGTGGTGTTCAACGGCGTGGCCAGTTACGACGTCGCCTTCAAGCTGGTGACCGTCCTCGGCACCCTGACCCTCCCGGTGGCCGCCTGGGCCTTCGGGAAGCTGGCCGGCCTGCGGGATCCGGGACCCGCGTGCCTGGCCGCGGCCACCCTGCCCTTCCTGTTCGAACCCAGCTTCTCGATCTACGGGGGGAACATCCTCTCCACCCTGGCCGGCGAGTTCTCCTTCTCGCTGGCCCTGTCGCTGGCGCTGGTCTTCCTCGGCCTGGTGGCGGCCGGGCTCCGGACCGGCCGCCACCGTTCGCTGGCCGCCATCCTGTTGGCGGCCACCGTGCTCTGCCACGTGATCCCGGCCATCTTCGCGGTCATCGGGGTCGGGGTGTGGTTGATCCTCGACGCCGATCTGCGTCGTTCGTTCGGAGGCGGCCTGCGGGGCATCGTGGCCCGGCGTCGTTGGTCCCGCCGGCTGTGGTGGTCGCTGGTGGTGGGGGTGATCGGGCTGGGTCTGGCCGCGTGGTGGCTGGTGCCCTTCGTCTTCCAGGGTGCCTACTCGACCAACATGGGCTGGCTGAACATCGACGGCTTCCCCCACCTCCTGTTTCCGGCGTCGTCCCGATGGGTCCAGGTGGCGGCGCTGGTCGGGTTGGTGGCCACGGTCATCCGGCGCAACCGGGTGGGGATGTTCCTCGCCGTCATGGGTGGCATCTCCGCCGGGGTGGTCTGCCTCGATCCGCAGGGGAAGCTGTACAACGTCCGCTTCCTCCCGTTCTGGTTCCTGTGCCTGTATCTCCTCGGCGGGATCGGGGTGTCCGAGACGGTCTCCGCCGGGGCCCGCTGGTTGCGGCGCCGCCGGCTCGAACAGTGGGTGGCCCAACTCGGCCGGCGTGTCGGCCCCGGCGGGGGCGGGATCATCCGGGACGGGCGGGCCCGACGCCTGCGGCGCCCGACCCCGGGCACCGCCGCCGCCGGTGCCATCGCCGGTCCGATCATCGCGCTGGTCGGGGTGTACCTGGCGGTGCTGCCGCCGTTGGTCCTCCCGGCCTCCGCCCTCACCCACGTGGGCGTCACGGTGGGCGCCAACCAGCCCAGCGCCTGGGCGGATTGGAACTACTCGGGCTACGAGCGCAAGCCCGACTACCCCGAGTACAAGGCGGTGATCGACATGATGGCCAGCGTCGGCGCCAAACAGGGATGCGGCCGGACCATGTGGGAGTACGACCCGTCGCTGAACCGGTTCGGCACCACCGAGTCACTGATGCTGCTGCCCTACTGGACCAACAATTGCATCGATTCGATGGAAGGCCTCCTGTTCGAGTCGTCGACCACCACGCCGTACCACTTCATCAATCAGAGCGAGTTGTCGGTCACGCCGTCCGACGCCATGGTCGGGCTTCCGTACGGGGGGCTCAACGTGGCGCTCGGCATCCAGCATCTCCAACAGCTGGGGGTGCGCTACTTCCTGGCTTCGTCGGCCACCACCGAAAAGGCCGCGGCCGCCGATCCCTCCCTCACCGAGGTCGCCTCCAGCGGCCCGTGGCACAACATCTACAACGGCGAGGTCCTCGACACCACCTGGAAGGTGTACCGGATCGCCGGCTCGCAGCTGGTCCAGCCGCTGACCAACCGACCAGTGGTGTGGCAGGGGGTGGGCGCCGCCCAGACCAGCTGGTTGAATCCGGCGGTGGCCTGGTACGACAACCCGGCGGGGTGGGATGTGGTGCCGTCGGCCGGCGGCCCCTCCAACTGGGAGCGGGTGGCGGTCGGCGACACCTCGCCCCCCAAGGTCGCCGAACCTCCGACCTCGGTGACCCACGTCACCCAGACCGACAGTTCCATCAGCTTCCACGTCGACCGGGTCGGCACTCCGGTGGAGGTGAAGGTCTCCTACTTCCCCAACTGGCAGGCCACCGGCGCGCAGGGCCCGTGGCGGGTGGCGCCCAACCTGATGGTGGTGGTCCCGACCAGCCACGACGTCACGCTGCACTACGGGACCACCGGGGTCGACCTCGCCGGTTGGCTGGCGACCGCGGCGGCGGCGCTGGCCGCGCTGGTGTTGGCGGTGGCGGGATGGAGGGCCAGACGCCGGATCCGGCCGGCGGCCGGGCGCCACCCCGGCTGACTGTCGGAATCCGACGGCACGTGTCACACTGGGTCGGTCGAGGCAACTCGACCCCCCTGCCCGCGTATCTGGCGTATGAACCTTGTGCCAGCTCAATCGAAACTGAGGCACTCCGCTGGATACTCGAGGGATAGCGAGTCAGCCGATCCCGGTCGGCCTGGCGGCGCCCACTCTGGATCGGACCGAGTTCACCGGGACCGTCGACGGAATTCCCGGGGAGCGAACCGATGGCGGCTTCTCGGAGTTGTCGCGCGAGGTCAAACAAGCGGGGCTCCTCGACCGCCACTACGCCTCGGACAAGATCCGGATGGGGGTCAACGCCTTCCTGCTGGCGGCCGGCTGGGCCGCCTTCTTCCTCATCGGCGACTCGTGGTACCAGCTCCTGGTGGCGGCGTACCTGGCCCTGGTGCTGGGCCAGGTGGGCTTCGTCGCCCACGACATCGGGCACCGCCAGACCCAGCGGTCGCGCCGGCTCAACGACACCTTCGGGCTGATCAACGCCAATCTGTTCCTGGGCATGAGTTACGGGTGGTGGATCGACAAGCACACCCGGCACCACATCCGCCCGAACCACGAGGGCAAGGATCCGGACATCGGCACCGGCATCTTCGTGTGGACGACCGGCCAGGCCCGGGCCAAGCGCGGCGCCGGCCGGTGGCTGGCCCGATACCAGGCCGTCCTGTTCATCCCGATGCTCCTGCTCGAGGGGCTCCACCTCCAGGTGGCCGGCATCCGCGCCCTCCCGGCCCGCACCACCCGCCAGCGGAGCAAGGAGGCCGCGCTGCTGGGCCTGCACATCGCGCTCTACCTCGGGCCGCTGTTGTTCGTGCTGTCGCCGGTCCGCGCCCTGGTGTTCCTGGCGGTGAACCAGGGACTGCTGGGTCTGTACCTCGGGAGCGCCTTTGCCCCGAACCACAAGGGCATGCCGGTGTTGTCCGAGGACGACGCCACCGGCTTCCTCGAGCGCCAGGTGGTCACCGCTCGCAACGTGCGCGGCGGGTGGGTGAGTGACTTCGCCCTCGGCGGCCTCAACTACCAGATCGAGCACCACCTGTTCCCGTCGATGCCCCGGCGCAACCTCCGCCGTTCCCAGCCGCTGGTCAAGGCGTTCTGCGAGCGCCACAACCTGGCCTACCATGAGACCAGCTTCGGGGCGTCGTACCTGCAGGTGCTCCGGCACCTCCACGCGGTGGGCGCTCCGATCCGCGGTCGCCTCGCCGGCTGATCCCACCCCCGGGCCGGCCCCGGGGTCGGCCATCCCGGCTGGGTAGGATGGCCGGGCTATGACCAGCCTCTCCAAGGTCTTCAAGGCCTACGACATCCGCGGCGTCGTCCCTGACGACCTCAACGCCGACCAGTTCAGGGCCATCGGGGTGGCCATGGCCCGATTCGCCGGCGCCCCCCGGCTGTTGGTGGCCCGGGATATGCGGGAGTCGGGGGTCGAGCTGGCCAAGGCGTTCGCCGACGGGGCCCGGTCCGAGGGGGTGGCGGTGACCGATCTGGGCCTAGCCTCCACCGACCTGCTCTACTTCGCCGCCGGCAAGCTCGATTCGCCGGGGGCCATGTTCACCGCCTCCCACAACCCCGCCCGCTACAACGGTTTGAAGCTGTGCCTCTCCGGGGCCCGACCCATCGGACGGGACACCGGTCTGGCCGAGATCCAGGCCACCGCCGAGGCCCTCCTGGACGAATGGGGCCCGGACGGGCCCCCGCCCCTCGACCCCGACTCGCTGGCTTTCTACGAGGAGCGTTCGGTGCTCGACGACTACGCCGATCACGTCCGCTCCTTCGTCGACGTCAGCGCCCTCCGGACCCTGGTGGTGGTGGCCGACACCGCCAACGGGATGGGCGGCCTGGTGGCACCCAAGGTCTTCGAGGGCCTCCCCTTCAAGGTCGAGATCCTCTTCCCCGAGCTCGACGGGAACTTCCCCAACCACCCGGCCGATCCCATCCAGCCGGAGAATCTGGTGCCGCTCAAACAAGCGGTGCGGGACCTGGGCGCCGACGTCGGGCTCGCCTTCGACGGGGACGCCGACCGGGTGTTCCTGGTCGACGAGCGCTCCGAGCCGGTGTCGGGCTCCCTGACCACCGCGCTGGTGGCGGCTTCGATGCTGGACAAGTATCCCGGGGCCACGGTGCTCTACAACTGCATCTGCAGCCGGGTGGTGCCCGAGGTGATCGCCGAGAAGGGCGGAGTGGGCATCCGCACCCGGGTGGGCCACTCCTTCATCAAGCAGGTGATGGCCGAGACCGGCGCCATCTTCGGCGGCGAGCACTCCGGCCACTACTACTTCCGGGAGAACTATCGGGCCGACTCGGGGATCATCGCCGCCATGGTCGTCCTCGAGCTGCTCAGCGTGACCGGCAAGCCGCTGTCGGAACTCCTGCAGCCCTATCAGCGGTACTCGGACTCCGGCGAGATCAACACCACCGTGCCCGACCCGGCCGCCGCCGTCGAGGCGATGGCCGCCGAGGTGGAGGCGGCCGGCGGCAGGCTCGGCACCGTCGACCGGCTGGATGGGCTGACGGTGGACCGGGGTGACTGGTGGTACAACCTCCGGCCCTCGAATACCGAGCCGTTGCTCCGCCTGAACGTGGAGGCACCGGACGACGAGTCTCTCGCCCGGCATGTCGCCGAGGTGCAAGCGGCCGTCGCCCGCCTCACCGGCGGATGACCGAGCCTCCCCGACCGACCGACGAACCGTTGACTGAGAGGAACCCATCATGCCGCTCGACTCCCTGCTGATCGATGTCCTGGCCTGCCCGGAGGACAAGGGATCACTGCTGTACTTCGAGGCCGAGGACCGGCTGTACAACCCCCGCCTGCACCGCAGCTACGAGATCCGGGACGGCATCCCGGTGATGCTGATCGACGAGGCCACCACCGTCGATGACGCCGAGCACACCCGGTTGATGGCCCTGGCCGAATCGGGTGGGGCCCGCCCCACCGGCGAACCCGCCGCATCGTGACCCCATCGGCTGCCGCCCGCCCGCCGGTGGCACCCTCGCCTCTGGGCGTGGACAGCCTCGACATGTGGGGCGCCACCGCCGGCCTCCCCGAGCAGGTGGAGGCGGCGCTGGCCGCCGCCCAGGGGGTGGCCGGGCTCCCCAACCACCGACAGGTCGAGAACGTGGTGGTGTGCGGCATGGGAGGAAGCGGGATCGCCGGCGACGTGGTGCTGGCGGCGGCGGCACCGTTCATGCCGGTCCCGGTCACCGTGGTCAAGGGGTATGAGCTCCCCGACTACGTGGGGGCCAACTCCCTGGTCTTCGCCATGTCGTTCTCGGGTGACACCGAGGAGACCCTGGAGGCGGTCGGGCAGGCCTACGAGTCGGGGGCGGCCATGGTGGTGGTCACCGGCGGCGGCCAGCTCGGCCGTTTGGCCGGCGAGTGGCACGTCCCGGTGATCGGGGTTCCCGCGGGTATTCCCCAGCCCCGGGCGGCGCTCGGGGCGATGGCGATTCCCCCCCTGGTGGTGCTGGAGGAGATCGGGCTGTTCCCCGGAGCCGTCCACTGGGCCAAGCTGGCCGTGCGCCAACTCCGCCGGCGCCGCGACCAACTGGTCGAGCCGGGCAGCCTGGCCGAGGAGGTGGCCCGGCGCATCGGGCGGACCATCCCGCTGATCCACAGTTCGCAAGCCCTGGGGGCGGCGGCCGCCCTCCGGTGGAAGGCCCAGGTCAACGAGAATGCCAAGGCCCCGGCCTTCTTCAACGTCTACCCCGAGCTCTGCCACAACGAGATCGCCGGTTGGGGCCAGAACGGCGACATCACCCGCCAGCTGATCACCCTGGTCAACCTGCGCCACAGCGCCGAGCATCCCCAGGTGGCGCGCCGGTTCGCCCTGGTGGCCGAGGTGCTCCGCGAGGTGGTGGCCGACATCATCGAGGTGCGGGCGGCGGGCGAGGGCGACCTGGCCCAGCTCTTCGACCTGGCCCTCATCGGCGACTTCGTCTCCCTCCATCTCGCCGGCCGTGAGGGCATCGATCCCGGCCCCATCCCGGTCCTGGTCGAGCTCAAGGAACGGCTGGCCGAGAGCTGAGCCCCGGGTCCGCCGGATGTCGGTCCCGTGACGCCCGATGGTCAATGGCCTGTGTTGCAGGCGCGTGACACCCGTGTGGCGACCTCGTGAACTCGGGGTGCTGCTAGTGAAAGTCGAAGACCCCGGACCTACACTGTCCCCCGTGAGCTACGCGCGGGTCTGTGGTTGCAAGTCGATGCCAGTCGCAGGCGAAACGACCCACGTAAGGCAACTACTGGTTGCTGAGCATGGTGCGGCTTAGGAGTAAGACCTGCCCGTGGCGTTCCCGGTTGTCGGGGACGGGCGGAGATGAGATGACGCGGGCCATTTACGGAGCCGTTGGGTTCACGACCGTTTGCCGGTCGGTTCCGCCGGGACCAGGTCGCCATTCTCACTGCAGGCGAGTGTGGGGTCAAAGACCAGGTCAGCCGCTCGTAGCTCACCGTCACGGTCGGGCCGGATCTCCGGGCACCGATCGAACCGCCTACCAACCATCCACCACCCGACCGACCAGGAGGACCGGCCGACCACATCCGTAACACTCACAACACGACTCGGAGGCAAACACGTGGACGTTGTCATCGCGAACGGCAGGAAGATCGTGCCAAACGGGGTACGGACCCTGGTCGAGGAAAAAGTGGGGAGACTGCTCCGCCACTGCCCCGGACTCGAGCGAGCCGAAGTGCACTTCTCGGAGGAACACAACCCGAGGATCCCGAACTGCGAGTGTTGCGAGGTCATCATGTCCGGGCACGGTCGAGTCATCCGAGCCCACGCCTCCGCCTCCGATCCGTTGGTGGCGGTGGATTTGGTGGTGGGAAAGCTGGAAAACCAGCTGGCCAAGACCAAGGGTCGCATTATCGGACGTCCGCACCCGAGCCGACGGGGCCAGGTCCAGACGGTCCGGGCCCGGATTCGGACCGCCTGACCTCCTCGGAACCCGGAACCGTCTACCCCGGTCGCCAGGGGTGGGTTGAACGGTCGGGCCGGGACCGACGGCCGCTCCGTCAGGGAAAGCGAACGCGCCGACGGTAAGGTGAGGGCCTCATGAGCGTTTTCACGAAGGTCCTTCGCGCCGGCGAAGGCAAGAAGGTACGTCGTCTGGCCGATCTGGTCCCGCTGGTCAACGCCCTCGAACCGGAGATCGAGGCGCTCAACGACACCGAGTTGCAGGCCTTCACCCCCCGGTTCAAGGAGCGGCTGGCCAACGGCGAGACGTTCGAGGACATCCTGGTCGAGGCGTTCGCGGTGGTGCGGGAAGCGGCCTGGCGGACCATCGGCCAGCGCCACTTCGACGCCCAGCTGATGGGGGGCATGGCCCTCCACTTCGGCTGGATCGCGGAGATGAAGACCGGCGAGGGCAAGACGCTGGTCTCCACCTTGCCGGTCTACCTCAACGCGCTGGCCGGCAACGGGGTCCACGTGGTCACGGTGAACGACTATCTGGCCACCCGTGACTCGGAGTGGATGGGTCAGCTCCACAAGTTCTTGGGGCTGACGGTGGGCCGGGTGGGCCCGGACATCGAAGACGCCGAGTCCAAGCGGGCCGCCTACAACGCCGACGTCACCTACGGGACCAATACCGAGTTCGGGTTCGACTACCTCCGGGACAACATGGCCCGGACCCAGGACGCCATGGTCCAGCGGGGCCACCGCTTTGCCATCGTGGACGAGGTCGACTCCATCCTCATCGACGAGGCCCGTACCCCGCTGATCATCTCCGGCCCGGCGGCCGAGTCGGCCAAGCTCTATTACCAGTTCGCCGGCATCGTCCGGACGTTGCGCGACGAAGACGACTACGAGGTCGACGAGGAGAAGCGCACCGTCGTTCCCACCGAGGCGGGTATCGAGAAGGTCGAGGGCCAGCTCGGGGTGGGCAACCTCTACGACGCGGTGGCGGTGAACTACGTCCACCACCTGACCCAGGCCCTCTACGCCAAGGAGCTCTACAAGCGGGACAAGGACTACCTCATCGCCGACGGCGAAGTGAAGATCGTCGACGAGTTCACCGGCCGGACCCTCGACGGCCGACGCTGGTCCGACGGTCTCCACCAGGCGGTGGAAGCCAAGGAGCGGGTCCGGATCAACGAGGAGAACCACACCTGGGCCACGGTGACCCTGCAGAACTACTTCCGGCTCTACGAGAAGCTCTCCGGCATGACCGGCACCGCCGAGACGGAGGCGTCGGAGTTCGCCAACACCTACGACCTCCCGGTGGTCCCGATCCCCACCAACAAGCCGATGGTCCGGACCGACAATCCCGACCTGGTCTACAAGTCGGAGGAGGCCAAGTTCAACGCGGTGGTCGAGGACATCGCCGAGCGTCATGCCACCGGCCAGCCCATCCTGGTCGGCACCGCGTCGGTGTCCAAGTCGGAGCATCTGGCCCGCCTATTGGAGAAGAAGGGCATCTCCCACGCCGTCCTCAACGCCAAGCAGCACTTCCGGGAGGCGGAGATCGTCGCCCAGGCCGGCCGGGTCGGAGGCGTGACGGTGGCCACCAACATGGCCGGTCGAGGCGTGGACATCATCCTGGGCGGGAACGCCGAAGGCCTGGCCCTTCGGGAGGCCACCGCCCGCGGGATCGACCTCACCGCCGACGAGGGTGTCGCCGAGCTGGCCAAGATCCGGGCCGAGTTCGAGGAGACCTGCACCCGGGAGGGCGAAGAGGTGCGCGCCGCCGGGGGGCTTTACGTTTTGGGCAGCGAGCGCCACGAGAGCCGCCGGATCGACAATCAGCTCCGGGGCCGTTCCGGCCGCCAGGGCGATCCGGGGGAGAGCCGGTTCTTCCTCTCCCTGGAGGACGACCTGATGCGTCTGTTCGCCACCGGCGCCATGAACTGGGTGATGGGGAGGGCGATCCCCGACGACATTCCCATCGAGGCGAAGATGGTGACCAAGGCCATCGAGCGGGCCCAGAACACCGTCGAGGGTCGCAACGCCGAGTCCCGCAAGGACGTGCTCAAGTACGACGATGTGATGAACGAGCAGCGCAAGGTGATCTACCAGCGCCGCCTGCAGATTATCGAGGGCGAGGACCTCCATGAGGAAACCCTCGAGCTGCTGGAGACGACCATCACCGCGCTGGTGGCGGCATCCTGCCCGACCGACTATCCCGAAGAGTGGGACCTGCCCCGGCTGATCACCGAGATCACCCAGTACTACCCGACCAAGTTCGTCGAGGACGACCTGGCCGAGGCGACCACCGCCGGACAGGTGGCCGAGAGCATCCTCTCCGAGGCGCTGGACCTCTACGCCGAGCGGGACGAGACGATCCCCGGCGGGGCGGAGACGGCCCGGCAGCTGGAGCGGGACATCATGCTGCAGATCCTCGACCAGAGATGGCGTGACCACCTGGCGGAGATGGACCTGCTACGGGAGGGCATCAACCTCCGGGCCATGGGCAACCAGGATCCGCTGGTGGCCTGGCAGCGCGACGGCTTCGAGATGTTCGGGAAGCTGATGGACGGGATCGACGACGACTATCTGCGTTATGTGTTCCACGTCCAGGTGCTGGCCGAGCCGGCGCCGGAGCCGGACCTGGCCCACGCCAGCTACATCGCCGCCGACGACCCGGTACAGGGCAGCGGCTCGATGTCGGCGGCGTTCGCGGTCGGCCCGACGGCCGCGGAGATGGCCGAAGCCGCCGGCGGGGGTACCACCAACGGCTCGGGCCTGGCCCCGGCGGCCGCCGGCGGTGCCGTCGGGGTGACCAACCGGATGGCCGATGACGGTGAGACCCAGGTTCCCATCGTGAAGTCGGAGAAGGAAAAGATCGGCCGGAACGAACCCTGCTGGTGCGGCAGCGGCAAGAAGTTCAAGTTCTGCCACGGCGCCAACTAAGTGACTTCTCTAGCGGTTGAAACCGCCAGCTTCTTTTCACGTAGCTTTATCGGCTGCGAGATGGGCCAGTCCAGCCCGGAGAATGTTTCTAGCGGCGTGCTCGTCGGCGTGGGCTTGATGCCCACATCCCCGACATCGAAACTCCGCCTGGCTGACGCGGTTCTCCTTCGCTTGATGCCCGCAGGCTTCGCAGCGGTCAGAGGTATGTCGGGGATCTACATCGACGACTGTCCGCCCAGCTTCTTCCGCTTTGGCGTGCAGCAGGCAGACGAAAGCTCCCCAGCCCGCGTCGGAGATACTCCTGTTCAACCCCGACTTGGCACTGCCTCCGTTGGGCAGAAACCCGCCTGGGTCCTCGGGATCTGGTCGGGGTTTGGCCCGGCCGACCATATTTGTAATCTTCAGATTCTCGACGACGATCATGTCGTATTCGGCGACCAGTGCCTTTGCGGTCTTGTGATGAAAGTCTCGCCGCTGGTTGGCGACCTTGCGGTGCCGAGAGGCGACGGTCTCCCTGGCTCGCTGGCGGTTAGCCGATCCCCGCTGCTTGCGAGCGAGGGCCTGCTGGGAGCGAGCCAGCTTTTCAGAGCCGGCCCGGCTGTAACGAGGATTTTTGATGTGCTCGCCGTCAGAGGTAGTGGCGAACGATGTCACCCCGACGTCGATCCCGACGACCGCTCCAGTCGGCTCTTTGGGCTTCGCGGGAACGTCGTCGCAGGACAGCACCAGCACCCAGCGACGCCCCTCTCTTCGGACCTGGATCGTCTTCACCCTCCCCTCGACAGGTCGATGGACGGTCACCTTCACGTTTCCGACGCCCTGGAGATAGATCCGCTTGGTTTCGGGATGCCATCCACAGCCGTCGCCGTCCTTGGGCCATTCCACCGAGTGGAAACGATGGGCGGCCTTGAAACGGGGGTAGCCGGGGGTCTCGCCAGCACACACCCGGCGGAAGAAAGCCTCGAACGCCCGGTTCAGTCGGCGCAGAGTTGCCTGCTGGGACGAAAACGACCAGACGCCGATTTCAGGCCGGCACTGGCGAATCTCTTTCAACTGGGCCGACTGGGTACCGTAGCGAACCGACATCCTCGGCCGTCCCGGTCCGAAATAGAGAGGCGAGCGTCGAACTTGACGTTCGTAGGCGTCCCGCCGTTCCTGGAGGGCGGCGTTGTACAACTCCCGATGGGCGTCCAGGCAAGACTGCAACCGCACGTGCTGGCCTCGGGTCGGTCGCAGCCGGAACTTGTACGCCCGTCTCATGTGACGCCCAAACAGTGCTCTGAGTCGCCACACGCCCACTCGCGGGGGTTCCGGCACCACACCGCGTGCAGGCCTAGCGACGGAAACTCGCCAGCGGAGCGACAAAACCGGATATCCGCCATGCAGTCAAACTACGAATCGGGTGTGACATCCACCGGAAACATCGGCGCCCCGCTCCAAACCTCGATATCCCAGTCGGCTGGTGCCGGAAATCTCCTGGGGGTGAATTAAATGGCGGCGGCTGAGCCTCCCCGCCGGGGGGGCGGCGAACCCGAGCGCGTCGACATCCGGGCGGCCATCGCCACCACCACCGACCGCCTGCGGGAGGCGGAGCACTTCCTCGGCCTCGAGCGCCTGGTGAAACGCCAGGCCGAGCTGGAAGCCGAAGCCTCGGCCCCGGGGTTGTGGGACGACGCCGACCACGCCCGGCAGGTCACCACCGAGTTGGGTCGGGTGAGCGAGGACATCGACATGCTGGCCGCCTTGGCCGAGCGGCTCTCGGATGCCGAGACCCTGTTCGAGATGAACGAGGAGGAGGGCGACGACTCCTTGCGGGGAGAAGTCGAAGAGGCGCTGGCCGAGCTGGATCGGCGGCTGGGGGCGCTCGAACTGCGGGCACTGTTCGCCGGCGACTACGACGACGGCGACGCGGTGGCCGAGATCCACGCCGGAGCCGGGGGCACCGACGCCCAGGACTGGGCGGAGATGATGCTCCGGATGTACACCCGCTGGGCCGAGCGGCGGGGCTTCGAGATCGAGGTGGAAGAGGCCACCCCCGGGCAAGAGGCCGGCTTGCTGTCGGCCACCTTCATCGTGAGAGGGAGGTACGCCTTTGGTCTGCTGTCAGTGGAGCGGGGCGTGCACCGGTTGGTACGGATCTCGCCGTTCGACGCCCAACACCGGCGGCAGACCAGCTTTGCCTCCCTGGATGTGGTGCCGTTCATCGAGGATGTCTCCGACGAAGTCGAGATCGACGAGAAGGATCTCCGCATCGACACCTACCGCTCCTCCGGCGCCGGTGGCCAGCACGTGAACAAGACCGACTCCGCGGTGCGGCTCACCCACTTACCGACGGGGATCGTGGTGTCGAGCCAGAACCAGAGGAGCCAGCACCAGAACAAAGCCAAGGCCATGCAGGTCCTGGGGGCCAAGCTCGCCGACCGGCAGCGGGCCGAACACCAGGCCAATCTCGATTCGCTGTCCGGCGATCGCACCGACAACGCCTGGGGAAACCAGATCCGTTCGTACGTCCTGGCTCCCTATCAATTGGTCAAGGACTTGCGCACCAACGTGGAGACCGGCAACGTCGATGCGGTGCTCGACGGTGACCTCGACGCCTTCATGGAGGCCGAACTCCGGCGACAAGCCGACCTGCGTCGCAATCAGGGGTAAGCGCTCCGGCGTCGGAATCGGCGGCCGAAGCCCACGTCAGGGGAGGTCAGAGGGCCTACAACCGCTGACGCGGTGAAATCGGTAAACTACGGCGAACTCATTGCACCCGGCGACCGGCTCCGGCTTTCGACTTCAACCTCTCCCTTATGATCACGTTCCAGAACGTCACCAAAACCTACAAAGGGTCAACGGTCGCACTCCGGGACTGCTCCATCGAAATCGACAAGGGCGAGTTCGTCTTTCTGGTCGGCCCGTCCGGTTCCGGTAAGACCACCTTCATCCGACTGCTGCTTCGAGAAGAGATGCCGACATCGGGTCGCATCTGGGAGGCCGGCAAGGAGATCGGGCACCTTTCCAAATGGCGTGTCCCGTACCTGCGGCGGAACATCGGATGCGTGTTCCAGGATTTCCGACTGCTTCCCAACCGGACGGTGTTCGAGAACGTCGCTTTCGCTCTCGAAGTCATCGGTCGGCCGAAGCACGTGATCGCTTCCCAGGTGCCGCAGGTGCTCGACCTGGTCGGTCTCACCAAGAAGAGCGGGAATCTTCCCGGGGAACTCTCGGGTGGCGAGCAGCAGCGGGTGGCGGTGGCCCGGGCGTTCGTCAACCGGCCGCTCATCCTGCTGGCCGACGAGCCCACCGGAAACCTCGACCCCACCACCAGTCTCGGCATCATGCGCCTGCTCGACCGGATCAACCGGACCGGGACCACGGTTGTCGTCGCCACCCACGACGCCGGCATGGTCGACCAGATGCGACGACGGGTCGTCGAGCTGGATCACGGGACCAAGGTGCGGGACCAGGCTCGCGGCGTCTACGGCCTCGACAGCGCGGTGGCCGCGGCCGGCGCCGGCTCTCCGACCGGAACCATGGTGGAGGCAGCCCCGGCTCCGGTTTCGGCGGCCAGGGCGGGTGGCGGGGTGCCGACCTCTCGAATGGCCAGAACAAGAAACGGTAACGGTAACGGCAACCGCAACGGCAACCGCAACCGCAACCGCAACGTGGGGAGCTAGTGCCGGTCTCCGCCGGATATGTCGCGCGGGAGGCGACCACCAATCTGTGGCGCAACCGGTTGATGACGGTGGCCGCGGTACTGACGGTGGCGGTGTCGCTGGCCCTGGTCGGCTCCGCCCTCCTGTTGAAGCAGGGCGCCACCAACGCCACCTCCCAGTGGCAGAACGGGGTCAACGTCCGGGTCTGGGTGGATCCGAACGCCAGCCCGGCCCAGTTCACGGCCATCGGCACCCAATTGGGCCAAAATCCCCTGGTCAAGAGCTGTATCCCTCGTTCTCAGGCCTATGACTACAACGAGGCCAAGCGCACGGTGGCCGCCGATGAGTTCAACGCCACCACCCAGGCCGACTACCCGTCGTCCTACGCCTGCGTCCTCACCAACCCGTCCGATGCCACCGCGGTGGTCCAGCAGTTCACCGGCAAGCCGGGCATCTTCGGGATCCCGTCCTCGCCGACGGCCCAGATCCGGACCATGCAGAGCGTGATCCACATCCTGCAGTGGGTCTTCCTGTCGGTGGCGGTGGTGCTGCTGCTGTCGGCCTCGGTGCTCATCCTCAACACCATCCGGATGGCCATTTTCGCCCGCCGCCGCGAGGTGTCGGTGATGAAGCTGGTCGGGGCCACCAACTGGTTCATCCGGCTCCCGTTCATGGTGGAAGGGCTGGTCCAGGGCTTGCTGGGCTCGGCCGTCGCCGTCCTGGTCGTCCTCAGTCTGTACTGGGGGATTGGGCTGAACACCACCAAGACGGTGACCAACCAGAGCAGTCTGATCGCTCAGATGTCGATGGGGGCCTGGGAAGTCGCAGCCACCTGCATCTTGGTTGCCTTCGTGGGGATTGTGGTGGGCGTGGCCGGATCGGCGTTGGCCGTCCGGCGATTCCTCGACGTCTGACCGGCTTCGGCTACTCCCACGCGAGGAAGGTCGGCGTCACGTCGTGGTCGGAGTAATGCTCGACCAGTGTGCACCTCCGTCGGAGGTGGACCAGATGGTGGCGCCGTTGCCGCTGCGGCTTCCGAAGACGATCCCATTGGAACTGTTGAAGAAGACCAATTGGTTGGGTCCTCCGGCGGTGTCGCCAATGGTTGGTTGGACCGGGTCCCAGCTGACACCGCCGTCTCGTGTCACCTGGACCGAGTTCCGCTCGCCGACCAGAAACGCCACGCTGTCGGAGAGCGCGTCGATCTGATCGACATATCCGCCGGTGGACGGGTTGCTGGAGGGATAGCTGCTGCAGGCGAGGGATGGTGATCCACAGGTGAGGTGGACGGCCCACGTCAGGCCGCCATCAGCGGAATGTACCGTCGACTTGATTTGGTTTCCCGCCCCCGGTTCGCCGCCGCAGACCCCGGTCAGGCTCCCATCAGGAGCGACGGAGAGGGAGACGGAGAGGGCACTGATCCCGCATGGGACCTCCCGCGGCAACCAGGATCCCCCTCCGTCGGCGGTGAACCACATGGGGGCGTTGGCTGGCGTCCCGGTCGGACTGACGACAGGACTGCCAACGACATAGGCGGATGATGGGCTGATCCGTTCGAGCCAAGTCTGGCCACTGGGGGCGCCGGAAACACTCACGGCGGGGGAAACGGCCGCTCCCGGCGGTTGCCTCGGGGAAGGCGACCAGGACCGCCCACCGTCGGAAGACTCGAGGAGCCTGATCGAGCACCCGGAGGGCGACGGCGGCACGGAGCTTGCGCAACCGGTTTCGGCCATCCACACAGATTGGCCGAGGGCCGCGACCGACAAGACAGTGCCCGGCTGCGGACTGGCGGCCCAGCTTCGCCCACCATCATGGGTCACGAAGAGCTGAGGGTCGTAGCTGAAGCCGTCGCCGTGGTCGTCGAAGGCCAGCGAGAGCGGCGGTCCGACGAAGCCTTGGGTCGCCGCCCCGGTGCACGCCCACGAGGTGACATTGACCAGTGAGCCGAAGTGGTTTCCACCGTCTGTCGTCTTCCCGATCAGATACTCGCACTTCGTACCGCCCGGATCGACTCTCGAAAAACCGCCGTAGCCGGTGGTCGGATCGAAGAAGGCGATGGTGGTGAGGGTGGTGCTGGGCGGCAAGGGACTCGATGCGGGTGCCAACGGGGGTCTTGTCGTGAGCGACGTCTCTCCCGGCGGATGCAACGTGGTCGACGTGGGACGGGGGGTCGTAGATGGCGACGACGAACAAGCGGCCAGGACCAGGGATCCGGCGAGTGCCACCATCGCGGTGGTCGGGGCCCATTTGGGTTGACGACGGTACCTCGACTCAAAAGTACCAAGCTGGCCCGGCTTGATCGAGCGGCTCATCACTACGACCGGACAACCAAGGCACAACCCTTTGGATCGGTCACGGGCCTTCTTTCACGATCGGGCCTCGGAGAAGATCGAATGTCCTGATCACCACGGGCCCGACACCCAGACGATATCGCCACCGTCGGGGTCAAAGCCTGACCTAATCGCTTGGCGGGGGAACGGTCACGCCGGCAAACCCGAGCAGGTCAACGATCGTGGCTCGTTCGATCATCCATCGATGACCCACCAGCAGGGCCCGCCCCTCGCGACCATTGACCATCCCGAGCCTGTTGCCGTTGACCTCCAGGGAGAACCAGACGACCGCCTCGTCGGAACGTAGGAACTTGATGTCGTCAACCACCAGGTTCGCCACACCCTCCTGCGCGCCGGGAACGCGACGCCCGGCTTCTTGCAACGGTGCAGCCAGCCCTTCACCTGCCTGTACGTTGACCAGCGATTCGCCGGTCTCGTCCCTATCACCGAAGTGCGAAAAGGCGAACTCGATCGAGCTGCGCGCCGCTACCTCATCCACGGGGGGCTCGCCTACCGGAATGTGCTTCGACCGCTGCATCTCCTTGCGGGCCTCGGGCAAGGGCTGGAGAGGTCGCATCCTGTCCGAAAATGCCGCCTGTACGGCTCCGAGGTCGGCGCGGTCGACACCGGTCAGGTCCACTCCTCGCATTTCCGCCATGCCTATCAGCTGGTCGATCTGCCGAACGACATTGATCCCGGGTGGCAGAGCGCTGCGGGAGATCTCCTCAGAGACTGGCGGATTGAACACAAGGTCCTTCAGTTCGGTGATCGCGCAGGGCTCACCGTCGATCATCCCGTGGTGGCGGAGAACGATTCCAGTTTCCCGGTCGAACCAGAACGTGTGATCCAAGCCTCCGAGTCGAACCCCAAGAGGTATTTGCCGAATGGCTTGCTGTTTCGGCTCGGTGTTGGCCGTCGAACGCCAGCAAGGCCGGCCCGCGATCTCGTCATCAATTGGGTTCTCGAACCGGAGCGTCCCGAAGAGCCCGGACCCAGGGCGGATGAAGATACCCAGCTCGGTTTCATTGAACGTTGAACTGCCTCCATCGACCTCCGTGACCTGGGCAGACCCGCCAATCCAACGTTTGTCACCAACCTTCAAATCGATCCGCTCGTCTGATTGGATTCGCCATTGGTCCGGCAGTCCAAGCCAGAAGCTGAGGTGCTCGTCGGATGTCTCTCCCAAGGCTCCGCCAAACCCGAAATGGGCTACCGACGAGTTGGCGTGGCGGGACATCTCTTCGATGGCGCGACGTGCCCGTTCGTGGTGCGTCCACTTCCAAATCGAGCCGCGGAGAGACCGGAGGCCGGCAGGAGCGCCGTCGATCAACTCCAAAAGATCACCCTTCCGGCCCATTACCAAAGCCTACGACTCAAACGCGCCAGGGCAACGTGGCCTCACCCGCAGGTGTCGGGGGCGGGCTGGCCGGCGAACCTGGCCGCGATCCACTGGAGCACGTCCGATTGCGCAAGCCCCACCACGGTCCCGTGGTTGGCACCCTGAAACGCCACGTACTCCACCGTGTCGTGCTGGGTGTGGCACAGGCGATCGTTGACCAGCGCGGTGGTGCCGGCGTAGGGAATGAGTGCGTCACTCGTGCCCTGCAGCACCAGGAGAGGCGCCGAGGTGGGGGCCAGACCCGGTTGGTTCTGGGCGAGATGGGCTCGGACGGCGGGACTGTCCTTCCAACCCGGCACGAAGATCTGATCGGTCGGCACCCCGGCGTAGGTGTCGGTCACCTGGTCGCTGCACATCTGGTTGAGGGCGGGCAGCGTGGAGATGGCCGATGGAGTGAAGACGGACGACAGGGGCATGTCCCCGTAGGCGGAAGACCAGGCGTACAGGGCCATGACCGCATACGCCGAGAGCGGATCGGAGCTGGTCCCGGGAACGTCTGGCGCGAAGTCACCGACGTTGGCTACCGGGGCGGCGGCGACCACGCCCACCACGAACAGGTCGGGTGCGTACGATTTGGCGATCTGTCCGGCGAACAGCGCCGCCTGGCCACCTTGGGAGTGGCCGAAGATGATCACCGAGTCCGACGCGGCTCCGGCCACCAGGTTGCGCGCCGCCCGGGCGGCGTCCAGCACCGCTTGACCTTCACTCTGGCCGACCAGATACGGGTCGGTCCCGGGCGGGCCCAGGCCCGGATAGTCGGTGGAGGCCACGATCATCCCCGCGTCGAGCAATTGGTACAGATACGGCGCCGTGGGTGTGACCTGGATGGAAGGAGCACACTGGTCGGCCAACCCGGCGGTGGCGTGGGCCCAGGTGGCGATGGGGTAGCCCCCGTCCGGTGACGGCTGGCCCGGGATCACCACCGTTCCGGACACCGCGATGTCGGCACCGGTGATCGATTCCGAGTGGTAGAGCACCCGGTAGGCGACCGCCAAGGGTGGCAGATCCTCCGCATCGGTGATTCGTTCGGAGCGGATGACGGTGCCCGGCGGGGCGGCGTCGAGGGGCACCGGCGGCGAGTAGAAGGCGTCGACGGTCGAAGGATCAGTGGTGGACGTGGTCGGCGGGGAGGGTGGAAGGTGCGCCGTCGGCGAGCTCGGGCTGATGATCGACGGAACCGCGGATTTCCCCTTCACCGGGTGCGTCGTGGTCGACGCGGCTGCGGGAGCAAGACCGAAGTTCGGCAGTCGAAGCGCCGGAAGTGTCGAATGGCTGGCGTGAGCCGCTCCGGAAGACTCGGTCGCCGAAGCTCGTTTCGAGAGGGTGACCCAGCTGGCCGCCGCCGCGATGCCGGCGGTCACCAGCATCAGGGTCATCAAGGCCACGGCCAGGGTCCGCCGATGCAGCGGGTACCGAGGCCGAACGGCTTTCGGAGTGGATGGCGACATCGGGGATCACAGTAGTCATCGGTCACCGATCCGGCCGGCTTGAGCTGTTCTACGCTCGTCGTCCATGGGCGCGTTGGACCTGGTCGGAAGCTGGGCGGTCGACGCGGCAGCGGTCGGAGTCGTTCGCTTCGGCGGGGACCTCGCCGGGAACGAATCGCCCGACGCCGAGACCGTCGAGGTGGTGGGGCCGCAGACCCGGTCCTTCCCGTGGGCGTCGGTGACCAAGCCGGTCACCGCGCTGGCGGTATTGGTAGCGGTGGAGGAAGGCACCCTGTCCCTCGATCTTCCGATGGGCCCGCCGGGATCGACGATCCGCCACCTGTTGGCCCATGCCTCCGGCCTCGTCCCCGACGCCGTACCGGGGCGCGAGGCTCGGCTGGCCGAACCCGGCACCCGACGTATCTACTCCAACCTCGGCTACGAGGTGCTGGCCGAGGCGATAGCCGAGCACGCCGGGATGTCGTTTTCCGACTACGCCACCGGGGCGGTGCTCGAGCCGCTGTCCATGTCCGAGACCGCCTTCGATCCCGGCCGCAGTGATTCGGGACCGGCGTCCTCGGGTGCCGCCTCCGGACTCTGGGGGCCGCTCACCGATCTTCTCGGGGTGGTGTCCGAGTGGTCGGTCCCGACCCTGGTCAGTCCCGAGACCCACGCGGTGGCCACCTCGGTGGCGTTCCCGGGATTGCCCGGTGTGCTCCCCGGGTTTGGTCGCTTCGATCCGTGTGACTGGGGACTCGGGGTCGAGATCCGTGGCCACAAGTGGCCCCACTGGACCGGGGCGTCGAACTCGCCGGCAACCTTCGGGCATTTCGGTCGTTCCGGCTCGTTCTTCTGGATCGACCCGGAGGCGGGTGTGGGGGCCGCAGGATTGGCCGATCGGGCATTCGGTCCCTGGGCGAGTGCGGCCTGGCCGCGGTTGTCCGATGCCGTCCTCGAAGAGCAGGGATCCGGGTGAGAACCAGGTCGGCGTCGTGAGCATCCTCGCTTCAGCCACCCCCAACGATCCCCGTTAGGCTCCCCGGGATGAAGGGCGTCATTCTCGCAGGCGGGACCGGCTCGCGCCTCCACCCGCTCACCCGCATCACCAACAAGCACCTGTTGCCCATCTACGACCGCCCGATGATCAACTGGTGCATCGAGGCGTTGGTCCACGCCGAGATCACCGAGATCATGCTGGTGACGGGAGGAACCCACGCCGGGGAGTTCCTGCGCCTGCTGGGCAACGGCTATGAGTTCGGCATCGACCGATTGAGCTACGGCTACCAGGACCGGCCGGGCGGCATCGCCGAGGCACTGGGTCTGGCGGCCCGGTTCGTCGACGGTGATCCGGTGCTGGTGATGCTGGCCGACAATGTCGTCGAACAGTCGATCAAGCCGATGGTCGACGCCTTCCGCGCCGAGCCCCGGGGCGCCCGGATCCTGCTGACCCCGGTCGAGGAGGACGAGCACCTCCGCCACCTCGGCGTCCCGAGCTTCGCCGACGGTCGCATCACCAGCATCGTGGAGAAGCCCGAACAACCACCGTCGAAGTTCGGGGTGACCGGGATCTACTGCTACGACGCCGACGTGTTCGATGTCATCCCCACGCTGGTCCCGTCGGGCCGCGGCGAGCTGGAGATCACCGACGTCAACAACCACTACATCAACCAGGGGTCGATGGCCTACGACGTGCTGGAGGGTTTTTGGGGTGACGCCGGCGAGTCGATCGACGCCTACTACGCGGTCAACGATTTCGTCCGGGCCCACGGAGCCAACAAGGGCTGAGGCCGCATCGGCGGCCTCAGCATCCAGAGCCCGTCGTCGGGAGCCCACCCACCCCCGGATGTCCACACCGGACGGTCCCTGATGGGAAGATCGGGCCATGCGCATCGGACTGCACGCCCTGGGTATTGGTCCCGGCGCCGATCCGGCGGTGATCGAGGCGGTGGCGGGCGAAGCGGAGAGGGCCGGCTTTTCGACACTGTGGTCGGGGGAACACGTCGTCATGGTGGACCGGCCAGATGCACCGTATCCGTACGCTCCGGACGGTCGGATCGCCGTCCCCTCCGATGCCGACTGGCTCGATCCCCTGGTCACCCTGGCGTTCGCGGCCGCGGCCACCTCGCAGATTCGCCTCGCCACCGGCATCCTGCTGCTTCCGCAACACAACCCGGTCCGGGTGGCCAAGCAGGCGGCCAGCCTCGATGTCCTGTCCAGGGGACGGTTCGTGCTCGGGATCGGGATCGGATGGTCGTCCGAAGAGTTCGGTGCCCTCGGCGTTCCGTTTCGCGGACGAGCCAAGCGGACCCGCGAGTTCGTGGATGTCATGCGGACGTTGTGGCGAGACGATGTCTCGTCATACGAAGGCGAGTTCGTCCGGTTTCGGGAAGTGCGGTGTTATCCAAAACCGGTCCGGGACCGCCGGGTGCCGGTCATCTTGGGAGGCAACAGCGATGCCGCCATCGACCGGGTCGTCGACTATGGCGACGGCTGGTACGGCTTCAACCTCTCGATGGACGAGATCCCCGAACGGATGGAAACGCTGTCATCCGGCTGCCTTCGGGCGGGTCGGGATCCGGCGTCGCTGCAAATTGCCGTCTCGCTACGGGACGGCTCGCCCGACGATGCTGGCGCCCTGGCCAAGTTGGGCGTGAGCGAGCTGGTGGTGGTGGAGTCCCCGCCGGAGGAGAGCACCCGAGCGGTTCCCTGGGTCGCCGAACTCGCTCGCCGATGGAATGTCTCCTCGGTTCCTCCCGACTAGGACTCGGTCACGCTCGGAGTCCCGGTGGCGGCAAGGTTGGATCGTCGTGTCCGCGCTTTCCCGTATGGGAAGAGGCCAACGACCGAGGCTTTCTCGAACGAGAGTCGGTGTCGGGAGGCGGCCAGCTGGTTGCGGCGTCCACCGCCGGCATCGAACACCTACGGACCTACCGGAGTTTGGAGCGCGAAACCGCCTGAGGGCGGGGGTGGATCAGGGGAGAGGCGGCATCCCGAGATCGGCCCGCCACTGCTTGGTGTCGTTCGTCTTCGGGAACGGGTCACCGGGCACTTCGAGCCCCAATCGCTCGCAGATCGGCCCCCACCCGTCGGTCGGGGTCCATTCCAACAGCCGTTCCGGCGGGATCGCCCGGCGCACGGCGTCGTTGTGGCGCACGTAGGCATCCATCATCGCCGCCGGGTCATCGAGCCGGTCGCTGAACCGATCACGTAGCAGCGTGCGCATGGCCTCCAGCCACGGTCCCATCTCGGGTGGGGCGTTGTCGAGCATCTGGAAGATGGTGTTGGATGCGCTCTGGTACCAAGACTCGGGGTCGCGAACCGACAGCAACACCAGGGCATCGGGATTCGCCGTCGAGAGCTCGGGCCAGAATGACGCCCCCGGCCAATCGACCAGCGCGGCGTAGCCCTTGGGCATGGTCGACCAGTCGACCGGGCGTCCCTCGATGGCCTCCGTCCATTCGGGGATCTGCGCCGGATTCACGAATACCTCGAACATGTGGTGACAGGGCTCGCCCAGCAGCTGCTCCAGGGCGATCTTCAGCGAGTTGGTTCCTGTCCGGCCGACACCGGCTCCTACCACCTTGAGGGTCATGTCTGGTCCGCCGATCTCGTGGGTGCCCGCTGACAGGGGCTGGTGGCCGGAGACTATCCCTTGGCGGCGCATTCTGCCGGAGGGAGCGGGAACGATAACGGTAAGACGCCGAGGCCGACGGCAACGAAACTCGCACAGTGGGACACGATTGGTATCGTCATGTCATGCCGAGTCGCCTCACCAATATTGTCATCGACGCGCTCGACCCGTCTGCCGTGGCTGACTTCTGGTGCTCGGCCCTTGGATGGCAAATCGTTGAGCAGTCCGACCAGGGAGTGAGCATCGCCGCGGCAAACGGAACTTGGCCTGTCATCGACTTTCTCCCAGTCCCTGAGACCAAGACCGTGAAGAATCGACTGCATCTCGACATTCGGGCTGACGGCGTTTCGACTCCTCACGAGCTTGAGCGACTCCGGGATCTCGGGGCATCGCCGGTTGACGTGGGTCAGTCGCCGGACACAACCTGGGTTGTGCTCGCGGATCCGGAGGGTAACGAGTTCTGCCTGCTCGCCGAGTCGGTGCAGGATCTCGTGGCCTAGGGTCCCCACTTCCCCAACCCGCCCGCAACGACTCACCGGGTCCGGCTGAGCCACTCCGCTTCGGCTTCGCCCAACGGGGTGGTGGGGGGCCCGTCGACCATCGGCCACAGCTCCTCGGCGATCCCCCTCCAGTCGGCAGTCGCCCCCAACCGGGCCAAGAGGGCGTAGAGCCCGAGGTTGATCCGCTGCACGATCACGAACATCGACGGCAGGCTGACCGCCTTGGCCACCGGGCTCTTGGAGTTGAATACCCTCCGCACCGTCTCCGAGGCGTACTCGTGCTCCACCGTCCGCCGGCCCCGGACCATGACCAGGTCGTAGAAGTGGCGGAAGTAGTCGGCCACCTCCTCGGTCGACAGCGACGGATCCGGACGCAGCAGCCCGACCGATTCGAGGGCCCGGCGGTACCCTTCTGGATCTCCTTGCAGCACCAGGGTCCCGATCAACCGGTGGAACACCGCCGTCTCCTCCGGCGCGAACTCCTTCACCAGCCCGAAGTCGAGGAAGGTGATCTGCCCGCCCGGTCGGAACAGATAGTTCCCTGGATGGGGGTCGCCGTTGAACACCCCCAGCCGGTTGATGCCCCGGAACACGAAACGGAACAGGGTCTCGCCGGCCAGGTCCCGCTCGTGGGCCGACCACTGCTCGACCTCCGCGAACCGGGCGCCGGTGGCCAGTTCGGTGGTCAGCACCATCGGGGTGGAGAGGTCGTCGATCACCTCGGGAATGTGGATGAAGGGGTGGCCCCGGTAGATGTCGCAGAACCGCCGCTGGTTGGCGGCTTCGTGGACGTAGTCGAGCTCCTCGGTCAGCCGGTCCCGCAGCTCGGTGGCCAGCACCTTGGCATCGAGGGACGGGAACATCATCGGGAGCAGGCGGGCCAGCATCTCGGTGTTGGCCAGGTCCGCCTCGATGGCCGCCGCCACCCCCGGGTACTGGACCTTGACCGCCACGTCCTGGCCGTCGCCGGTCACCGCCCGGTGGACCTGTCCGATCGACGCCGCCGCCAGGGGTACCGGCTCCCACTCCCGGAAGATCTGGTTCGGGGGCCGGCCCAGTTCCCCCTCGATGACCGCAGCGGCCAACGCCGGCGCCATCGGCGGCGCGTCCGACTGCAGCTGGGCCAGCGCCACCCGGTAGGGCTCGGGGAGGCCTTCGTCGAGGAAGCTGGCGATCTGGCCCAGCTTCATCAGGGCCCCCTTCATGTCGCCGAGCGACTCGGCCACCTGCTCGGCGGTGCGGAGCTCGATGGCCGCCGCCCGCTCCTCCCGGCGGTCGGCCGGGGTCAGCCGGGTCCGGATCCGGCCGGTCACCCTCGAGGCGCCGAGCCGGCCTACCAGCTGGGCCGATGCCGCCGACCGGCGGACCCGTCCGGTGTGCTTGACCGGGGAGCCGTCCTTCCCCGAAGACGCAGGCGACGCAGGAGATTCTGGCGACCCCGGGTCCGGCTCAGAGCTCAACGCCCACCCACGCGGCGGTTTCGCTGCGGATCCGGGCGTAGTCGACCTTGCCCGACGGCGAACGGCCGATGGTGGGCACGAACCGGACCCGGCGCGGGGCCTTGTAGGAGGCCAGCTCACCCTTCACATGTTGAATGATGGCGTCCTCGCTGACCGATCCCTCCGGGGTGCCGGGGGCCAGCTCGACGGCGGCGACGATCTCCTCGCCGAAACGCTCGTTGGGAATCCCCACCGCCACCGCGTCGTGGACCCCGTCGACGGTCTTGATGGCTTCCTCCACCTCTTCGGGGAAGACCTTCTCACCGCCGGTGTTGATGACCACCGAGCCTCGTCCCAACAGGTGGATGCTGCCGTCCTCCCGGACCTCGGCGTAGTCGCCGGGTATCGAGTAGCGGGACCCGTCGACGGTGCGGAAGGTGGCCGCCGTCTTGGCCTCGTCCTTGTAGTAGCCGAGCGGGATGCGCCCGCCCAGGGCCAGCACGCCGGGTTGGTCCGATCCGGGCACCACGTCGCGGCCGTCGGGGTCGAGGACCCGCACGAAGGGGCCGAGGGTGAACTGGGCGGTATGGGCCGAGGATGCCCCCGACGAGATCGAGCTGCCCATGCCCAGCGCCTCCGAGGACGAGAACGCGTCCACCAGCAGCATGTTGGGATGATGCCCGAGCAGCCCCTGCTTGGTCTCCTCGCTCCACATCACCCCGGAGGAGATGATCCCCACCAGGCTGGTCAGGTCCCAGCGGTCGGGATCGGCATCCAGCGCGGCCAGGATCGGCTTGGCGAAGGCATCGCCCACGATGATCAGCCCGTTGACCTTCTCCCGCTCGACGGTGTCGAGGAGCTCGACGGCGTCGAACTGGCGGGAGGCCAGGAGCACCACCCGGCCTCCCTCGCTCAGGCACTCGAGGGCGGTGAACCCGCCGGTCCCGTGCATCAGCGGGCAGGCCGGGAGCAGGGTCATTCCCGGGCCCAGCTCCGACAGGGACTGCCGGACGCCTTCGACCCCGGCCTCCTCGTCGTACTTCCGGAACCCGGAGCTGTTCAGCAGCGCGAAGAGGTCGTCCTGGCGCCACATGACCCCCTTGGGCATCCCGGTGGTCCCGCCGGTATAGAGCAGGTTGAGGTCGTCGGGGCTCCGGCCCCAGGGGGCCCGGACCCGCTCGGATCCCTCGCCGCCGTCGGCGGTGGTGTCGTCGGTGGCCACCCGCTCGTAGGCCACCGCCCACGACGGGCACGAAGACGTCCCGTCGTCGACCCACAGCCAGCTCCGGATGCCCGGGACCCGGTCGCGGACGCCCTCGATGCGCTCGGTGAACACCCCGTGGAACACCACCGCTACCGCATCGGCGTTCTCCCACAGGTAGGCGAGCTCGTTGTCGGCATACCGATAGTTGGTGTTGATGGGGACCAGGCCGTCCTTGAAGATGGCGAAGGTCGCCTCCAGGTACTCGGGGCAGTTGTAGAGATAGAGGGCGACCTTGTCCTGCTTGGCCACGCCGGCACCCAGGAGCCACCGGGCCACGTTGTCGGCCCGGCGGTCGGTGTCCTGCCACGACTGGGTGCGGGCCCCCTGGGTCAGGGCGGGAGCCTCGGGCAGCGTCTCCGCCACCGTTTCCCACACGTCGGCGAAATTCCACTTGGTCATGCGTTGGCACCCCTTGTCACCGGTGGCCGATTGTCTCGGCCGAACCGGAGCAGCCTACGCTCGCCGTCATGGACTTTGCCCTTCCCCCGGATGGCGACCCCCGCCGGGCCTCGGTGCGCGCCTGGTTGGCCGAACACCCGAAGGCCTCCAATCGGGAGCTGGCCGAGGCCGGATACGTGGCGCCGCACTGGCCCGAGCCCTGGGGGATGGGCGCCGACCCCGAGACCCAGCTCATCGTCGACGACGAGCTCAAGCGGGCGGGGGTGAAGCGCCCGACCAACACCATCGGCATCGGCTGGGCCGGTCCGACCATCATCCGGGCCGGGTCCGAGGAGCAGAAGGACCGGTACCTGGGCCCGATGCTGTCCGCCGAGGAGATCTGGTGCCAACTCTTCAGCGAGCCGGGCGCCGGCTCGGACCTGGCCTCGCTCACCACCCGGGCCGAGCGGGACGGCGACGAGTGGGTGGTCAACGGCCAGAAGGTGTGGACGTCCTACGCGCACGTGGCCAAGTTCGGGATCCTGCTGGCCCGCACCGACCCGGACGCGGCCATGCATCAGGGGATCTCGTACTTTATCTGCCCGATGGACGCCCCGGGCATCACCATCCGGCCGCTGGTGGACATGACCGGCACCCACACCTTCAACGAGGTGTTCTTCGACGACGTCCGGATCCCGGCGGCCAACCTGGTCGGCCAGGAGGGCGACGGCTGGCGATTGGCCAAGGTCACCCTCGGGAACGAGCGGGTGTCGCTGTCGGGGGCCGGCGCGCTGTGGGGGATGGGTCCGACCGCCGAGGATCTGGTCGACCAGGTGAAGCGGTCGGGCGGCAGCTCCGACCCGCGGTTCCGGCAGCGGCTGGCCCGGGTCTGGTCCGAGGGCGAGATCCTCCGGCTGCTCCGCCTGCGCATGGTCTCCGCCGCGGTGTCGGGGGCCGACCCCGGCCCCGAGGCCTCGGTGCGCAAGGCGCTGGCCGACGAGCACGGCCAGCACGTGATGGACCTGGCCTGCGACCTCACCGGTTCCTCGGGGATGTTGGTCGGGGTGGGAGCCGACGCCATCTACAGCTTCGGCCTCATGTTCGCCCCCGCCCTCACCATCGGCGGCGGCACCTCCGAGGTCCAGCGGAACATCATCGGCGAGCGGACGCTGGGCCTCCCGCACGATCCTGCCGCCTGACGTCCACAGCTCAGCGCCAACCGGCCCGATCGCCGGCGATGGGGCCGGCGTCCTCGTAGCCCTGGCGGACGCCCTGGCCGGCCCGCCGGGCCAGCTGCTCGGGCTCGTACAGCATCCAGTAGGCGTTCCGGGCGTGGCTCCGGGCCCGGTTGATGCACACCTGGGCCAGCTTGGCCGGGTCCTCCTCCTCGTTCTCGTGGACGAAGACTTCGAGGATGTGGGTCGAGGTCAGCAGCTGGGCCATCATGATCCCCTGGGCGGCCTCGTGGGCGCAGACCTGGTCGATGGCGGCCTTCCCGGGCATGCCCATGGCCACCACGATCCGGCACTGCTCGTTCTCGATGAGGCGCTTGCACTCGACGCCCAGGTCCTTGAACCCGGGCACCGTCCGCCGCACGATCTCGAAGGTCTCGCCGTACCCGGGGCAGGACGCCAGTTCGCCGGCGGCCTCGGCGCCCATGTCGAAACGGGCGAACATGGTGTCGACCAGGCCGATGTGATCCATGCTGGCGAGTGTAATGGGCACTTTTGGGGCTGCTCCCGGGCCTCGGTTCGACCTGTCCCCCGGGCTGCATAAGACTCTCGCCGATGCCCAGGCCGCCGAACCCCCGACCCCCGACCCCCGATGCCGACCGGTGGGCGGCCCGGGATGCCGGGGTGGTGTGGCACGGCTTCACCCAAATGGCCGCCTACGAGGGCAATTCGCCGATCACCGTGGAGCGGGCCGAGGGGCGGGAGGTGATCGACGTGGACGGACGGCGTTACTTCGACGCCATCTCCTCGTTGTGGGTCATGACCCTCGGGCATCACGTCCCCGAGCTGGATGCCGCCCTGGTCGCCCAGCTCGACCGGGTGGCCCATACCACCCTGTTGGGGAACGGCAACCGGACGGTGGTGGAGTTCGCCGAGGCGCTGGCCGAGGTGGTGCCGGTCGACGATGCCCACGTGCTGTTCGCGTCGGACGGCGCGGTGGCCGTCGAGCAGGCGGCCAAGATCGCCTTCCAGTACTGGGTGAATCGGGGCCAACCCCACCACACCCGGTTCCTGGCCCTCGGCGACGCCTATCACGGGGACACCGTCGGCGCCCTGTCGTTGGGGGACGGGGGTTTCGGGACCGCCCTGTTCGACCCGCTGCGGTTCCCGGTCATCCGGACCCCGGGTTACGCCTCGCCCGACTGGGCCGACAAGGCGGTGTCCAGCGTCGAGGCCCACGCCGACGAACTGGCCGCCGTCGTCATCGAGCCGCTGGTGCAGGGGGCGGCCGGCATGCTGGTGGCCGAGCCCGCCGACCTGGCCAGGTTGGGAGCCGCCTGCCGGCGGCTCGGGGTGTTGCTGATCTGCGACGAGGTGGCCACCGGGTTCGGGCGGACCGGCAAGTTGTTCGCCTCCGAGTGGGCGGGACCCGACTTCCGACCCGACCTGGTGTGTCTGGGCAAGGGGATCACCGGCGGCTACCTCCCGCTGTCAGCCACGGTGGCCTCCGGTGAGGTGTTCGCCGCCTTCGACGGTGCCGACCTCGGCGAGAAGACCTTCTACCACGGCCACTCCTACGGCGGGAATGCGCTGGCCTGCGCGGTGGCCCTCCGTCATCTCCAACTCATCGACGAGTGGGAGGTGCTGGCCAACGTGGTCCGGGTGGCGGAACACCTGGCAGCCACATTGGGCGACGAGGTCGTCGGGCTTCCGGGCGTCGGCGCCGTGCGCCAACGCGGCCTGA
Organism: Acidimicrobiales bacterium; assembly: GCA_035551535.1. Taxonomy (GTDB): domain Bacteria; phylum Actinomycetota; class Acidimicrobiia; order Acidimicrobiales; family RAAP-2; genus DASZIT01. The sequence goes on along the minus strand of DASZNG010000002.1, from coordinate 7,515 downwards.
TGGTCGGGGTGGAGCTCGATCCGCCCCCGGGTGCCGAGCGCTGGGGCCGGCGGGTGTGCGCGGCGTCGACCCGGCAGGGCATCCTGCTGCGGCCGCTGGGCGATGTGGTGGTGCTGATGCCGCCCCTGACCACCACGGTCGAGGAGATCGACCGGGTGGTCGAGGTGTTGGCCGCGTCGATCCACTCGGTCGGGGAGGAAGACGGCCGGTGAGCTCACCGTCGGCGTGGTCGGACTGGGTCGAGGCGTCGTGCCGCACCGTCGAAGCCGCCCACCGGTGGCGCCGGCCCCGGACCTTCGACGCTCGGGGGCCGGTCGGACGGATGGCCCCGGTCGGGCCCGGCGGGCGCGGTCCCGACCCGGAGATCGTTTCGTTCGCCTCCAACGACTACCTCGGCCTGTCGTGCCACCCGGCGGTGGTCGCAGCCGCCCACCAGGCCCTCGATCGCTGGGGAGCGGGGTCGGGGGCCTCCCGGTTGGTGACCGGGTCCCGCCCCATCCATGCCGAGCTCGAGGCGATGCTGGCCGAGTGGAAGGACTGCGAGCGGGCCATCGTGTTCCCGACCGGCTTCGCCGCCAACCTGTCGGTGTTGTCGGTGTTCGCCTCCGACGGGGCGTCGGTGTTCTCCGACGAGTTGAATCACGCCTCCATCATCGACGGCTGCCGGGCCGCCCGAGCCGAGGTGTCGGTCTACCGTCACCGTGACCTCGAGCACCTGACCCAGCTGGTCGCCGGTTCGGCCGGGCGGCCGATCATCGTGTCCGACACTGTCTTCTCGATGGACGGCGACGCCGCCGACCTGTCCGGCCTGGTCGATGTGGCCCGGCGCTTCGGGGCGCTGCTGATCCTCGACGAGGCCCACGCCGTCCTCGGCCCCGAGCTGCCGATCAGTGCCACCACCGGCGATGGCCTGGGGGTGGACATCCTGCGGGTCGGCACCTTGTCCAAGACGCTCGGCTCGCTGGGCGGATTCGTGGCCGGACCCGGCCGCTTCGTCGAGCTGCTGGTCAACCGGGCCCGGCCCTACATCTTCACCACCGCCCCGTCTCCGGCCAACGCCGCGGCGGCGTTGGCGGCGGTGGGCATCGTCCGGTCACCCGAGGGGGCGGCGTTGCGCCGCCGGCTCACCGAGCTGGTGACCAGGGTGTCGGACGCCATCGGCGGCGGAGCGACCCGGACCGGGCCGCGGTCGCCGATCGTCCCGGTGATCATCGGCGACGAGCGCCGGGCGGTGGCGGCGTCGGATCGCCTGTTGGCCCACGGGCTGTGGGTCCCGGCCATCCGACCCCCCACGGTCCCGACCGGGACCTCTCGGTTACGGGTCACGCTGTCGTCGATCCATACCGACGACCAGGTCGAGCGGTTGATCGCCGAGTTGGTGGCCCTCGGCGCTCGGGACGGGCCCGGTGGGCCCACCTCGGACCGGGACGAGATCGGGAGCGTCGTTGCGTCCTGAACAGCTCGTCCTGGTGTGCGGGACCGGGACCGAGGTGGGCAAGACCTGGGTGTGCACCCAACTCCTCCACGAGGTGCGCTCCCGGAGCCTGGAGGTCGCCGCCCGCAAGCCGGCCCAGTCGTTCGATGTCGATGGCCGGGGCGCCCCCGTCGGGGGTCCGACCGACGCCCAGGTGTTGGCGGCGGCGTCCGGCGAGTCGCACGAGGAGGTCTGCCGCCCGCACCGCGGCTATCCGCGGGCCATGGCCCCACCGATGGCGGCCGAGGCGCTGGGTCTCCCGCCCTTCACCATCGCCGAGCTGGTCGAGGAACTGGCCTGGCCCGACCGTCGGGTCGATGTCGGGCTGGTGGAGACGGCCGGCGGCGTCCGATCCCCGCAGGCCGCCGACGGGGACAGCCTCGACCTGGTGCGCGAGCTCCGGCCCGATCTGGTGGTGCTGGTCGCCGATGCCGGACTCGGGACCATCAACGCGGTGCGCCTCTCGCTGGACGCCCTGCTCCCGGCGGTGGGGGAGGTGGAGGCGGCACTGGCCGCCGACGGCCGCCGGTCGATTCCGGTGGTGGTGGTCCTCGACCGGTTTCAGGAACCGGACGAGATCCACCAGCGCAACCTCCAGTGGCTGGCCTCGAACACCGACGTCGAGATCTTCACGATCCCCGGCCAGGAGTCGAGTCTCGGCGACTTCGTCCTCCTCCACCGGTAGGCGGGTTCAGGGGGTGCCGTAGGCCGCCTTGGCCGGGGTCAGGTCGAAATACTCGCGCCAGGCCCGGATCCGGCCGTTGTCGATCTCGAAGACGCCGCAGATCGGCAGGGTCACCGGGCGCCCGTTGAGGGTGATGGAGTCGGTGCGCTCGTTCATCACCACGTTGCCGGAGGCAACCTGGTGCCGGATCTCCAGGCGGCCCGGGGGGGTGTCGGCGAATCCGGTCACGAACTTCCGGATCGCCGCCTTCCCTACGATCGGAGTCAGCGGGATGCTGTGGTAGACGCCGTCGTCGGTGAAGCAGTCGACGATGTGCTCGGTGTCGCGGCGTTCCCAAGCGGCTATGAACGCTCGGATCATGGCGTCGTTGGCCGCCTCGGTCCCGTCGTCGGTCATCGGGGCGAACGTAGCAGGCGACCGGCGGGCGGATCAGGAAGCCGGGGGCGATGGCGCGGCGGCAACACCCAGACCGGCGGCGGCCACCACCGCCCGGCTGAACGGACGAGCCAAGGTCCGAAGCTCGGCGCAGCCGTCCTCGCCGATCGCCCCGTAGGGGAACTGGGCCAGCACGTCGGTCTGGTCCTCCACCCGTTGCCGGACCGTCCGGCCGGCATCGCTCAGCGACAGGCTGGCGTCCCCGTCGGCCTGCGGATCGAGCCAGCCCCGTGACCGCACCCGATCCACCCCGGCGTCCCACTCCTCGTCCGACCAACCCCGGGAGCTCTTGAGAAAGCCGATCGGCACTTCGCCGGAGGCGACATGGACGACGAGGGCTTCGACCGGCGAGATCTCCGCCAACACCAGCGCGGCGATGTGCCCGTCGCCCCGGAACTCCCGGAGGCAGGTCTGGGCGTGCCACAACACCAGGTGGGGAGCGTCGGGCCAGGGAAGCCGGGCGTGTCCGGCGAACAACGGGCGACCGCCGACGTGATCGGCGGCGCGCTCGGCCACCGCCCGGGTGAGCTCGGCGGCCCGGGCCATCTCCGGTGATTCGACGTCATCCCCGAGCATGCGGCGGAGCGCGCCGTCGGCGGATTGGACCCGGGCCTGGAGTACCGCCTCCGGGGTCGAGATGGCCCAGGCCGTGGGAATCGCCGCCCCGACCACCCGGGGATGGAAGTTGAAGAAGGTGGCGATGACCACCTCGGCGGGGACGGCGCCCATCGGAGCCGACCGGGATGCGAAGTAGCCCGAGGTTGGCGGGATGCCCAGATCCGCGTACGACCGATTGGCCTCGGGGGCGAAGTAGATCATCCCGTGGAGGGGTTCGACGGTGCGCCAGGTCTTCCGGGCGGTCAGCGGCGACACGGCTCCGGGCGAGAGGGGGGTCGAGCGGGTGGTGGCCATGGCCGAGAGTAACCCCGACATGGCCCGGCTGCCCGGTACCCGCCGGGCAGCGACGGCCCCTCCCGTGCCATGCTTCTGGCATGAAGCTGGAGCTGCGCTATGACGTCCACGGAACCGCGGCGCGCTTTTGGGAGGTCTTCTTCGACCCCGACGTGACCCGTCGCCTTCATCTCGAGGCATTGCGGTCGACCTCGGTGGAGATCGAGGACCAGACCGGCGACGTCGACAGCGGGCTCGAACGGACCATGCGCTACGGCCAGAGGCCCGATGCCCCGGGTCCGGTCAAGCGGCTGTTCGGGTCCGAGGTGGTCACCACCGAGCACGGCACCTTCGATCCGGAGACGGGCATCTGGTCGTTCACGCTGACGCCGGTCACCCTCGGGGACAAGACCGATATCCGAGGCTCCATCAAGATCGAGGAGACCCCCGGGACCCCGGCGGCGGGTGCCGGGGATCTCCCCCCGGCCACGCCCAGCGTTCGGATCGTCGGTCAAGCCGACGCGGCCCCGACCGGGGACGAAGCCGACGAGGAGGAGCCGGTGGTCGGGTCGTCAGCCGAGCCCCCGTCTGCGCCGGAGGTGGGCGAGGCGGCATCCGACGGAGTCCGCTTTGAGCAGGTGTTTTCGCTCGAGGCCAAGGTCAAGATCTTTGGCGCCGGCCCGGTCGTCGAGCGGTTCATCGAAAAGCAGGCCCGGGATACCCAGAACCGGGCGGCGGCGTTCTTCAACCGGGTCCTCGACGGCGAGGATTGACTGCCGACGGGCCTGGGGCACGACCCGGTGGGATGACCCCCAGGAGGAACCCGTATAGTTCCAGCAGGGGACAGATGCTTGTTTGCGTCAGGCGAAACGGCCCGTCGGGACAGGGGGTTGTCCGGCGCCTGACGAGGTTGGGTTCAGAGTCGGAAATGGAGCTGTCGATGTTGAACGGTGTCTCGGGAATGATCGGCGAGACGGCGGTGGTGACCAAACCCGTCAGCGTGCGACATCACCCGGGTGCGGTCAAAACCCGTGGTGAGGAATGGTACGCGGTATCGCTCTTCCCCGGAACCACCATCGACGTCGGCGCCACCGTGGTGGTGGCGGACGTCGATCGGGGGGTATTGGTGGTCTACCCGACCGACGATTGAGAGCCCGGCGATCCCCACTGTCTCCTCGAAGGTGCAACAGTAGTGACGAGAGAGGTAGGCAACATGCTCATCGGTTCGAGTGGAGCAGACGCAGCCGCAGCCGTCGGAGTGGTCGGTGGCATTGTGGTGATAGGGCTCATCATCGGCTTCCTGAAGTCCTCACTGAAGGTGGTGCAGCAGGGCAGCGTGGGGGTGGTGAAGCGGTTCGGCGAGTTCCGGGCCGTCCGGCAGCCGGGTTTGCACCTGATGAGGCCATTTTCCGACCGGATGGAGAAGGTCGACATCCGGGAGTTCCCCCACACCGGCGACCAGCAGTCGGTGATCACCCGGGACAACGTTTCGTTGCAGGTGAGTGCGACCATCTTCTGCCAGGTGACCGACGTCAAGCTGGCGCTGTTCGAAGTCAATGACTTCAACCTGGCCATCGATCAGATGTCACGGACCGCCCTCCGGGCCGTCTTCGGAGAGCTCACGCTCGACGAGTCGCTGTCCCAGCGGGAGAACATCAATACCAAGATGCAGGAGCACATGGCCGAGGCCACCCTCAAGTGGGGTGTGCGCCTGAACCGCATCGAGATCCTCGACATCACCCCTCCGGTCAACGTGCTTCAGGCGATGTCGGAGCAGAAGGAAGCCGAGCAGCACAAGCGGGCCGCCATCCTGAAGTCGGAGGGTGAGCAACAGGCAGCCATCAACAGCGCCCAGGGCCGCAAGCAGGCGGCGGTCCTCGAGGCCGAGGGCCAGAAGCAGGCGGCCATTCTGTCGGCGGAAGGTCAGAAGCAGGTGCTCGAGCTCCGGGCCGACGGGGAGAAGCGGGCGACCCAGCTCCGGGGCGAAGGAGATGCGGCCGCCCTCACCGCCATCGACGGGGCGACCATCAAGGCGAACACCCTGGCGGTGATGCAGCTGCGTGCCCTCCAGGGGGTGGCATCGTCGCCCAACTCCAAGATCGTGGTGCCCTACGAGGCCGCCGGTCTGGTCGGCGCCGCCCAGGTGCTGGTCGACGCATTGAAGGATGCCGGCGATGCCGAAGGATCGCAACGCCACAACGGGCGGGGCGAGGTGACCGAAGGTCTCCCACCCCCTCCGGGTTACCCGGGGAACTAAGCGCACCGAAGGACAGTGGCGAGTCCGGTGAAGAAGACGTTTCGGGCCACCCTGCAGAAGAGTCCGAGCAAGGGCGGCTGGACCTACGTGGTGATGCCGGGTTCGGCTGCGTTCTTCGGGACCAAAGGATTGGTGAAGGTCCGGGGGACCGTTGACGGTCATCCGTTCCAGAGCTCGTTCATGGCGCTGGGGGACGGGACCCACAAGCTCCCGATCAAGGCCGAAGTCCGGAAGGCCATCGGAAAGGCCGAGGGCGACACCGTGGATGTTCGCCTCGACGAACGGGTTTCGGAGTAGTTCAGCCGCGGCCTGGTCGCTACGACCGGTTAGGCCCTCGGTCAGTTGCAACTTTCAGTCCGTTCTAGAGCTGGGCCGCCAATGCCTTGGCCTGGTGTTCGGTGAAGCTTCCCGAGACCTGCATCTGGCCGTTGAATGAACTGAAGGACGTCTGGCTGGGCTCGGTGATAGGGGCAGACACCACCTTGCCGCCGACATCGATGCCGATGATGGCGTGGAACTGCTGCTGGGCCAGGGTGTCCCACTGAACGGCACCCTCGTCGGTAAAGGTGATGTCGACCGCCCATTGGTTGTTGACGAGCTGAGCCCGGGCCGACTTGATCGCCGAACGGGTGATGCCCGCCGGCCCGAGAACGTATCGCCCCGTGCCTTGGTTGGAGGACGATGCCGGAAGCAATACGGTGTCGTTCACGTTGTCGTTCGATTGCAGGCTGGATGGGTAGGTAGCGAACTGCGGGTCGACCGGGACGCGGGGATTCGACTTGTATCCATTCGCGTTGTTCCCATCGGGTTCGACCCCGAGGTTGGTTGCCGTCAGTTGCGACGACGAGGCGCAAGTCGGCAGCGCACCTGTGGTTGGAGTCTGACCGGCGGCCAGGGTAAGCGGCGGTGCATAACAAAGCACCGGGCGGATGCTGAAGGCTCCACCCGAAATCGCCGCCGGTTTTGCCGACAACGGAGCTGAGAGTGATGGCAACGAGCCCTTGCCCCCGCCTCCCAACGTGGCGATCAAGGTGAATCCCAGTAGAACGAGGGCGATTGACGCCACGATTCCCGAGACCAGCCATCGCCGGCGACGACGCTGCCTCGCTTCTTGAAACAGGAGCTGGGCCTCATCAACCTTGGGTTTGTCAATCGGCGCGTCGACAACCGTCATGGCTGACCTGGCAATCGGTGGAACATAGAACTACTATGACTAGCACCATGCATCCTGTCAAGGTCGACCGATCCGATTCCACGGCCCTCCACGACCAGGTGGCGGGAGAGATCCGGAGGGCGATTGCCGAAGGGGAGGCAGCCCCCGGGGAGCGTCTCCCTCTGGCCAGGGACATGGCCGCAGTTCTGGGAGTGAATAAGAACACGGTTCTGCGCGCGCTACGGATTCTCCGGGACGAAGGGCTGCTCGATTTTCAACGAGGTCGAGGCATCACTGTCTCTGGGACCCCGCAGCAAGGAGTCGTCGTACGAAGAGTTCGGGAGTTGATCGAGTTCTGTCGGAGCCAGGGCTACCGCCCCGAGGAGGTTATCGAGATGATCGAGAGCCTGACGTAACGACAGGCAACCGGTCCTCTGGCTAGGTTACGGCTTCGCTGCCGAGGCCGATCGGTCAGATCGGGCTGACCCCGGAGTCGCCGAGTTCGCCGGCCCATTCTCCGGCATCCCCGGCCCCCGCTCCTGCGACCTGTCCCGCCGCGGGTCCGTCGATCGGCGTGCTCCGGTTCGTCCATAGGCGAGCCAGGCGGGGGGAGACGATCA
>DASZNG010000001.1:0-40657 GCA_035551535.1 Acidimicrobiales bacterium | reverse complement strand
GAAGGCGACGACCGCCAGCGCGTTGTTGGAGTAACTGCCCAGGAGCGCGCTGGTGAAGGGGAACAGGGTGATGGTGAAGAGGAAACCGAAGTTCCACCAGGCCAGGCTCTCGCTGTGGCCGGAGATGTACCGGAACACCCGGTGGTGGGCCAGCCAGAACTGGCCGATGACGTAGAAGGCCACCACGTAGCTGACCAGCGACCCGCTGAGATGCAACGCCACATAGAGGGCGTGCGGTGAGTTGGGATCCTTTCCGGGGGGCAGCGAGGGGACCTTGAACTGCAGTACCAGCAGGGTGAGGGCGATGGCCACCACCCCGTCCGAGAGGGTCAGAAGCCGCTCGGTCCCCGGGACGCCCAAGGGGTCGGGAGTTTCATCCGGTTGGGCGAAAAGCCGTATCCTCACCGGCCGATCATTTCATCTCCACCTGATCGAGGTACTTGTCGTCCCAATGGGTGAACACCTCGTCGGGCAGCTTCAGGCAGTGGGTCGGTTCCAGCGCGTTGACGAAGGCGCGATCGTGGCTCACCACCACGATGGTGCCCGCCCACATGCTCAACATGGTGCCGACCGCCTCGATGGACGACGGGTCGAGGTTGTTGGTGGGCTCGTCCAGGAGCAGGACATTGGCCTGTCCCGCCGCCAGCATGGCCAGCCCCAGCTTGGCCCGCTCACCGCCGGAAAGGGTTTTCGGCATCTGGTAGGCGGCCTTCCCGGGGATCCCGAAGGTCCCGAGCAGCGAGCGGCGCTCCGTCTCCGACTTGAGAATGGTGTCGTCGATGTTGTCGAGGACCGAGACCTCCAGGTCGACCTGTTCGTGCTCCTGGGCGAAGTAGCCGAGCGATACGTTGACCCCGATCTCCACCTCGCCCTTGGTCGGCTTCTGCACCCCGGCCAGGCAGCGCAGCAGGCTGGACTTGCCGGCGCCGTTTCGGCCGATGATGACGACCCGGTCGCCCCGGCGGGTGTGGAAGTTGACGTCCTTGAGCACGGTCGACGAGCCATAGCTGACCACCAGGTGGCTGGCCCGCACCGGCACCTCCGCCGACCGCTTCGGGGTGGGCAGGCGGAACACCGACTTCTTGTCCCGGGCATGGACCTCGGTCCGGGACGATTCGAGCCGTTCGACCCGCTTGTCGATCGACTTGGCGATGCGGGCCCGCCGGTTGGTGCTGCCCCGCATGGAGTCGGCCACCGTCGAGAGACGCTTGATCTCCCGGCCCTCGAGCTGCGCGGAACGCTCACGCTGGGTCTGGTCGGCTTCGAGCTGGACCATGTAGGAGGAGTAGGTGCCCTTGAACTCGTGCAGCCGACCGCCGGAGAGGTGGAGGACCTTGTTGATGGACCGGTCGAGCAGCTTGAGGTCGTGGGACACCACCAGGATGGCGCCGGGGAAGGTCTCGAGCTCCTCCATCAGCCACCGCTTGGCCGGGAGGTCGAGATGGTTGGTCGGCTCGTCGAGGATCATGGTGTCGGGACCCTGGAACAGGATGCGGATCAGGTCGACCCGGCGCCGCTGCCCCCCGGAGAGGGTGTCGATGTCCTCGAGCAGGAGATCCTCCCGGAGACCCAGACCGTCGGCCAGCCGGGCCATGATCGCCTCGGCCCCGTAGCCGCCGTTCTCCCGGAATTGCTCCTCGAGGTCGGAGAACAGCTCGATGTTCTCGGTGCTCGGGTCCTTGGCCATCTGGTCCCGGGCCTTGTTGAGGGCGTCGTCGAGGACGTCGAGCCCCCGGCCCGACAGCACGTGGGAGAAGCCGTTGGGGTCGAGCCCCAACCCGCCGGCCACCGGAGCCTGAGGCAGAAAGCTGTAGGTGCCCCGGATCCGGGCGTTGCCGGTGGAGCGGACGGTCCTTCCCGGCTCGTTGACGATGACCGAGATGAGAGTGGACTTCCCGGTGCCGTTGCGCCCGACCAGCCCGACCTTCTCGCCGGCGCCGACGACAAAGGAGGCGTCGCGGAGCAGGTTGCGGTCACCGATTTCGATAGTGAGGGAGGAGCCGACGATCATGAGGGAGCTCGGGTGCGTGTGTCGATCGCAGAGTCTCCGCGACGACGGGCTGGCGACAGGTGCCCAGCGTGATCAACCCGGTGGCCATTGTCCCACACCGTCGGGCCGGTTCCGCCCTCCCGGCAGTTCAGCCCCCGGAGACCAGTTCCTCGCCACCCTCCGGGGGAGTCGGGTCGTCGATCCCGTCGAGCCAACCGCCGGGAAGGTGCACCGGCCTCGGACCGTTGGTGTGGCCGCGGGCCATCCGGGACGCCCCCGGCGGGAACGGCACCGTGCCGTCCAAACCGTCGAGGATCCGGGCCAGCTCCTGCGGGGTGGAAATGGTGGCCATCGCCCGACGGACCTCGGGCCCGACCGGGAACCCGGTGAGATACCAGCTGGTGTGCTTGCGGAATTGCCGGATGCCGTACTCGTCGCCGAAGGTGTCGCACAGATAGGAGGCGTGGGTGGCCATGATCCGGGCCACCTCGCCCAGGTCGGGGGGAGCCGACCGCGGTCGACCGGCGAAGGCATCGGCCAGGTCCCGGAACAGCCACGGGCGGCCCAGGCACCCACGACCCACCACCACCCCGTCGCAGCCGGTGGCGGCCACCATGGCCAGGGCGTCGGACGCCTCCCAGATGTCCCCGTTGCCGAGCACCGGAATGGTGGTGACGGCTTCCTTCAGCGCGGCGATGGCCGGCCAGTCGGCGGTCCCCGAGTAGAGCTGTTCGGCGGTGCGGGCGTGGAGGGCCACCGCCACCGCCCCTTCCCCTTCGGCGATCCGGCCGGTCTCCAGGTAGGTGGTGTGGGTGTCGTCCACCCCAATCCGGAACTTGGCGCTCACCGGGACCGAACCGGCTCCCTGGACGGCGGCGGCGATGATGTGACGCAGCAGGGTCCGGTGGACGGGAAGGGCGGCGCCGCCTCCGCGCCGGGTCACCTTGGCCGCCGGGCAGCCGAAGTTGAGATCGATGTGGTCCACCCCGATGTCGTCCACCAGGCGGCGGACCGCCTCGCCCATCACCGTCGGGTCGACGCCGTAGAGCTGCACGCTGCGTACCGGCTCGTCGTCGCCGAAGGCGGCCATGCCCATCGTCTTGGGGTTGCCCTCCACCAGGGCCCGGGCGGTGACCATCTCACTCACATAGAGGCCGGCCCCGTAGGTGCGGCAGAGGCGCCGGAAGGCGACGTTGGTCACCCCGGCCATCGGCGCCAGGACCACCGGGGGATCGACGGCGACCGGCCCGAGCTTCAGCGGCGGGAGGCCGCCGCTCACGTGGCCCACAGCGAGGTCATCGGGATGTCGAGCTGGGCGAGCAACGACCGGAACAGCGGGAGGGACAGCCCGATCACGTTGCTGGGATCACCGTCGATCCCATCGACGAACGGGGCCGACTTCCCGTCGATGGTGAAGGCACCGGCCACGGCCAGAGCATCGCCGGTGGCCAGATAGGCCCTCAGCTCGTCGTCGGTGGTGATGCCGAACCGCACGGTGGTGGCGCCCACCCCGGTTGCCTGTTGGCCGGTGCGCTCGTCGATGACGCAGTGCCCGGTAAAGAGGGTGCCGTGACGGCCCCGCATCGATTGGAGCCAGCCCATGGCCTCGTCCCGGCTGCTCGGCTTGCCGAACCGACGGCCGTCGAATTCGAGTATCGAGTCACAACCGACGACGACGGCGTCCCCGCCGGGGTCGGCCACCGCCGACGCCTTGCGCTCGGCCAGCAGGCAGGTGAGTCCCGGGGTGTCATCGGCGACCGCATCGTCCTCGTCGACTCCGCTGACCACCACCTTGGGATCGAAGCCGGCCTCTCGGAGCAGGCGTAGGCGGGCCGGGGACCCCGAGGCGAGGATGAGGGTGCGTTCCGGCATCCGTCCAGCGTAGGGGCTGGAAGGCGGTGGGCCGGATCAGCAGGTCAACTGGGCCGGCGCAATCGACCAGACGGCCAGGACGCCGCTCGGAAAGAACTGGTCGGCGTGACACCAGGGCGGAAAGCTCCCGTCGTGGGCCTTCCAGTTCCCGCCGGACTTCTGGCTGAACCAACCGAAGGCCCCGGCATCCTGCATGCTCACGTGCACCTGGTAGCTGGCTTCCTCGGAGGGCACGAAACCGGACATGGCCCAGTAGGTGCCGGTCGCGGGGTCGTAGGCGTAGTACACGCTCGTGGGGGCGGTTCCGATGACATCGGTGGCCTTGAACCCGTGGAAGGCCACGAAGGCGGCGGTGAGCTGGTTTTTGACGGTGTCGGACACCGGGAGGTTCTGCACCCCCAGGTTGGTCGACGAGGTGGTCGACGCCGATCCCGAGGTCGACGACGAGCTCGGCACGCTCGAGGTCGTGGCGGCTCGCGACGTGGTGGTCGGGCTGGTCGAACCCCCGGAAGAACATGCCGCCATGACCAGGGCGGCGCCTCCCATGACGATCGTGGCCGCCTTCCGGCGGCCGGTCGACGCCCGGGACCGGTCAGCTGGTAGGTCGTGCACCGGCAACGCTCCTGGCTTTCTCGAGGATGGACTGGTGCCGGAATGCCCCTGCTTCACCGGGTTCACCGGCCCGTTTGGAAACCTAGTCCGCCATCGGTTCCAGCGGTCGCCGAGGTGATGACGGCGGTTGGTGGGCGGCGTGCCCGGCCGTTCCGGATGCGCGATCCTGGAGGCATGTCCGAATCTGGAACCACGCTTTCCCCCCGGCTGTCCGATCCCCAGCTCGACGGCGATCATGAGCGCATGGCCCACATCGTGCTGGAAGGGTTCAGGCCCGAGGAGGGCGACTACGTTTCGGCCGGCCCCTCGGTGGTGGAGGGCATGGTCAATGGGACGGCCGTCCGGGCGCTATGCGGGAAGATCTGGGTGCCGGGTCGGGATCCCAAACGCTTCGGGATCTGCCCGACCTGCAAGGAAATCGCCGAGGCCAACGGCTGGAAGGTCCCGGCCGGCTGATTCAGGAGGCGGGCTCTGAGCTCGGCTCGCTCACGCCGCGGTCGACCGACGGTGGCTGGGCTGGCTCGGCGGTTTCGACGGCCAACCCGTATCTTGGATCGGTGGCGAGCAGCTCGGCGCACAGGTCGGAGGACGGCAGCCGGTCCTGAGCCACCCAGGCCAGCATCACGGCAATGACCGGGTCGGCAAAGTCAGATCCGAGGGTGTCGAGGGCGGCCTCCAGCTGTTCCCGGCTCGGGTTTTCCGAGTTGTCGCCCAGCACTTCGACGGTCCGAGTCAGGCATTCCTCGGAGAGGGCGGCGGCCACCAAGGGAACGGTGGGCCGGTACTGCGGTCGAGTCAGGTAGGGAACCGGGTCATGGTGGCGTCGCAACGCCAACATGGCGTTGTAGACCGCCTTCGGCGGTCGAGTGCCCGACTGGGTGGCCTGGTTCAAGGCTGCCTTCAGTTCGGTGGGGCTCACCTTCATCATTGCCTCCCGCAGCTGCGCGCCACGATCCGGCTTGGTCGATTCGACCTCCATACCCGTCCTTTGATCTCAGAACCGGCCTGAATGGATGCGGTCCCGGGCGACATTGTGTCAGGTTGGCCACAGGGTGGTCGATCGGGCGGCGTCCAGCCGGCGGATCCGGAGGTCGGGGGTTCGGCGGTCAGCCGGTGAAGGCGTTCATGGTCTTGGCGAAGGCGTAGGGCTGCTGCAGCACGCCGCTGCAGGTTTCGCTCGAGGAGGTCTGGACGCCGCCGGCGCACTGGACGTCACGGGTGGCCGCCCACATGGACAGGCGACCCAGGTGCACCTGCTGGGCGAAGGTGGTGACCTGCTGGGCGTCGGACAGCCCGAAGATCTCGTCGGCGATGTCGTTGACGCCGAGCAGCGGCGTGACCCCGACCATGGACCAGACGGTGGCCGAGGACAGGGCCGGGTAGAGGGCCTGCAATTGGGTGTGGGTGGCCTGGGCGGCGTCGATGGCGTAGGCGCCCATCTGGCCGGCCGGGTTCGGGGCGGGGCCGTCGCCGTAGTCCATGGTCATCACGTTGACCAGGTCGATGCGGACCCCGTGGGCGATGGCGGCCTGCACGATGTTGAGCCCATCGGCGACCAGGCCGGTCGGGAGCACCGGCAGGGTCAGCGACACCGACAGGGTCGGGTTGGCCGCCTCCAGCCCGGCCAGTGCCTGGAACCGGAGGGCGATCGAGGTCTGGTTGCTCGAGTCGGCCCCTTCGATGTCGAAGTCGAAGTGGGTCAGGTGGTACGTGTCGATCACTGATTGGTACTGGGCCTGGAGGCTGGCAGCCGTCGTGCACGAGTCGGCCAGGTCGGTGCCGGCGGCGCCGCCGAAGGAGGCAATGACGTCACCGCCCGCCGCCCGGATGGTCTGGATCTCGGGGGCGTAGTACCCCGAGCTCACCGGGTAGTACCCGCCCCAGCTGGCCGTGCAACTTCCCTGGGTGACGACGAAGCCCAGCGAATAATCCTTGGTGCCGGTGGCGGTGATGTCCGCGCTCATGTCGGGCGCCGGGTAGAGGGTGGTGTCGATGTAGGGGGCGAAGGGAAAGTTGGTGGTTCCCGGCAACGGCGGGAGCGGGGTGCCGCCGCCGCCCGACCCGCCGCCGGAGCCGCCGCCACCCGACCCGCCGCCGGTCCCGGGCTCGGACCCGCAGGCCTGGCCGTTCACCCGGCAGTTGGCGGGAGGCGAGAAGGCGCCGTTGTAGCCGCCCTGGAAGCCGATCTGCACCGAGGTGCCGGTGGCGACGGTTCCGTTCCAGGCGGCATTGGTGACGGTGTAGGCGTTGCCGCTCTGGGTCAGGTTTCCGTCCCAGAGCCCGGTGATCGATTCAGTGGAGGGCAAGGTGAAGGTGAGGGTCCAGGCCACCACCGCCGGGCCGGTGGTGCCCAGGGTGTAGGTGGCGGTGTAGCCGGTGCCCCAGTCGTCGGTCTTGGCGAACGACGCCCACCACGGCGAGGTCGACCCACCACCGCTTCCGGGAACGGTGGTCGTCGTCGTGGTCGTCGTCGTGGTCGTGGTGGTCGTGGTGGTCGGGGGCGCGGACGTCGTGGTGGTCGGAGGCGCAGTCGTGGTGGTGGTCGGGGTCGATCCGCTGCACGGGTTGCCGTTGATGGTGCAGTTGGTCGGGGGCGCGAAGGCTCCCGAGTACGTGGTCTGGAAGCCGGTTTGGGCGGTCCCGCCCGTGGCGATGGTGCCGTTCCAGGCGGCGTTGGTGATGGTGTACTGGTTTCCGCTCTGGCTCAGGTTTCCGCTCCAGGCGCTGGTGATGGCGGTGCCGGATGGGAGGGTGAACCGGAGCGTCCACGCCTGGATGGGGGCGCCCTTGTTGGCGATGGTGTAGTTGGCCACATAGCCGTTCCCCCAGTCGGAGGTCTTGGTGAAGGTGGCGGACAGCGAACTGGTCGCCGCCCCGGCGGACTGGCCCGGGAGCCAACCGGCTCCGAGCGCCGACCCGGCCAGCATGATCACCATGCCGAGGAGCCCAACCCGAATCCGACGATCGTGCATCTGAGACCCCCCGTAGCTGGTCCACGCGGCGGCCCCATGGCCTCGATGTACGGCGCCTGGACGAGCGCAGAAAACCGCGGTCCGTTACCGTACCCCCACTCAGAGCGAATATTCGGTCAGCCCTGGCCGGTCAACACGGGTCAGGGGTAAGCACCGACGACGGTGGCTCCCATGGCCACCGGGGGGATGTCGCACCGCTCGGCGATGTCAGCCACGAAGGCCTGGAAGGACGGCACTTCCTGGAGCGAGTCCGGGTGCTCCACCTCGTCCTCGACCACGGCGTGGATGAAGCTCACGCCGTCTTCGAGCCGGAAGACCCGGTAGCTGAAGCCGTTCGGCTCCCGTTGGCGTAGCTCGGCGAATACCGCCTCGATCAACGCCTGATTTTCGGCGGCCCGCTCAGGCTTGGCCTGATACCGCACCACGGTCGATTTCATCCTGGGCCTCCAGTTCATCCGGCGGGGACGGCCTGCCCCAACTGGGTAGACAACTGGTAGACGGCGGTCGCACCGAAAACCCATCGGTGGAGGCCCAAAGAATCGGCATGGCGACCCAGCTGCCTAACCGGCGGGCTCCGAGGTCGCCTCGCCATGGTCGCGGCACCGGGCCCGGTAGCCGCCGGGCGAGACCGCCACCGTGAGCCGGCGCCCGCAGGCCACGCAGAACCGGGGCGGGTCGAGGGCCCGCCCACAACCCGCACAGTCGGCCTCCGACCGCCCGCATCCGGTGCAGTACCGGGTCGAGGTGGCCACCGAGCCGCTCAAAGGATGCCGGTGAGGGCGCCGACCGGCATCCGGAGGTCGGCGAGCATCTGGAGATCCTCGTCGGCCGATCGTCCGAGGGTCGTGAGATAGTTGCCGACGATGAGGGCGTTGATGCCTGAGGTCATGCCCATGGCCTGGAGCTCGCGGAGGGTGACTTCTCGGCCGCCGGCGTAGCGCAGGATGACCCCGGGTAGCCCCAGTCGGAACAGGGCAATCCACCGGATCGCCTCCCAGGCCGCCACCGGCTGGGCGTCCCCGAGGGGGGTGCCGGGGCGGGGGTTGAGAAAGTTGAGGGGCACTTCGGTCGGGTCGAGCTCTTGGAGCTGGCCGATCAGCTCCACCCGCTGCCGGTCGGTCTCGCCCATCCCGATGAGGGCACCGCAGCACAACTCCATCCCGTGATCGCGGACCCGGCGGCAGGTGGCTTCCCGTTCCTCCCAACTGTGGGAGGTGACGACGTTGGGGAAGTACGACCGGGACGTCTCCAGGTTGTGGTTGTAGCGGTGGACACCGCCCTCGCCCAGGCGCCGAGCCTGGTCGTCGGTGAGGAGGCCGGCGCTCACCGCCACGTTGAGGCCGGTCTGGTCCCGCACCTGCGGGACCAGCTCGAGAATCCGCCGGAGGGTCTTCTCGTCAGGTCCCCGGATGGCCAGCACGATGCAGAACTCGGAGGCTCCCAGCGCCTTGGTCTCCTCGGCGGCGGCCAGCACCTCACCGGCGTCGAGGAACGGGGTGGCCTTCACCGGGGTGTCGAACCGGGAGGACTGGGAGCAGAAGTGGCAGTCCTCCGGACAGCCGCCGGTCTTGGCCGACAGGATCCCCTCGACCTCGACTTCGGGGCCGCACCAGGCCAGGCGGACCTGGTGGGCGAGGGCGGCCAGCCAGGTGACCCACTGATCGGGGAGCTCGGCCAGGCCGGCCAGCTCGTCGGTGGTGAGTAGGCGCCGCTCGTCGAGGAGGGCGGTTTCGGCCGCCTGGAGGCGGGCCCGGGCATCGATCGAGTCGATCTCGATCCGGCCGGGGAGCGGCCGGTCAGGGCCCCGGTTGGGCGCGGACAGCGTCACGGTGGTACGGATAGGGGTGGCAGTGGCTTCACCAGGCATGGGGCAACGGTAGTTGGCCGGGTGGGACTTCCGAAAAAACGAAGCACCGCCAGATTGAGCATCACACGACGAATCGAGACGTTCTGGGTCGACCAGACGGCAAGGAGTTAGCTGTGGCATGGGATTTTTCCACCGAGCCGGAGTTCGAGGCGAAGCTGGCGTGGATGCGCGAGTTCGTGCGAGAGGAGATCTTCCCGCTGGAGACGCTCTCGTTGCCGCATGACGTCCTCATCGAGGCCATCAAGCCGCTCCAGGACGAGGTGAAGGGCCAGGGCCTGTGGGCGTCGCATCTCCCCCCCGAACTGGGAGGCGGCGGGTTCGGCCAGCTCCGCCTGGGTCTGATGCACGAGATCCTGGGGCAGACGATCTACGGGCCGGTGGTATTCGGCAACAACGCCCCCGACTCCGGGAATGCCGAGCTGCTGGCGGTGGGGATCGAGACCTCGGGACGGGAGGACCACCGCAAGCAGTGGCTGGAGCCGCTGCTGGACGGGACCCTGCGGAGCGCCTTCTCGATGACCGAGCCGGGGGCGGGGGCCGACCCGACCATGATCTCCACCCGGGCGGTCCGGGACGGCGACGAGTGGGTGATCGACGGGCACAAATGGTTCACCTCCAACGGGTCGGTGGCCGACTTCCTGATCGTGATGGCGGTGACCAATCCCGACGTCCATCCCTACGCCGGGTGCTCGATGATCATCGTGCCGGCCGACGCTCCCGGCGTCGATATCGTGCGGGACATCGCCACCATGGAGGACCCGGTGGAGCACTTCGGGAAGTTCGGCGGCCATGCCGAGATCATCTATCGCGAGGTCCGGGTCCCCTACGACAACCTGATCGGGAACGAGGGCGAGGGGTTCCTCCTGGCCCAGAACCGGCTGGGTCCCGGCCGGATCCATCACTGCATGCGGTGGCTGGGCCAATCCAAGCGGGCCTTCGACATGCTGTGCGAGCGGGCGGTGTCCCGCACCACCCACAAGTCGACGCTGGCCGAGAAGCAGACCATCCAGAACTGGGTGGCCGACTCGTTGGCGGAGATGACCGCTGCCCGGCTGATGACCCTCTACGCCGCCTGGAAGATGGACGAGGTCGGCGCCTCAGCGGCCCGGGTGGAGATCGCCATGATCAAGTACTACGGCGCCGGGGTGCTCTACAACGTGATCGACCGGGCCATCCAGGTCCACGGGTCGCTGGGGTTCTCCACCGATCTCCCGTTGGAATCGATGTACCGGGCGGCCCG
Source organism: Acidimicrobiales bacterium (assembly GCA_035551535.1). Taxonomy (GTDB): domain Bacteria; phylum Actinomycetota; class Acidimicrobiia; order Acidimicrobiales; family RAAP-2; genus DASZIT01. The sequence goes on along the minus strand of DASZNG010000001.1, from coordinate 30,104 downwards.
GGCCGCCCGCATCTACGACGGGCCCGACGAGGTCCACAAGGTCACCGTGGCCCGCCACACCCTCAAGCTGTACACGCCGGTCGAGGTGCCGACCGAGCACGTGCCCACCCGGCGGTTGGCAGCCAAGGAGCGCTTCGCCCACCTGTTGGAGGCGGCGACGGCCAACGCCTGAGGTGAATCAGGTGTCTCGTTCGTTTCGTTGCCACCCCGGCGCCGGTGATTGCTTCGCGCCACCGCTGAGCGGATCGAGCGGGCCATCCCCTCAACGGTGGCGCGAGCGGTAGGCCCGGAGATCGTGTCGGTGGCTGGCTCCGCCCTCGGCGGGCCCATCTGGCGATACCGCGCCTCCGCCACCCTCCGGCCGGTTGCCACAATGGCAGGGTGACGAGAAACGCCGCCGGCAGCTGGCTCCCACAGCTGGCCACCGCCCTCGACGTCACTCCGGGCCGGCCCCGACCCCTCGGCACCGGCATCTGGCGGGTCACGGCCGGAGGCCGGGAGTTGGCGGCGAAGACCGGTCCCGGAGTTGCCGACGAGGCCGCCGGGTTGCAGGCCCTGGCCCAGGTGCCGGGTGCGCCACCGGTGCCCGAAGTCGTCGTCGCCCGGCCCGACCTGCTGGTCACCGCGTGGGTCGACCAGGGCCCGAGGACGGCGGCGCACGAGGTGGTGCTCGGCCGACGCCTGGCGGCGTTGCACTCCTGGCCGTGGTCGACCTGGGGAGGAGGCTCGCACTGGGTCGGTGCCTGCCCGGTCGACGCCGAGGCCGCCGATGACGGCGCCATCTATTTCGGAAGCCGGCTCGTGGATCTGTCGTCACGCTGCGGGCTGGAGCGGCCGGCGTCGAGGCTGGCCGGCCGGATCCGCGACCTGCTGCCGCCCGACGGCCCGTCACGGCTGCACGGGGACCTCTGGTGGGGAAATGTGTTGTGGGGGGCTGATGGCCACCCGTGGCTGATCGACCCCTCGGTCCACGGTGGCTACCCCGAAGAGGATCTGGCCATGCTCGGTCTCTTCGGCTCGGTGCCCACCCGGACCATCGAGGCGTATCTGGAGATCCGGGCGCTGGCGGCCGGGTGGGAGGAGCGGGTGCCGCTCTTCCAGCTGTTCCCGCTGCTGGTGCACGCGGTGTTGTTCGGCGACAGTTACCGATCGCAGGCCGAGGCCATCATCCGACGCCTGGTCTGACCTGAGGACGGTGCCGCTAGTAGCGGTAGGTGTCCGGCTTGTAGGGTCCGCCCACCGGCACTCCGATGTAGTCGGCCTGCTCGGCGGTGAGGGTCGTCAGCCTGACCCCGAGGGCGTCGAGATGGAGACGGGCCACCTTTTCGTCGAGGTGCTTGGGCAGCACGTAGACCTTGTTCTCGTACTCCCCGGCGCGGGTGAACAACTCCACCTGGGCCATGGTCTGGTTGGTGAAGGAATTGGACATCACGAAGCTGGGATGGCCGGTGGCGTTGCCGAGGTTGAGGAGACGGCCCTCGGACAGCACGATGATGGCGTGGCCGTCGGGGAAGATCCACTTGTCGACCTGCGGCTTGATGTTCTCCCGCTGCATGCCGTCGGTCTTCATCAGCCCGGCCATATCGATCTCGTTGTCGAAGTGGCCGATGTTCCCGACGATGGCCTGGTGCTTCATCTTGGCCATGTCGTCGGCGGTGATGACGTCCTTGTTGCCGGTGGTGGTGACGAAGATGTCGGCGGTGTCGACGAAGTCGTCCAGGGTGGCGACCTGGTAGCCGTCCATGGCCGCCTGGAGGGCACAGATCGGATCGATCTCGGTGATGATGACCCGTCCCCCCTGGCCCCGCAGGGACTCGGCACAACCCTTCCCGACGTCCCCGTACCCACAGATCACCGCGACCTTGCCGCCGATGAGCACGTCGGTGGCCCGATTGATGCCGTCGATCAGTGAGTGGCGGCACCCGTACTTGTTGTCGAACTTGGACTTCGTCACCGCATCGTTGACGTTGATGGCGGCGAAGAGCAGTTCGCCGTTCCGCTCCATCTCCAGGAGCCGGTGCACCCCGGTGGTGGTCTCCTCGGACACGCCCTTGATCCCGTTGGCGATGGTGGTCCAACGCTGGGAGTCTTCGGCCAGGCTCCGGGTGAGGACGCCCAACACCACGCCGAACTCCTCGCTGTCGGCGGTCGAGGGGTCGGGGACCACGCCGGTCTTCTCGAACTCGACGCCCTTATGGACCAGCAGGGTGGCATCGCCACCGTCGTCGAGGATCATGGTCGGACCGTCTCCCGGCCAATCCAGCGCCCGCTCGGTGCACCACCAGTACTCCTCCAGGGTCTCGCCCTTCCAGGCGAACACCGGGACCCCTCGGGGGTCGTCCACGGTGCCGTGAGGCCCGACCGCCACCGCGGCCGCCGCGTGATCCTGGGTGGAGAAGATGTTGCAGCTGGCCCAGCGGACCTCGGCACCGAGGGCGGTGAGGGTCTCGATGAGCACCGCAGTCTGCACGGTCATGTGGAGCGATCCGGTGATGCGGGCACCCTTGAGGGGTTGCTCGGTGGCATACTCCGAGCGCATGGCCATCAGGCCGGGCATCTCATGCTCGGCGAGCACGATCTCTTTGCGGCCGAAGTCGGCGAGCGCCAGGTCGGCAACCTTGAAGTCGGGTTGCGGCTGCTTGGTGGTCATTCAGACTCCTTCGAGTGCTCGGCCGACGAGGGCCTGGTCGGGTTGAAACTGGATGGTGAGCGGGTGGCCGTCTGGACGGCCCTGAGGTCAGGTGGTGAGGGCTTTCACGGGTCGTGGGACCTCGTCCGGGCTGGAGGCCATCCCGGTTGGTCAGATCTTTCCCCTGGCGAGCGGGGGCGTCGCCCCGGACGGCAACCCCGCAACGCTACCGCACACGGCTGGATCCCGTAACTTCGCGGCTGCCGGTCGGCCGGGCTGGGTGCACCGGGGCCGGTGGGTGGCGGCCGGATCGGGATCTGGTGCCCGACGTGAACGTGCCCACCCCAGTGACTAGATTGGGCACAGGCATCGAGTCCATCCCGCCACGGATTCGGTGTCGAGCGCACCACCAATAGAGTCCCGCCACTCGTGCGTGGTGCGCCGCCGGCAGAACTTTGGTTCTTCCGGCGCGCCCGGATGCAGCCCGGCTCCGCGGGGTCCTCAGTACCCCTGCATGATGTGCTCGATCCACCACGCCGGCGCGGCGTTCATCAGGGTTTGCAGATCCCAGTAGTCCCACCACCGGACGATGTCGCGCCCCTTGAATTCCTGGACGGACACGAAGGGGAGGGTCACCGACTCGCCGGTGTGCCAGTGCCAGGTCTCGGCGTGCTCGGTGACCACGACGTCGCCCTCGGCGACCATGAGCCGGAGGTCGTGCTCGTAGGCGGAGATGGGCTCGAGTCCCAATCGGAGTCGGGCAACGATCTCGGCCGGACCCCTGGCGACATCTTCAGGAGGCGAGGGAACGTCGGTGTACTCGCTGTCGGCATTGAAGAACTGGGCGATCCGGTCCCAATCGCGTTCGTAGAGGGCATTCCACAAGGAACCCGCCACGTCTTTGTTCTCCGCCGCGGTCATCGGGACCTCCTTTTTCGCCGGCCATCTTCGACCGTAGATCAACTGCGAGTTTCCACGATGACCGGCGGGGGCGGTGCCGGCCTTACCGATGGTGCCGTTCTACAATCGTCGAAAACATGTCCGAACCCACCTGGAAGCCAACCTCCGATCACCTGCCGTCGGTCCATCGCCACCGGAAGCGCCTCCGACGAGCCCAGATCCGCCGGCGACGGCTGGTCGCCTCGGTGGTCGTGGTGGCCCTGATCGTGGTGGTGGCGTGGGCCCTGGTCGGCGGCGGTGGTCCGGCCCGCCCCGCCGCCGCCGGTGGCGGTGCGCTGAGCGGTCACTCGACCTCGACCACCCGGGCGGCGGTCAGCACGACCACCACCCTGCCGCCACCCACGACCACGACGACCGGTCCCGGCTCCCTGCCACAGACCGGGGCCTTCCCATCCACCAGCAGTCCGTTGTTCGCCGCCAACATGGCCGCCCTGTGGACGGCCATCGTCACCAACAGCCTGCCCACCGCCATGCCGGCGTTCTTTCCCGAACCCGCCTACGTGCAGCTGAAGACGGTGGCCAGCGCCAGCAGTGACTTCACCGATCGTCTCCAGAGCGACTACGGACTCGATATCACCGCCGCCCACGCCCTCCTCGGACCGGATCCGTCGAACGCCCAGTTCGTGAGCGTGAATGCCGACTCCGCCTACGGCCACTGGATCAACACCGGTGTCTGCGACAACGACGTGGGCTACTTCGAGCTCCCGAACGCCCGGGTCGTCTACACGGTCGACGGCCAGACCCATTCCTTCGGGATCGCCTCGATGATCTCGTGGCGGGGAGAGTGGTACGTCGTCCATCTCGGCGCCATCCTGCGTTCGGGCAGCGGTGGCGAGGTCGACGATCCGGAAACCGGCTCGGGCACCTCGGCCTACTCCTCGACCTGCTGAGGGCGGGCTCCCGGTTCAACCGGTCGACAGCACGGCGATGAAGTCGCGGGTCCAACCCGACTGGTACTGGGTGGCCGGGCGGTTTTGTCCGGGAATGGCGGTGGCCAAGGCCAAGCCGGGCAGGGCGGCGTAGCTCAACTGCACCCACTCCGGGTTGATGTCGAGCTCCATGGCGTTGACCACGCCGCTGGCGATGAGAGCGTTGGCCAGGTCGGCGGGCACCAGGCTCATGCCTCCCGCGTACAGGATGTTGCCGGAGGCATCCTCACCGACCGAACTCCGAGCTACGGCGGCGCCGCCTCCGAGGGTCGCACCCCAGGCGCCGATGGAGTTGATCTCCCCGCTGGGCTGTCCGCCGCCGACCAGTGGGTACAGATTCTGGCGGGCGCTCACCCATACCTCCCCGGGGGCAGGAATGCCCTGGGTCCAGGTTCCGACATGGGCGGCACCGCCGGCGTCGATGACCAGGGTGGCCCGCCCCGGCACCATCGGCAGGAGTGGCTGGGCGTTCAGTTCGAAGCCGCCGGCCCCGGCGCTGGTGAGAAAGCCCCCGTTGAAGGCGGCCAGCAACAGGGGGGTCTCATCGGGCCCGATGGCGGGTCCGGCGTCAGGGCCAACGGTGGCGCCGCCGGTCGGCGGATCGCTGCTCCCGACGTGCAGGTCGAATTTCACCCGGCCGACCCGGAACCGGACCACGGTGACGGTGTCCCCATCGGCTTGGGGGACGGATATCTGGTCCACGGCGATGTGCCCGTTGACGGTGCTGACCGGAGTCCAACCCGGCTGCTCGGTGGTGGTCGTCGTCGTCGGAGGCACCGTCGACGTGGTGGTCGAGGAGGAAGAGGTGGGGGGCACGGTGACCTTGGGCGCCGAGGATCCGACCGTACAGCCGGCCAGTGACGATCCGACGAGGGCCGCGACTACGGCCAGTGAGGCCGGGGCCAGACGGAGCCGAGCGGTCCGACCGGGTGCCCTCCCAGGACGTCGCGGGGGTTGGCTCGAGGCTGGCATCGCGGTCAGCATACGGGCGTCGATACGCCCGGTTCGGGCGTGGAGTTCGTCAGGCGTCCCTGGTCATCATCCGCCACGCCCCGAGCGCCGTCCAGACCACCAGCCAGGCGACGATCACGCAGACAGCCACGGTGGTCGTCTCCGGCACCAGCAGCGCCGACGGGTTGGCACCCCCCGGTCCTCCGCCGCCTCCACCTCCGAACACCAGTGGTAGCCCGCCCGGCTCCAGATGGGCGGTGGCCAGGCCGACCATTGCACGCTCCAGGTTCAAGAAGTGGGGGATGACGTGTCTCGAGAGGAGCGGGGTCAGGATGATCTCGAACACGATCATCAGGATCACCGACACCGTCCGCTGCCCGAGGAGCGATGCCAGGCCGAGCCCGACGATGAACCCGATGCCGGCTTCGAGCTCGATCCACAACCCGGCCTTGATCATCAGGGCGTTCGACGGGTACAGGAAGATTTTCTGGTAGCCGCCGTAGTTCTGCTGGGCGATCTGGACGGCCTCCGCCCTGAGCTCCGCCGGCGTGGCCGGGCCCGGGGTCGCCCCCGCAGGCCCTTTGAAGATCGCTCCGGGGCCGGGTCCGGGCCCGTTGCCGCAGGAGACATTCGACGGGGGCGGGAGGGGCGAGGGGAAGTCGCAGATGACGGTGTCGGGGTGGTTGCCGGCCCAGGTCTCGAGCCCGGTGAGTGAGAGGCCGGCGGGAACGTTCGCGCCCTGGTAGCTGATGGTGTTCGGTGCGGCGAAGACACACACCGTGCAGACGATGGCGAAGCCGACCGCCACCATCGGCACGATGATGGCGAGCCCGGCGGGGATCCGGGCCAGGTACAGCGCCAACCGGGAGCGGCCGGTCACCACCAGGTGCCGGAACATCCCCTCGGTGAGGTCGACCGCCCCGGCAGTGCAGCCCAAGGTGGCGGCCACGATGAAGCCGAAGACGTACATCACCCCGGCCACCAGGTTGGTGAAGATGTCGTAGCCACCGGCCGGCCCGTAGGAATTGGGGTCGAGGGCATGGCCCAGCAGGCGGACGAGGAGGAAGACGCTGGGGACGCCGATATTCACCACGATGAGGGCGATCATCAGCCCTTTCCGCTTGCGCAACTCCATCAACCGGGTGGTGATCATGCCGCCGGTGGGGATCCAGGATCCGCGCCGATCCCGTGCGTTGCCCAACGAGATCATGGTCGGGACCGGGATCGGCGACGGGGCGTCGGCCTGGCGCACGGTCGTCATTCCGGGGCCCCCAGACGGCTGGTGACCTGGAGGAACCACGATTCCAGCGAGGCTTGGATCGGCTGAAGTCGGTACACGGAAATCCCACCTTCCACCAGCACCCGGTTGATCTCGGCGACGACATCGGGTGGGGTGCCGGCCGGCAGCGTGATCTTGAGTCCTTTCGGGCCGCCCTCGCGGGGGGCGCCGATGGCGGTGGCGTCGAGGAGTGCCCGGGCCCGATCGGGATCCGAGCAGTCGATCTCGACGGTGAGCGACGACCCGGCCAACAGTTCGGAGATCGGTCCCTGCCGGATGACGTTGCCCCGGTCGACGATGGCGACGGCATCACAGGTCCGCTCGACCTCATCGAGAAGGTGGGAGGACAGCATCACCGTGCGCCCCTCCGCCACCAGGGAGAGGATCATCCCCCGCATGTCCTGCATCCCGGCCGGGTCGAGTCCGTTCATCGGCTCGTCCAGGATCAGCAGCTGGGGATCACCGAGCAGGCAGGCGGCGACCCCCAGGCGCTGGCGCATGCCCATCGAGTACTTGGACACCCGGTCGTCGGCCCGATGGAGGATGCCGACCCGTTCGAGTGACGGTTCGATGCGGCCCTTCGCGGTTGGCTCCCGGGCGGCCGCCAGGATCTGGAGGTTCTGCCTCCCGCTGAGATGGCCGTGGAACCGGGGCTCGTCGACGATGGCCCCGACCCGAGCCAGTGCCGCCGGACGTTGTTTGGGAACCGGGTACCCGAGCAGGGACATGGTGCCGGCATCGGCGTGGGTCAGCCCCAACAGCACCCGGATGAGTGTGGTCTTGCCGGCGCCGTTGGGGCCGAGGTAGCCGAACGCCGACCCCCGAGGCACCAGCAGCTCCACTCCGTTGACGGCGACATTCTCCCCGAATCGCTTGGTCAGTCCATGGGTCTCGACCGCCCAGCCGCTGTCGGCGGCCCGACGGTCGATGGCATCGGGATCCGTTGTGGTGCTCATCAGGGTCAGTGTGACCGGCGAGCGGCCGGCTGTCGTCACACTGGAGACTGATTCCCACACTGCCCGGATCCAGGGACTCCTCCGTCCATCCGAGGGGTGTAGCCCTCCCGGGTGACCGGAAGATCGGCCGAAGGGATGACGCCGGAGACGCCGTTATTGACTACCGTTTGAGTGTGCGAGCGCGCTGGGGGCCCGGGGCCTGGGTACACCGTCACCCGACCATCGCCGACGGGGGACTGGCCGCGGTGCTGCTGGTGGTATTCCTGGCCAGCTTTGGCGTCGGGCGCAGCTCGCCGGGCGCCGTCTTCGTGTCGGTGGTCAGCTTGGCCGCGATCACCTGGCGGAGGCAGTTTCCCCTCGAGGTCTTCATCATCAGCGGTGCGGCGGTGTTCGCGGGGATGAACACCGGGGGTATGTCGCCCGTGTCTCCGATCGGCGCACTGATCGCCCTCTACACGGTCTCGTCATTGTGCGACCGCCGATGGTCGATCGGGGCCGGCATCGTTTCGTGGCTGGTGGTGGTGTCCGCCGCCCTCCTCAGAGACCGACCCGTGTCGTTGAGCCTTCAGGCGTTGGTGGCACCGTTGGCGCTGATCGCCGCCACCTGGCTCATCGGCGACAACCTCCGGGTGCGTCGGGCCTACGTTGCGCAACTCGAGGAGCGGGCCGAGCGGCTGGAGACCGAACGGGAGGCAGAGACCCGCCGAGCCGCAGACAGCGAGCGAGCCCGGATCGCTCGTGAACTCCACGATGTGGTGGCCCATCACGTGAGCGTGATCGCCGTGCAAGCCGGGGCGGCCAGGATGGTGGCGGAGAGCAGTTCGACATCATCAGGTGTGCCCCAGAGCACCTCGGACAACATGCTGGCATCGATCGAGGTCACCGCCCGTCAGGCGCTGGCTGAGCTGCGTCGAGCGCTCGGCGTCCTGCGGAAGGGGGAAGACCGTCCGGATCACACCCCTCAACCCGGCCTCGACCAGCTCGATTCGCTCATCGACCAGGTACGGGTGGCCGGCACCCCGGTCGAAATGACGGTGAGCGGCCAGGTGCCCGAGGCGTTGTCCCCCGGGGTGAACCTGTCCGCCTACCGGATCGTCCAAGAAGCGCTGACCAACGTGCTGAAACACGGGGGCGGCGCACCGGCCCGAGTGGCCATGCGGTTCACCGACGACGGTCTGGATCTGTCTGTCACCGACTCGGGGCCGAACATCCCGCTGGCGGCATCCGGCGGGCGAACCCCTCCAGCCCAGTTGGGGGGTGGTCAAGGGATCATCGGTATGCGCGAGCGGGTCGCGATATTCGGCGGTGACCTCCAGGCCGGACCGCTCCCCGGCGGCGGGTACGAGGTCCGCGCCCATATCCCCTGCGACAGACAAGGGTCGATGTGAGCATCCGGGTCCTGGTCGTGGACGACCAGGCACTGGTGCGGGCCGGCTTTCGGATGATCCTCGAGACCCAGCCGGACATCGAGGTGGTGGGTGAATCGGCCGACGGAGCCGGCGCCGTCGAAGCCGCGGCCCACCTGGCACCCGATGTCGTCCTGATGGACGTCCGGATGCCGGAGATGGACGGCATCGTCGCAACCCGGACGATGACCGCTACTGGACCCTGCGCCGCCGAGGGGGGCGGCGCGGCAACCAAGGGACCGAAAGTCATCATCCTCACCACCTACGACCTCGATGAGTACGTGTTCGAGGCCCTCGAGGTCGGGGCATCCGGGTTTCTGCTGAAGGACGTCCGCCCCGAAGACCTGGTGCAGGGGGTTCGGGTGGTGGCTGCCGGCGATGCGCTCCTGGCCCCGGCGATCACCCGCCGCCTGATCGCCGAGTTTGCCGGCCGGGCTCAACGACACCCGGTTCCGGTCCACGACCCGCGGTTGGACCGACTCACCCCCCGTGAACGGGAGATCCTCGGCCTGGTGGCCAGGGGGCTGTCCAACTCCGAGATCGCTTCGACCGCCTACGTGAGCGAGAACACCGTGAAGACCCACCTGGCCAGGATCTTCGACAAACTCGGGCTGCGGGACCGGGCCCAGGCGGTCATCGTCGCCTACGAGGCGGGACTGGTGGCCGCCGGTTCGACGGTCATGGAGCCAGGCCAGCCGTAGCTAGGACGCCGACCCGAGATAGGCGGCGTCGCCGAAGCTGTAGACGCTGCCGGCCGAGCCGAGCAGGTAGTAGCCGTTACCGTCGGCCGACGGGGCCATGCTGATGATCGGGGCACCCGGGGGAGTGGCACCCAGACTGCCGAAGAAGGGCGCTCCGAAGCTGAAGATGCCCCCGTCGGCGGCAACCATCCGGTAGCCGCGGCCGGCGGGGTCGGTGGTCATACCCACCACCGGCTGATTGAGCGGGGTGGAACCCATGGAGCCGAGAAAGGGGGCGTCACCGAAGCTGAAGATGCCGCCATCCCGGGCCACCAGCCAGTACCCCCTCCCGTCGCGGGTAGAGGCCACGCCGACCACCGGTTGGTTGAGGCGCATGGCGCCGGTCGATCCGTAGAAGCCGGCATCGCCGAAAGTGAAGATGCCGCCGTCGCTTCCGACCAACCAGTAGCCACCCCCGTCGGGAGAGCTGGCCATGGCGATGATCGGGCCGTTGAGCGGCTGGCCGCTCATGTCGCCGTAGTCCACCGCGTCGCCAAAGTTCCGGACGGTGCCGTTGGCGGTGACCAGCCAATAGCCGTTCCCGTCCGGGGTGGCGATGATGTCGATCACCGGAGAAGCCACACTGCCGTTGACGCCGCCGAAGTTGGGCGCATTGCCGAAGGCGGAGACGTAGCCGCCGGCATTCACGACCCAGTAGCCCGGACAGCCACTGGCCGCCCGGGTCGCGGCGATGGCGGTGGTCTGTCCGGCGGGATGCTCGGCCGTGCCGATGCACACCGGGGGCGGCGTCTTGGTGGTCAGGCTCGGCGTGGCCGACGGTTGGCTGGTGGTGGGGGTGGAGGTCGTCCGGGGCGGAGCACTGGGCGTTGTCGTGGTTGTCGTGGGGGCGGTGGGCGACGGCGAGGTGGTCGGGGTGGTGGTGGGTGTGGTCGTGGGGGTGGTGGTCGGCGTGGGTGTCGAGCTCGCACCCAAGCTCCAAGCCCGCACGTATTGAACTTCGGTGGTGGCCGGCAACGGGGTGGTCGACGGGTCGAAGTTGTTGGTGCCGAGCCCGAGCGCCTGGGTCAGGTTGATGAAGAAGGGTTGGTTGAACGGTTGGGATCCGGACAGGGGCGACTGCGGGATCCAATGGTCGACCAAGCAGGGCTGGCCGTTGTAGCTCATGGTGATGGTGTTCGGAGTCCATTCGACGACATAGTCATTGAATTGGGTCGGATCGATGGTGCAGTTGTTGTTGGTGACGATGTTGGTACTGGTCGCGGCGTTGACGGTGGCCGGGTCGTAGCCGTAGTGGATGTAAGGGATCGCCAGCGTCGGGTACTGGCTGTAGGTCTCGGCGATGTCGATCTCACCCGACAACGGCCACGCCCCGTAGGTCAGATTCTGGGGATAGAGCCAGAGGGATGACTGGAGGCCGGCCACCGCCGCGGCCGGGAGCTTCGCCTTCACCTCGAACCTCCCGTCGGTCTGGGCGAACAAGCCGTAGGTGCTGACGGTCCCACTGGTGTATTGGGTGGTGAAGTTCCCGTAGGGATCCTGGCAGGTGAACGGGGCCGCCTCTTTGCGTGCGGTCAGGCTCAGGTACCCGTTGCCGACCGAGATGTTGTTCGGGGAGTTCATGAAGCACGCCACCAGCCCGGAGGTGTATCCGCTGGCTGCGGTGGTGATCGGCGTCCACTGGGTGGGGTCGAGGGAGGTGCCGGTGAACTCGGTGTCGAAGCTGCATGTCCAGGTGGAGCCGTCGGCGACCAGCGTCTGCTGTCCACCACAAGACGGAGTCGTCACCGCGCCGGCCTGGGCGCCGTTCGAAAAGGCGCCGTCAGCGGAGACGATGCCGATAGCACTGATGGCCAGCACCAAGACCACGGCGATCGGTCTCTTGAATGGGTGCATCCGTACCTTCTCCGTTGTGTTCGAGCGCGCCGACGAAAGGCCCAATGTCATTCGATGCTGGCCATCAACCCGGAGCCGGCGAAGCGTCACTGGTTCTCCCGGTCACGGGCACGCCGGTTCCGTGGCTCCATGCCACCCGCTGTGTCGCAACTACTGGTTCAATCATCGACGTCGACGGCCGAATCCTTGAGGCCCTATGGAAGAGGCCGAGGTCGGCGGTCGAATTTCAAGCGTGTTGTTCAGCGAATGAGCCGGGCAAATGTGCCGAGGTTCTGTTGCGACGGGGCGGTTCGACCCCGTGAGTGGACGGGTCAACCGCCCGGAATACCGATCGGTGCATCCGTGATTCAATCGGGCGATGTCCCCACTGTCCCCACGGGCGCTTTCGGAGGCCACGGACCGACTCCGGGCCGCCGGGTGCGTTGCGCCCGACGAGGAAGCGGGAGAACTCGCGACGGCGGCTCAGGGAGACGAGGCGACGTTGGTCGAGCTCGTCGGGCGGCGATCGAGGGGAGAACCGTTGGCCTGGATCACCGGATCGACGAACTTCTGCGGCCTCCAGATTGTCGTTGCCGGTGGCGTCTATGTCCCTCGCTGGCAGACCGAGCCGTTGGCGGAGCGAGCCGCTGACCTGCTCCCGCCCGATGGGCGGGCCATCGACCTGGGTACCGGGTGCGGCGGGATCGCCAGCGTGCTGCTCGATCGCCGCCCGGGAGCTTCGGTCCTCGGGACCGAGGACGACCCGGTGGCCGCCGACTGCGCCCGTCGCAATGGGGTCGCCGTCGCCGAAGGCGACCTCTTTGAGGGCGTACCCGCATCCTGGAGGGGATCCGTCGATGTGATCGTGGCGGTGCTTCCCTACGTGCCGACCGGTGAGATCGAGTATCTACCCCGAGATGTGCGCGACTTCGAACCATTGACGGCCCTCGACGGGGGCGTCGATGGTCTCGACATCGTGCGACGGGCGGCGACGGAGGCGCGGCCGTGGCTCCGAATCGGCGGGCACCTGCTCTTCGAGATCGGCGGGGATCAGGCCGAGGCTCTCACCCCGATCCTCGAGGCGCGGGGCTTCGGCTCGATTCAGGTCACCGCCGATGCTGACGGTGATCCGAGAGGCATCGAGGCTGTCGCCGTTCCCTGAACCGCACGACGCCGCCCAGCGTGGCGTTCGCCCCGCGACCGGACCCCACTACCCGGGCGTCGGTTCGCCACCCGTCGGAGGCCCATGCGTTTATCGTTGCGGCTCGGTCGACGTTCTGGTGACGGCCGGAATGATCCGGTCATCCGCCGGAAACACCAGGTTGTGAAGGTCGCAGGCGGCGATGGCCCGGAGTACCAGTAGTTGGTCGGCGGCATCTTGGGCGGTGAGGACGTTCAGCGGCCAATCGTGCACGGTGCCGGCTCGGAAATGCGGATGGTGAAAACCGATTCCGTCATAGGCGTAGAGCGTCACCGGGCCACGCCGGCCGCCTGCTGTTCGGGCCAGGCCAGATCCCACGAGGCGCTCAGACTGCCATCGGTCTCACGCCGGAGGCCCGTCACGACGACGGTGCCGGTGCCAAGCAGCAGGTGGGCGTTCATCTCATCGAGGGCCTGGCGGGGCAACGGGCGCCAGCAGTTCGACCTCGCGGGCGAAATACGCCTCTTTGTCGTGCCGGCTGACCGATCCACCGTGGGTCCCGTCCTGAAGATCGCGGAAGTGGCGGACCCGGGCGGTCAGATATCCGGGAGCCGCGAACCCGGATGACGACCCCGGATGCGGGGGTTGTTGGTCGGGATCGCCGTTCATCGTCGTCTCGCCTCGCTCCTCACGTCGCTCACGCTTCGGCTCGACCACCGAGACGGCGACGAAGCTCGACATAGACCTCGGTGCCGACCATGGCATCCAGCTCTTCGGCCATGGCATCGATCACCGGCCGGTCGCCGACGTAAGCCAGGGTCCCCTCCGTGCAGCACCACGCCATGGTGTCGCCTTCCGGGCCCCAGTCGCCCCGGGTCCAGCCCCGAACGGTGGCCACCTCGGTCCCATCGTCAGCCGTCTCCCAGTCCACCTTGATCGGCAGCTGCCAGCACACCGACGGCTTGAAGTCGATGGGCGACTCGCCCGAGTCGAGGGCGGCAAGGTGCAGCGCGCAGCCGGCGCCACCCTCAAAACCGGGTCGATTGAGGAAAATGCAGGCTCCGTCGACCACTCGGGTGTTGGCCCGGTTGAAGTCGCCGAACACGCCACCTTCGGAAGCCGCGGCGTGATATTGGAAGCGAGACGGATCCAACGTTGCCGCCAGCGCGCTGATGCGGCGAGCCTCATCGAGGCCATCGATACCGGCACCGAGAGAACAACAGCCGTGGCCGAGGTCGGCCGCCGGTTCGGGCAGGATGCCCAGACACCCCCGGCCCCAGATGCATGTCCAGTTCGAGTCGAGGAAGGTACGGTCGAAGCGCCAGGTGGTGTCGCCGTCGGCGATCTCGGTGATCGCAGGTTCCATGTCCTTCCATCCCTGGGTATGGCGAATTTGGTTGGGCGCCGTGGGCCAGGCAACGGCGCCGTGGGTGATCTTGCCTCTCAACCGGAGATGCTACCGGTGAAGCCTGATGCTCGGTGGTGGCGTCCCGCCGGCCATCCCTGGTTGGATCCGGCCCGTTACGAACTTCGTTCGGCGCGGCCGGGAGCGCCGGTTCAGCCCGGCGGTGTGGCCGACCGACTGACCTGGCCGTCGATCTCCTGGAGGTCGAAATAGTCGCGCCAACGGGTCACCAGACCGCTTCCGTCGACATCGACGATCGTGCAGCCGTGGATCTCGATGGAGACCGTCCCGCCGAGGGTTCCCCGACCGATCCACTCGAAGGACCCACCGACGTCGTCCCCGTGCACCGAGAGTATCTGCTGCCGCCAATCGGGGAATGACGCCTTGGTCATCTCCTCGATGGAGGCGATATCCGTCGTCGGGGCATTCACCGGGTCGCTGAACAGGGCCCCGGGTGCGAAGAAAGACGGGAAGTCGCCGTCGGTGCCCAGCGCCACCTCGAGTCGGCCCGCCCACGATGACCAGTCCATGGGCGTCACCGTAGCCTCACGCCACCTCTCCACCCCGGGCAGCCGGATCGCTGAAGACGCCGTGAAGACGACAGAAACCCCTCTCGAGGGAGGGGTTTCTGTCATGACACCTACGGTGGAGGCGAAGGGACTCGAACCCTCGAACCTCCTGACTGCCAGTCAGGCGCTCTACCAGCTGAGCTACGCCCCCGAAGGCCGTGTCACATTATCAGCCCCCCAAGAGACGTTGCCCCGAGCGGAACCGGAACCGGCAGCCGTTCCACCTCCGCGCCGGGGGCGCACCACGTCGTCGAGGCTGGCGTGGTGCCGGTGATCCCGGGACCGGTGCCCGAGGGCCGGGCCCGAGTCATCCGCAGCCCGGGATCGGCGGCACGGGCGGTGCCACCAGGGAGTCGTTGCCGGTCCGGGGTTTCGGTGCCGGTACGATCATCGGCAATGGCACGGGCTTACGACGTCATCGACATCGAGAAGAAATGGCAGCGCCGCTGGGCCGACGAAGGCACCTACCAGGTGGACAACGACGACCCGCGTCCCCCCTGGTACGTGCTCACCATGTACCCGTACCCCTCGGGGCCGGCCCACATGGGCCACGTGCGGAACTACACCTTCGGGGATCTGCTCGTCCGCCACCGGACCATGCTCGGCTACGCGGTGCTGTCCCCGTTCGGGTTCGATTCGTTCGGGTTGCCGGCGGAAAACGCCGCCATCAAGACCGGGACCCATCCCCGGATCTTCACCGAGGCCCGGATCGCCGAATTGAAGGAGTCGATCCTCTCCCTCGGGGCCGTCTACGACTGGCGGCGGGAGATCCGGAGCCACGACCCGGAGTACATCAGGTGGAATCAGTTCATCTTCAAGAAGCTCCTGGCCGCCGGCCTCGCCTATCGGCACCAGGCCCAGGTCAACTGGTGCCCGGGCTGCCAAACGGTATTGGCCAACGAGCAGGTCCTCCCCGACGGCACCTGTGAGCGCTCCGGCGACCTGGTCGTCAAGCGCGACCTGGAGCAGTGGTTCTTCCGGATCACCCAGTACGCCGACGAGCTGTTGGACGACCTCGAAGCCCTCGACTGGCCCGACCGGGTCAAGACCATGCAGCGCAACTGGATCGGCCGGTCGGAAGGGGCGGAGTTCGACCTGGTGGTGGAGGGACGGGACGGAACCGATGGCCGGCCGCCATTGGCCCTCACCGTGTACACCACCCGGCCGGACACCTCCTACGGGATGACCTACACGGTGGTGGCCCCCGAGCACCCGCTGGTCGACGAGCTCACCACCCCCGAACACCGGGCGGCGGTCGACGACGTCCGGTCGCTGGCCGCGGCCAGCTCCGATGTCGATCGGATGTCGGAGACCGGCACCGCCGGCCTGGCCAAACGAGGCGCCTTCACCGGCTCGTCGGTGATCAACCCGTTCACCGGGCAGCCGGTGCCCGTCTACGTGGCTGACTACGTGCTGATGGGCTACGGCACCGGGGCCATCATGGCTGTCCCGGCCGAGGACGCTCGGGACTGGGATTTCGCCCAGGCCTACGGACTCCCCTACGTCCGCACCGTCCAACCGCCGGAAGACTGGGACGAGCACGGCGGGCCTGACGGCGGACCCGGAGGCGCGTATACCGGCCCCGGCGAGAAGATCAACAGCGATTGGCTCAACGGGCTCGACATCCCCACCGCCAAGGCGGAAGCCACCGAGTGGCTCGAGTCGAAGGGGATCGGTCGAGCCAAGGTCAACTACCGCTTGCGTGACTGGCTGGTGTCCCGGCAGCGCTTCTGGGGTTGCCCGATACCCGTCGTCTACTGCCCGGACCACGGGATCGTGCCGGTGCCCGACGACCAGCTTCCGGTGCTCGCTCCCGACGACGTCGAATTCCTGCCCACGGGCCAGTCACCCCTGGCCAGCAACCTGGAATTCCTCGAGACGACCTGTCCGATCTGCGGCGGCCCGGCGGTTCGGGAGACCGACACCATGGACACCTTCGTGGACTCCTCCTGGTACTTCTTGCGGTTCACCGATCCCTGGGACACCCAGCAGCCGTTCGACCCGGAGATGGCCCGACATTGGATGCCGATCCGCCAGTACATCGGGGGCATCGAGCACGCCATCCTCCACCTGCTTTATGCCCGTTTCTATACCAAGGCGCTGGCCGATCTCGGGGTGGCGCCTCACCAGCTGCGCGAGCCCTTCGACCAGTTGTTCACCCAGGGCATGATCCGGATGGACGGGAAGAAGATGTCCAAGTCGAGAGGGAACCTGATCTCCCCGTCCACCTACTTCGAGACGGTGGGTGCCGACGCGCTCCGGCTGTTCCATCTCTTCGTCGGGCCGCCGGCCGACGACATGGACTGGACCGACCAGACCGACAGCGTCATCGACGGCTGCGGCCGCTATCTCGACCGGGTCTGGCGCCTGGCGGTGCCCGCCGAAGACGCGCCGCATGAGCTTCGGGGCGGCGAACTGACGCCGGAGGACATCAATATTCGACGGGCGACCCACCGGTTGATCGACCGGGTCAATCATGACTACGAGCGATGGTCGTACAACACCTCGGTGGCGGCGTGCATGGAGTTCGTCAACGTCGTGCAGCCCTATGCCCGGGGGAATGGGCACGCCGACGTGGTCGCCGAAGCGGTGGACACCTTGTTGCTGTTGCTAGCCCCGATGACCCCACATCTGACCGCCGAGGCGTGGGAACGTCGGCACGGCGACCACATCCATGTGCACCCCTGGCCGGTTTCGGATCCGGGATTGGCGTTGGAGGAGACGGTCACCCTGGTCGTGCAGGTCAACGGCAAGGTGCGGGACCGCATCGAGGTGGACCCCGACATCGATGAGGGTGAAGCGACGCGGCTGGCCCTGGCCTCGGCCAAGGTGATCGAGCAGCTGGCCGGCGCCGCACCTCGGCGAGTCATCAGCCGCCCGCCGCGACTGGTCAACATCGTCCCCTGACCCCCCGCCGGTGACGCGGGTGCGCAGCACTCGCCGTCGCTCAGCTCAGTCCGGTTCGCCGGCCTTAGCGAGTCCACATTCGTAGGGGGGTGCGGGTGGCGGCGTCCGGCGAACTCGGCGGTGAGCCGGCGGGTGATGCCGGTGCGAGCCGCGCGTCGCCTGCGTGGACGACGTGTCGATGGCCGTCAGCGGGTGAACCGGAAGCGGGTCTGGGCGAAGTCGCCCTTGGCGAAGGACAGCACCTTCGTGGGCGCGACCCCGAACACGAACGCGTCGCCGCCGTCGTGGCGGAACATGCCATCCCGCACCTCGAAGTCCCAGTCGCCGTGATACTTCGACCGCCACGAGTCCGCCAGCTCTACCAGCCGCCTCTGCTCGGTGACGCGCACGGCGGTGCCTTCGACGACGACATCGAGCCCGGACTTCCACGCGTTGTTGCCCGTCGTGAGCACGCAGTTTGCGTTCCTCGCGAGGTTCACGCCCTTCTGTTCTTCGCCGCCGGTGCAGAAGTAGAGCGAACCGTCGGCCCAGACGGCCGGCAACGGCGTGACGTGTGGCCGTCCGTCAGACCGAACTGTCGAGATCCAGAACAGTTCGGCCCCTTCGATCGCGCGCTCGACGCGCTCCCAAGGCGTTGCCGATGCATTCGGGTGGCTGAAGCGGGCGTCGAGCTCAGAGGTCGGTTTGGTCGTCGTCATCGCTCACCTCCTGGGTCGTCACCGCTCACCTCCAGCGTCTCTGAGTATAGATTTGCCGGCCCGTTCCGCATCATGGGTGGGTTGCCCAACGTGAGGCGATCTGGCGTCAGACCTGTGAGACGAAGAAACGGTTCTCGTCATGGTCCGGGAACGAGAACAGGAGCGGGGTGGTCTCCCCGTCCAAGAGCTCGCCCCCGTCGAAGCCAAGCTCGATGACGCTGCCGTGAGAAGCACGGGCTTCGGGGGTGAAGGCACTGGCCATCGGCGCTACGGGCGTTTCATCGCGTTGGAACCCGGACGCGTGATTGAGCCTTCAGGGCCGACCTACATCTTGAACTTGGCCAGCACCTCCGCCAGACGTTCGGGATCGAGACGGTACGGGGCGTAGAAGCTGAAGCGGTCGACGACGTCGCCGAAGCGAGCCAGTATCTTCCCGGGAAGCTCGTCGAGCTCGCCGACGACCGCGAAGGTATTGAGCACGTCGTCGTCGATGAGATCGGCCATCTTGGCCCACTCGCCCCGCTTGGAAAGGGTGTTCAGCTCGGGCTGGAGGTCCCCCCAACCGTGGAGTTCGAGGACCGGACGGTAGGCGGGAGTCGACCCGTAGAAGGCGAGCTGCCGCTTGACCGCGGTGGCGGCAGCGGCGAACTCCTCCTCGTTGGGACCGGTCACCACCATGCCGGGGTAGGAGATCTGGACGTCGGCCCGGTTCTTCCCGCCGCGGGCCAGGCCGCGTTCGAGGGCGGGGATGGAGACTTCCCGGAGATAGCGCTCGGTGGTGAAGCCGTGGGCCAATAGGCCGTCGGCCACCTCGCCGGCGACTTCGGTCATCACCTCGCCGACCGCGGCCAAGAAGACCTTCGGATTGCCGAACTCATTGGGCCCGGGGTCGAACATCGGGGTCATCAGCGTGTGCCGGTAGAACTCGCCGCGAAAGGCGAGCCGGCTCCCGTCCGACCAGCTGGCCCAGATCGCCCGCATGGCCAGGATCAACTCCCGCATGCGGGGGGCCGGGTGCGACCACGTCATCGAGAACCGCTTTTCGATGTGCGGCTTGATCTGGGAGCCGAGCCCGAGAATGAACCGCCCCCGGGACATGGTCTGGAGGTCGTTGGCCATCACCGCCAGGTTCATCGGGTTGCGGGCGAAGGCCACCGCGATGCCCGTCCCGAGCTTGATGCGTTCGGTGTGCTCGGCGGCCAACACCAGAGGCAGGAAGGGATCGTGATTGGTCTCCGGCGCCCAGAAGCCGTCATATCCGACTGATTCGGCCTGCGTGGCCGCCTCGATGACCCGGCTTGGATCGAACCCGATGCCTCCGTCGATTTCCATGGCACGACACCGTAGTGGTTGCGCCCCGCCCGCCGATGGCCGACAATCCTCAGGTGGTCGATGACACCGAGGACCGGATCCCTCCGGACCCGGCCGCGAGCCCGCTTCCGATCCCGGAGCTCGACGAGCCGGCCGGCGGGCCGGCGGACCCGCCCGATCACCGACCGGCCGGGCCGGCGCCAGAGGTCACCGATGATGATCGCCAAACCTACGGCCGCCTCCTCGACAGCGCCATGGAACGGGGGCTGCTGAGTCCCTACGACTACGAGACCCGGCTCGGCGATCTGGCCGTGGCATCGACCATCGACGAGATGAAGACGATCGTCACCGAGCTCCCGATCTTCACGTCGTCGACGCCGACCAAGGCCAGGAAACCGTCGCTGTTCCCCGGCTCGCGGCCGTCCGATCCGGATGACGACCTTCCGCTGGTGGTGGGCAGCGCCCGGGCCCGGATGTCGGGAGCTGCCGCCCGGGGCCGGCCCAACCGATGGACAAAGCTGATCGTTCTGCTCATCGCGGTGATCGTGCTGTTCGTGGCCCTGTCGATCTACGCCGCCCACGTGGCCAACAGCCACAACAACCATTCGGGCGCCCCGCCGACCCGGACAACCGTCGTCTTCCGGCCGGGCAGCCCGGCCGGGGTTACGACCCTTCGCCTCTGAGGAACTGCTCGAGCTCGGCGGCGATCTCGTCACCGCTGGGCACCTCGTCGGCCAACCCGAAGGGATCTCCCTCCTCGGAGTCGATCGACGATTCCAGGCGCTGGACCATGGCGGTGTGCTCGGTGTTCCCGGAGATGAGCTCGTCGACCTGGTGGCGGGATGCCTCGCCGGCGGCCCGCAACGACGAGGTGTCGAAGACGATGCCGGTGATGGCGCACATGCCTTCGATCAACGCCGCGCTGGCTTCGGGGAAGGGCATGGCCGAGACATAGTGGGGGACCCGGGCCCACAACCCGATGGTGGGTACCCCGGCGTTCCCCAGGGCGACCTCCAGGGCGGCCTGGACGCCGGCCGGCACCTCGAGGGTGCCCTGGACGAAGCCGACCCGTCCGGCCAGTTCCGCCGACTGGGGTGGCACGGTGGACGCCAACCGCACCGGCCGGGTGTGGGGGGTCGGCGCCGGGAACGCCCCGAGGCCGACCACCGTGCGGACGCCGAGGCGCTGCACCAGATCGACCACGCCGTCGATGAACGACCGCCACCCGAAGTCGGGCTCGGGCCCGGTCAGGTAGAGGATGTCGGCCCCCACCCGGTCCTTCCCGGCCAGGACCCGGATGTTCGGCCAGCTGAGCTCGGTGGTGACGCCGTCCACGATGCGGGCGATCGGGCGCCGGGCCCGCTGATCGATGAGGGCCTCGGTGTCGAAGGAGGCCACCCGCAAGGTCGGGGAGGCGCTCAACATCTCGGTGATAGCCGCCGACGACCCCAGCCCGGCATCGACCCAACCGTCGAGGGCGATGACCAACACCGGTCGGTCGACCCGGTCGCCGGGGGGATCGCCCCAGCCCGGATCGATCTGATAGATGTCCGGCTTCGATTGGTCGGTCACAGCGACTCCACCTCGCGGAGCGCCCGCTCGCCCAGCTTCCCCACGCTGGCGGCGAACTGATCGACGCCTGACCGGTCACCGGCGGCGGCGCCTCCTGCATAGCGGACGTACACACCCTGCAGAATACAGGCGAGCTTCCAAAGACCGAATGCCATGTAGTACGAAACCCCGGAAACATCCAGCCCGGAGGCCTGGGCATACCAATCCAACAGCTCGGCCCGGGTGGCGAATCCCGGCAACGTGGTCGGAGCCACCCCGGCCAGGGCCACCTCCTGGTCCCCGGCCTCGGCCCAGTAGACCATCAGCAATCCGAGGTCGGCCAGCGGGTCGCCCAGGGTGCAGATCTCCCAGTCGAGGATGGCCACCACGTTCCCGCCGTCGTCGAGCACGGTGTTGTCGAGCCGGTAGTCCCCGTGGACGATGGCGATGGTCTGCTGCTCGGGAATCTGCTGGGCCAGCAGTTGGTGGACCCGGTCGACCACCGCCGGCCCGGGAACCCCGTCCACCGTGGACTGTTCGAACTGGCCGTGCCACCGTTTGAGCTGCCGGGCGATGTACCCCTCGCGCCGCCCGAACTCGCCGAGGCCGACGGCGTCGACGTCCACCGTGTGGAGCTTGGCCAGGGTGTCGATGAGGGAGTGGCTGGCCCGGGCCCGGCCGGCTTCGCTGAGCTCGCCGGCGGCCGCCTCGTCCCGGACGATGTGCCCGTCGACGAACGACATCACATAGAAGGGCGCCCCGTTCACCGAGTCGTCCATGCACAGCCCGAGGGTGCGCGGGACCGGGACGTCGGTCGGGCCCAGGGCGGTGATGACGGTGTGCTCCCGCTTCATGTCGTGGGCGGTCGGGAGGACGTGGCTCACCGGGGGCCGCCGCAGCGCCATCGCCCAGCCGGCCGCATCGACCACCCGGTAGGTGAGGTTGGAGCGTCCGCCGGCGATGAGTTCGAAGGAGAACGGGGGCGTGCTGTCCTGGACTTCGGAGGCGATCCACGCCGACACCGCCGGGACGTCAATTCCCTCCACCACCTCGGCTTTGACTGGGTCGGCGGGCGCGGCGCTCATGACCAGACGCTACCCGCAGGACGGAGCGGCCTCGATTCCGGCGCGTCCCGGTATGGTCATGACGATGATCGACGTCACCGATGCCACATTCGAGCAGGAAGTCCTGGTTCGCTCCGCGGACGTTCCTGTGGTGGTGGACCTGTGGGCCCCCTGGTGCGAACCCTGCAAAACCCTGGGTCCGATCATCGAGCGGGTGGTGGATGCCACCGGTGGCGCGGTGGCCCTGGCCAAAGTCAATGTCGACGAGAACCCGCAAATCTCGGCCAGCTTCCAGGTCCAGTCGATCCCGGCGGTGTTTGCCCTCCAGGACCGGGCCGTGGTCAACAGCTTCATCGGGGCGTTGCCGGAGGCGGCGGTGACCGAGTTCGTGACCGGCCTGCTGGCCGCGCCCTCCGAAGCCGACCAGCTGGTGGCGGAGGGGAACGCCTCCGGTTCCGAGGAGCTGTTGCGCCGGGCGCTCGAGCTCCAGCCCGATCATGCCGGCGCCATCACCGGGTTGGCCGCCCTCCTCATCGGGAACGGGGACACCGACGGGGCCATCGCCGTCCTCGGCCGGATCCCCGAGACCCCGGAGATCCGCCGGCTGCTGGCCGAGGCCCGGTTGGCGTCCCGCCAGGTGGATGTGTCCGACGTCGGGGTCGACGACCTGCTGTCCGGACTCCTCGACCGGGTGAAAGCGGATCCCGACGCCCGCCAGGAGTTCGTGGACCTGTTGGAGACCCTGGGCCCCGAGGACCCTCGTACCTCCAGCTACCGCAAGGCGTTGTCCGCCCGGCTGTTCTGATCGGGGGCGGAGGGGGAGGGTGCCGGAAGGTAGCGTCACGGACGTGCGCGCCACCACCATCTCCCTGGGCGATCAGAAGTTGGATATCGACGACCGGACCCTGGTCATGGGGATCCTCAACCGGACTCCCGACTCGTTCTTCGACAAGGGTGCCACCTTTGCGCTGGACGATCTGGTCCGGAGAGCGGAGGTGCTGGTGGCGGAGGGTGCCGACCTGCTCGACATCGGGGGGGTGAAGGCCGGCCCGGGCCCCGAGGTCACCGAGGCCGAGGAGCTCGACCGGGTGATTCCTGCCATCCAGGCCATCCACGCCCGGTTCGCCGTTCCGTTGTCCGTCGACACCTGGCGGGCGTCGGTGGCCAAGGAGGCCTACGCCGCCGGAGCGGTGGTCGGCAACGACATCAGCGGTTTCGCCGACCCCGAGTACCTGCGGGTGGCCGCCGATGCCGGCGCCACGGTGGTGGCCACCCACATCCGGCTGGCTCCCCGGGTGCCGGATCCCGAACCGGTCTACGACGACGTGGTCGAGTCGGTGCGGGCCTTCCTGCAGGATCGGGCCGGGCGGGCAGAAGCGTGCGGCCTGACCCCCGACCGGATCGTGCTGGATGCCGGCCTCGACCTCGGGAAGACCGCCGAGCAGTCGCTCACCCTGCTGCGGGCCTCGGACCAGCTGGCGTCGCTCGGCTACCCGCTGCTGCTGTCGGCGTCGAACAAGCCGTTCCTGGGGGTGACCCTCGGCCTCGACATCGGGGACCGCGGCGACGCATCGCTGGCCGCCACCGCCCTGGGGGTGACGCTCGGCTGCCGGATCGTCCGGGTCCACGACGTGGCCGGGAACCGTCAGTCGTGCGACGCCCTGGAAGCCATCCTCCGGACCCGCCGGCCCGACCGATGAGCTCGACGACCGCCACCGAGATCACCGAGGTCCGGCCCGTCTACCTGGTGAAAGGGGACGACCCCTCCCTGGTGGCCCAGGAGGCCCATCGGCTGGTGGCGAGCCTGGTCGACGGCGGCGACCCGACCCTGATGGTCGAGGAGTTCGGCGGGCCCTCGGCCGAAGACCTGGACATCGGCGCCCTCATCGACGCCTGCACCACCCCGCCGTTCCTGGTCGAGCGTCGGGTGGTCGTCCTCCGGGACGCCGGCCAGCTGACGGCGGCGGACAGCAAGCGGTTGGTGACCTACCTCGACGATCCGTTGCCGACCACCGCGTTGGTGCTGATGGGCGGGGGCGGCGCCATCCCGACGGCGCTGAGCAAGCGGGCCGCGGCCCAGGGGGAGGTGGTGGAGACCGCGGTCGGGAGGGGCCGGGCCCGGACCCAGTGGCTGGACGCCCATCTGAAGGACGCCCCGGTCCGGCTCGACCGGCCGGCGACCGCCCGGTTGGCCGAACATCTGGGTGAGGACATGGGTCGCCTGTCCGGGTTGCTCGGGTCCCTGGCGTCTGCCTACGGCGAGGGCGCGGCGGTGTCGCTGGTCGACCTCGAGCCGTTTCTGGGGGAGGCGGGATCGGTCCTGCCCTGGGACCTCACCGACGCGCTGGATGCCGGGGACACCGGCAAGGCCCTCGGGGTGCTGCACCGGATGCTGTCGGCGTCGGGGTCCCACCCGCTGGTGGTGATGAGCGTGCTCCACCGTCACTTCCGGGCCATGTTGCGGTTGGACGGTTCGGGGATCACCTCGCCCGAAGAGGGCGCGGCCGCCCTCGGGGTCCAGAGCCCGTTCATGGCCAAGAAGGCGTTGGCCCAGGGCCGGCGGCTGGGCACCCCCGGGATCGCCCGGGCGGTGCAGTTGTTGGCCGAAGCCGACCTCGATCTCCGGGGGGCGACGGCGTTGCCCGGTGAGCTGGTGCTCGAAGTGCTGGTGGCCCGGTTGAGCCGGTTGGTGCGCCGGTCGAGGGGCTGAGCCATGGCCGATCCCGAGCTTCCCTCGACGCAGGCGGCGCACACCCGCCTCACCCGGGATGCCTATGACCGATTGGCACCCGTCTGGGCGTCCTCCACCGACGAAGGGCCCTTCAA
Source organism: Acidimicrobiales bacterium (assembly GCA_035551535.1). Classification (GTDB taxonomy): domain Bacteria; phylum Actinomycetota; class Acidimicrobiia; order Acidimicrobiales; family RAAP-2; genus DASZIT01. The sequence goes on along the minus strand of DASZNG010000001.1, from coordinate 4,949 downwards.
CGGCTGGCTCGAGCGTCCGGCCCTCCGTTCCCTGGTGCCTCGCCCTCTGGCCGGTAAGGTCGTACTGGACGCGGCGTGCGGCTCGGGGGCGCAGTGCGAATGGCTCCTCGGTGAAGGTGCCGACGTCATCGGGGTCGACCTCAGCCCGGCGATGGTGGAGGAGACCAAACGGCGATGCCCCGAGAGCGGCCGCTTCTTGGTTGCCGATCTCGCCGAACCACTACCGGTGGAACCCGGGACGCTCGACGGCGTCACCTGCTCGTTGGCCCTCCACTATCTCCGAGATTGGGCCGTGCCCCTCCGATCGTTCCGCCAGGCACTGCGGCCGGGGGGATGGGTGGTGCTGTCTCTGGATCATCCGTTCGCCTCTCCGCTTCCTTCGCAACGAGGTGGCTATTTCGAGACCGAGTTGGTGTCGGACACCTGGCAGAAGGGTGAGGTCGAAGTGACGCAGTACTTTTGGCGCCGGCCGTTGGCTTCTGTCGTCGAGGCATTCAGCCACGCCGGGTTCGTCGTCGATCTCCTGAACGAACCCCAGCCCTCCGCCCGAGCCCTCGAACGGTTCCCGTCGGATCTGGACGGGGTCGTCGGTGCCCCGGGGTTCATCGTCTATCGGCTGTTACTCAGATCACCGAACGGTTAGGCCGCCAGCACCTACGGTGGATCGGATGCGGGAGCCCGGGCCCCAGTTGGCCGCCGGTCGAGACGCCGACATCTTCGAGTACGGCCGAGGGCTCGTCCTTCGACGCTCCCGGGCCGGCCGCTCGCTGACCGACGAGGCCCGGGTCATGGAGTACGTCCGATCGCAGGGATACCCCGTACCCGCGGTCGAGGAAGTGAGCGACGACGGCTTCGACATGGTCATGGAGCGGATCGAGGGCACCGACATGGTGGCCGCAATTACCAAGCGCCCATGGACGATCCCGCGGCAAGGCAGGGTATTGGCCGATCTCCACCGTCAACTGCATGAGTTGATCGCACCTGACTGGCTCCCCGGTGCTCCGGTCGGGGGTGGGGATCGCCTGCTCCACCTCGACCTCCATCCACTCAATGTGATGATCGGCCCACGGGGGCCGGTCGTCATCGACTGGACGGGTGCGTGCCGAGGCGATCCGGCCGTCGATGTGGCGTTGGCTTGGGTCCTGATGAGGGCCGGCGATGTACCGACCGGGTGGTTGCTCGGAAAGATGCTCGGCCGCGCCCGCTCGGTGCTGATCAAGAGCTTCCTCGGGCCTTTCGACCTCGATGTCGTGAAGCGCAGCCTCCATGACGTCGTGACGTGGAAGACCTTGGATCCCCACATGTCGCTCGGCGAGCAAGACCGGATGTGGCAGGTGGTCGGAGAGGCGGGCGGGAGTATTCCCACCTAGCCGCTGGTCGGGCCAGGCGGCGGGCCACCGAGGGCCGACACCGCCCGAGGCCACCGGAGAGCTTGCGGCACCCGGCGAAACCGGCCCTCAGGCTTCGATATCGAAGGCGGCGTAGTACGGAGCGAACCGCTCCCGGATCTGATCGGGCTCGAGACCGAAATCGGAGAGCTGGTAGGAGTGGGTGCCCTGGGTACCGGGCTCGTGGGCACCCGCCCACGCCGCCACCGAGGCGCGGGACCGATCGTCGAAGGGGAGGCCGACCCCGGCCAGGCTCCTTTCCAGGGCGTCGAGCGGATCAGTCTGGAGCTCGGCGAAGGAGACGTCGGCAAACCGGTCGTCGCCCATCCGCTCCCGGAAGTCCATGGCCCGCTGAATGGCCACCCACCACCGGTTGAGCTCCTCAGCCCCCAGTTCGAAGGAGTCGTCGCGGTCGCTGCTCCAGCTGCGGGTGTAGTGGATGAGGCTGCAGACCGAGCCCACGACCTTGACCGGGTCCCGGTGGCTCCAGAGGAAGCGGGCGTTCGGGTAGGCCGCGACCAGCGCGTCGAGGGCGAACATGTGCACCGGCGTCTTCAGATGCCAGAGGGTGGGCGGGCAGTGCCACTGGAGCAGGCGGAGTACCCGGCGGTGGTAGCGGTAGGTCGGCTCCATATCGGTGTCGATGACCCACGCCAGGTAGGACGGCACCCGGGCGAAGCCGTCGAAATGGACCGTCCGGAAGCTCATGCCCATCAGGTCCTGGCACTCGGTGGCCGTGGTGGCCTCGGTGTGGTGCATGGTCTGCATGAGCGGGAAGGCCTGGTTCATCAGGGCCAGATTCCCTTCGGCCACCGCGATGCGGGGATCGGTGTGCTGGGTGGCGGTCTCCGGCGGGGGGACGGGTGACCCGGATTCCCACAGCCGGAGTGACCGAAACTGCGGGTCGGCGGCGACCAGTTGGCTGAGGGCGGTGGTTCCGGTACGGGGCAGCCCGATCACGAACACCGGACCCCTGATCTCCCCATCGTCGATCTCGGGATGGAGCCGGTAGGTCTCCTCGACCCCCAGCCGGGAGGCCAGCAGCGCGGTCAGCCGGGCGTGCTGCATGGCCTCGCCCATCTCGGTGAGGCCGCCTTCGTCGTTCATCGCCGCGACCAGGCGCTCGAGCCCTTGGCGGTAATGGTCGCCGCCGGTGTCGTCGAGTCCCGTCTGGGCCCGGGCTTCCTGCTCGATTCGGTCGACGTCGAGGCTCATCGGGCGAACCGCCTGCTCACAGCCTTCCGGCGGATGTCGATGGCTTCGGACCGCTCGCTCGGTGAGACCCGCCGGGTGCCCGGCGGCAGCTCCTCGGCCAATCGGTCGAACGGCACCAGCCTGGTGGCCGGCACCGGGGCGGTGTCGGTGCGGACGCAGCGCAGGATGATCGGCCCTTCGCTATGGCCGGCGGTGTCCAGCCAGTTGGCCACGCCCGGGTCCCGGTGAGCCACCACCACCCGCACCTTCCCGTCATCGTCGACCACCGCCTGATAGCCGTTGAGGCTCGACTGGCGATTGCCGTAGTCGATCGTCTCCCACCAGACGTTGCCCAATGAGTAGCTCCAGTACAGGCCGTCCGGCGGGGTGACCTCGATGATCAGCGCCTCGTCGGGCGCCAGCTTCCAGGAACCGATGACCGGACGGTTCTCGGCCGCCGCCCCCATGGCGGTCCCGTCCAACGGGGGAAGGAAGGTGTTGGGTGCCTCAGGATTGGAGAAACCCAGGAAGAACTTCAGGTTCTCCTCCAAGAAGTCGCCGAGGGCGATCACCTGACGGGCGATGGTCGCCTTCGGCTCCTGCTCCGACCGTTCCTCGACGGGCGCGGCACCCGAAAGCGACTCGAGGGACATGGTGACGGGAACTTCGTGCTCCCAGTCGTAGAAGAAATGGCGCACCACCAGCATGGTGGCGTGCTCGTCGAGGGGGAGCCAGTTGCCGTCGTGGGGCTCGGCCGACAGGACGATCTCGAACTCCCCGTTCGGGCCCAGCTCGAACTCGTCGATCAACGCGTTCGACGTGGATCCCATCCCGGCCATGACCTGGAGGCCCACGTACCGGGCGGTGCCCCGGTTGCCCCACAGCCGGTAGGTCGAGTCGCCCTTCAGCGCCGAGCCCACATAGATGCAGTCGGGGCACTCCATGCCCCACTTGTAGGCGGCGTCCATGCCCGAGGGCTTGATGGCCGGCACCCGGTCGAGTCCCCGTCGGAGGAGCTCGTCGATCCCGACCCCCAACAGCACCAGGAGGTGACGGAAACCGGAGGCGGTGTCCACCGGCTGGTGGGGAACGGAGTCGGACAACACGACCTCGCCGGTCCGCTTCAGCGCGTCCAGCAGGTGGTCCCACGCCTGACCGGAATCGAGATCCCGGCCGTCGGCCTCCCCCGCCGAGGCCGCCTCACTCACCGAGAACGGAAGCCAGGCCGGATTCTGGAACGAACTCATGTTCGACGGTGCGCTGGCTGCGGCGTGATCAAGGATGTCCTTCCCCTTCGGCGCTACCCCCACCTGCCGTCGTCGACCGAGGGCGGACGTCCATCCCGTTGGTCGGCGGCTGGACGTATCGTGGGCCCATGCGCTTTGCTTTCAAGACCTCGCCGCAGGATACGACCTGGACCGACATGCTTGCCGTGTGGAAGGTGGCCGACGACATCGAGCTGTTCGAGTCGGGCTGGACCTTCGACCACTTCTATCCGATCTTTTCCGACAGCACCGGCCCGTGCATGGAGGGCTGGATCACCCTGACGGCGCTGGCCCAGGCGACGACCCGCCTGCGGATGGGGACTCTGGTGACCGGCATCCACTATCGCCACCCGGCGATCCTGGCCAACATGGCGACCACCCTGGACATCGTGTCCGGCGGCCGGCTGGAGCTCGGCATCGGGGCCGGGTGGAACGAGGAAGAGTCGGGGGCCTACGGGATCGAGCTGGGCACGCCGGCCCAGCGCAGCGACCGCTTCGAGGAGGCCTGTGAGGTGATCGTCGGACTCCTCACCCAGGAGACGACGACCTTCAAGGGCCGGTACTACCAGCTGAGCGATGCCCGCAACGAGCCCAAGCCGGTGCAGCGCCCCCACCCGCCGATCTGCGTCGGTGGTAGTGGCGAGAAGCGGACGCTCCGCACCGCCGCCCGGTTCGCCCAGCACTGGAACTTCGTGGGTGGCACGCCGGAGGAGTTCGCCCGCAAGCGCGAGATCCTGCATCAACACTGCGAGGACCTCGGCCGCGACCCGACCGAGATTCTCCTCTCCAGTCACGTCCGATTCGCCGGGGACCCGAAGGCGACCGCCGACGAGGCCGCGGCACTGGCCGAGGTCGGCGCCGAGCTGGGGATTGTCTACCTGCCACCGCCCCTGGATCCCGGCGTGCTCGAGCCGCTGGCCACCGCCTTGCGGGAGCTCTAAAGCAAGCAACGACGACTGCTCGTCGGGACCGGGCCCGATCCCGACCGGGGGTTACCCGTGACAAGGCACCAAAGATTCGCCTCTATCACCCATCAGCGCAAGAACAACCTTTCCTGGCCGTTTTCTCCCTGGAAGTGCGTAACCCCAGTGAGAGTGAGGCC